>JAYVCL010000038.1:0-28464 GCA_043749975.1 Burkholderiales bacterium
CAGCACCAGGTCGTCATCGTCTGCGGTGAAACCGGCTCGGGCAAGACCACGCAGTTGCCGAAGATCGCCTTGCAGCTCGGGCGCGGCAAAGCCAACACCGGCAAGCTGATCGGCCACACGCAGCCCAGGCGCATCGCGGCGTCCAGCGTGGCCAAACGCATTGCGCAAGAGCTGAACACGCCGCTCGGCGAAGTGGTGGGTTTCAAGGTGCGATTTCAAGACCGCCTGACGCCCGGCGCCAGCGTGAAGCTGATGACCGACGGCATTTTGCTGGCCGAAACGCAAACCGACCCGCTGCTGCGGGCCTACGACACGCTCATCATCGATGAGGCGCACGAGCGCAGCCTGAACATCGACTTTCTGCTCGGGCACCTGCGACAAATTTTGCCGCGTCGCCCCGATCTGAAAGTGATCGTCACCTCGGCCACGATCGACGCCGATCGCTTTGCGCAGCACTTCGCCTCCAGCGATGGGCCGGCACCCGTGATCCAGGTTTCGGGCCGCCTGTTCCCGGTCGAGCAGCGGTGGCGGCCCTTCGAGGAAAGCCGCGAGTACGGGCTGAACCACGCCATCGGCGATGCGGTGGACGAGTTGTGGCGCGATGGTTTGGGTGGCATCGCAGGCTCGGGCGACGTGCTCGTTTTCCTGCCCGGCGAGCGCGAGATTCGAGAGGCCGCCGATCACCTGCGGCGTCACCATCCACCCGGTGTGGAAGTGGTGCCGCTGTTTGCTCGGCTGAGCCAGCAAGAGCAGGACATGGTGTTCGAGCCGCACAGCGCGCGGCGCATCGTGCTGGCCACCAATGTGGCCGAAACGTCGTTGACGGTGCCCGGCATTCAATACGTCATCGATGCCGGCACGGCGCGCGTCAAGCGCTACAGCTACCGCAACAAGGTCGAGCAGTTGCAGATCGAAGCCGTGAGCCAGGCGGCCGCCAATCAGCGGGCCGGGCGCTGCGGCCGCGTCAGCAATGGCATCTGCATCCGGCTGTACGAAGAAAAGGATTTCATCGCGCGGCCCCGCTTCACCGACCCGGAAATCATGCGTTCGTCGCTGGCCGGCGTGATCCTGCGCATGAAGTCGCTCGGGCTGGGTTTGGTGGAAGACTTTCCGTTTTTAGAGGCGCCGCCGCGCCGTGCCGTGGCCGATGGATACCAACTGCTGGCCGAGCTGGGCGCGGTGGATGAGCAAAACGAGCTGACAGCCATCGGACGCGAGCTGGCCAGGTTGCCGCTCGACCCGCGCGTGGGCCGGATGATCCTGGAAGCGCGCACGCGCGACGCCTTGACCGAGGTGCTGATCATCGCCAGCGCGATGAGCGTGCAAGACGTGCGCGACCGCCCGCTGGAAGCCCAGCAGGCAGCCGACCAGGCGCACAAGAAGTTCGACGACGAGAAGTCGGAATTCCTCGGCGACCTGAAGCTGTGGAAGTGGCTGGAAGCGGCGCGGGGCGGAACTGCCGAGCACAAGCTTTCGCACCGCAAGCAAGAGCAACTGCTGCGTGAAAACTTCATCTCGCCGCGGCGTGTGCGCGAGTGGCGCGACATTCATTCGCAATTGCACACCGTGATCGCCGAACACGGTTGGCGCCTGAACGGCGCACCCGCCACCTACGAGCAATTGCACCTGTCGATGCTGGCCGGTTTGCTGGGCAACATCGGCTTGAAGAGCGACGAAGACGAGTGGTACCTGGGCGCGCGCGGAATTCGCTTTTATCGCCACCCGGGCGTGAACCTGTCGAAGAAGCCGGGTCGCTGGATCGTGGCGGCCGAGCTGGTCGAAACCACGCGCTTGTTCGGGCGCGGCATCGCGGCCATCGAGCCGCAATGGCTGCCCGGCCTGGCGGGGCATCTCATCAAGACGCAACTGCTGGAACCGCACTGGGAAAAGAAGGCCGCCGAGGTGATTGCGCTCGAGCGCGCCACCTTGTACGGCATCGTGATCTACAGCAATCGGCGCGTGAATTTCGGCAACGTCGATCCGGCCGCGGCGCGCGAGATGTTCATTCGCGAAGCGCTGGTCGGCGAGGGCTGGGACACGCAACTGCCGTTTCTGGCAGCGAACCGAAAAATGATCGCGCAGGTCGAGGAGCTGGAGCACAAGTCGCGCCGCCAGGACGTGCTGGTGGACGATGAGTTGATCCACGCCTTCTATGACCAGCAACTGCCCGCCGATGTGCACAGCGGGCACACGTTCGAGCGCTGGCACCGGCATGAAAGCAAGCGCCAGCCGCAGTTGCTGTTGCTGGCGCGTGATGAGCTGATGCGCCATGAAGCGGCAGGCATCACCACCGCTGCATTCCCCAAGACGCTGCGCATGGGCGGCGTCGATTGCGCCGCAGCCTATTTGCACGAGCCGGGCGACGCGAAAGACGGCGTCACCGTGACACTGCCGATCTACGCGCTGAACCAGGTCAATGACGAGCGCTGCGAATGGCTGGTGCCCGGCATGTTGAAGGACAAGGTGCTGGCGCTGGTCAAGAGCCTGCACCAGCGGCCTCGATCGCGGCTGGTGCCGCTGCCCGACTTTGCCGACGCCTTCGTCGCAGAAGTGAATGCCGCACACGCCTTCGGTACCGGCAGCCTGGTCGATGTGTTGCTGAAAAGCGTGCGTGACAAAAGCCAGGTCGATGTGAAGCGAGGCGACTTCAGGCTGGAGCAATTGCTGCCGCACCTGTTCATGAATTTTCGGGTCGTCGACGAGCATGGCCGACAACTCGGCGTGGGGCGCAACCTGGCCGCGCTGAAGGCCGATCTGGGCGGGCAGGCGCGCTCGGCGTTTCAAGCCTTGGCGGCGCTGAAGGTGCAGCCACCTGGCACCACAAAAGCCGCCGCCGCGCCCACCGACGTGGCCCTCGCGGCACCGCGATTAAACGCACGCGTGCCTGCCGCTGCGCCGCTCGGCACCGCCCAGGCACACACCGATTGGAGCTTTGGCGAACTGCCCGAGCTGATGGAAATCCGCAAGGGCGATCAAACGCTGGTGGGCTTTCCGGCCCTGATCGACTGCGGCGCGCATGTGGTGGTCGAGGTGTTCGACGAGCCCGATGCGGCGATGGCAAAACACCGAGCCGGACTGCGGCGGCTGGTGGCGCTGCAGATTCGCGATGCGCTGAAGTACTTGGAAAAAAACATTCCCGAACTGCAAAAAATGTCGGCGCTGTTCATGCCTGTGGGCACGGCCGACCAGTTGCGCGAACAAATCATCGACCTGGCGCTGGACCGGGCTTTCCTCATCGAGCCGCTGCCCACCGACGCCGCCAGCTTCAAGCGCCGCATCGACGAAGGGCGCGGACGCCTGACGCTGATCGCCAGCGAGATCGCGCGCAGCGCAATGCAAATCCTGATCGAATACGCTGCCGCCGCCCGCAAGCTCAAAGACTCGCGGCCGAGCAAAGAAGTGGCCGACGACGTGCAGGCCCAACTCGGGCGACTGATGCCGGCACGTTTTGTGGTCAGCACGCCGTGGGCGCAACTGGCGCACCTGCCGCGTTACCTGAAGGGCGTCACGCTGCGGCTGGACAAGCTGCGCACCGACCCGCTGCGCGATGCGGCGCGACTGGCCGAGTTGCGGCCCATCGAGCAGCGCTTCTTGCGCATGCTGGCCGACCGCAAGGGGGTTGTCGATGCGCGGCTGGAAGAGTTTCGCTGGCTGCTGGAGGAGTTGCGCGTGAGCCTGTTCGCGCAAGAGTTGCGCACGCCCCAACCGGTGAGCGTGAAACGGCTGGAGAAAGCATGGAGCCAGTTTTCACACTGATGTTGCGCATGCTTTGACATCGAGGCATGGCGGGCTACAGTGCGGCTGCCGCGCGAGTTGGATCGGCATCATCCGATCCCGAACAGGATTTTTTGAATGACCAAAGGAGTGAGCCCGGGATGACTGCGCAAGCCGCCGAGTGGGTGCTGGTGCCTGAATCGCCCTCGCAGATCGACGAGGTTGCGCGGCAGTGCCGGCGCATCGTCAACCGTCGCGCATTGATGGCGGCCGGCGTCTCGATCGTGCCGGTGCCCGGGCTCGACTGGATCACCGACGTGGGTGTCTTGCTCAAGCTGATACCCGACATCAACCGCGCCTTCGGCCTCACGCCGCAGCAAGTCGAACGCCTGGCACCGGACCGCCGGCTGGTGGTCTACAAGGCCATTTCGGCCGGCGGCAGCATGCTGGTGGGCAAGCTGGTCACCCGCGAACTGATCTTGCAGGCGTTGAAGGTGGTCGGCATCCGCCTGACAACGCAACAAGCCGCCAAGTTCATCCCGGTCGCAGGCCAGGCGCTGTCGGCCGCATTGACTTTCTCGGCCTTGAAATTCGTTTGCGAGCAGCACATTCGCCAGTGCATGGCCGTGTCGGCGCAACTGATGCTGCCCGCATCTGCGGCGCGGTGAGCCGGTATACAATCTGAGGCTTCGGGGCGTAGCGCAGCCTGGTAGCGCACCTGGTTTGGGACCAGGTGGTCGTGAGTTCGAATCCCACCGCCCCGACCATTTCCCGCAAGCCCATTTCCCGCAAGCTCTCGAACCCGAGTTTTCACTCGCGTACCCGCTGCCCGTAGCTCAACTGGATAGAGCATGCGCCTTCTAAGCGCAAGGTCGCTGGTTCGAGCCCAGCCGGGCAGACCAGCCTTCGCCGACCGTCCTCCCACTGGCTCAGCGCGTCTGGTACTGCCGCGCACCGAACAGCACCTCGCGAGCAGCATCTGTCACCAAGGGCTTGCGTTGATTGCTCAGCACCTCGACCCCGCGCATCACCGCAGGGCGTGCGGCGATTTCGTCGAACCAACCCTTGAGGTGCGGATAGTCGACCCACTCAATGCCCTGGTTTTTCCATGACCGCAGCCACGGAAAGATCGACATGTCGGCAATCGTGTACTGCGGCCCCGCGATGTATTTGCTTTTCGCCAGGCGCGTGTTCATCACGCCGTACAGACGCCTGGCTTCATTCGTGTAGCGGTTGACGGCGTATTCGATCTTCTCGGGCGCGTAGATGCGAAAGTGGTGTGCCTGGCCCAGCATCGGGCCGACGCCGCCAATCTGGAACATCAACCACTCCAGCACCTCGAACCGCGCGCGTGTGCCGGTGGGTAAAAACTGGCCCGTCTTCGACGCGAGGTACAGCAGAATCGCCCCCGACTCGAACATCGTCATCGGCGCGCCGTCCGGGCCGTCGGGGTCATTGATGGCGGGGATCTTGTTGTTCGGGCTGATGCGCAAGAACTCAGGCTTGAACTGGTCGCCAGCGCCGATGTCGACCGGAATCACGCGGTAAGGCAGGCCGCACTCTTCCAGCATGATGTGTACCTTGTGCCCGTTCGGGGTGGCCCACGAATACACTTCGATGATGCTGTCTTTCAGGTTGCCGCTCATGTCGAACCACTCCTTTGGCCGCATGCTGCGCCCGTCTGTGGCACTCTAATTCATCTGTGCGACCGATGCTGGAAGTTATCAAGCGATGGTTCGCGCCTCGTCCAGTGACGGTCCCCTGGCTCGACCTGGCCGAGTGGGCGCAACGGCAAAATCATGTCTTCAAGCGCACCCGCCAAGGCGATGGATTCGCGGTGGACGGCGCCTTTGAAGGACGTGCGTGGCGTCTCGAATGGGGCCCGCCGCAGCGGGCCTACATCGAAGGATCGGAACTGCGCATGCGGATGGAATTGAGCTTGCCGTCGGTGCTGCAGATGCTGGTTCTGAGCCGACCTTTGATGGAGTCGCTGGAACACGAGTCGTTCGAGCGTTTCACAGAAGTCACGCAAACGCAGGTCGACGTGGCCACATCCGAAGAGATGCGCTGGCTGGCCATGTTCGAGAGGGCAGACATGGGGGCCAGCAAAAAAGTGAAGGCGCGTTTCGCCGCCGTGTCGAACCACCCCCGGCTCGCGACAGCCTGGGTTGCCGACGGCCTGGCGGCGCAACTGGAGCGCGCGGTGGACACCATCTTGCAGGCCGAGCCTGCGTTCGTGTTGATGACGCTGCGTGGCCGCGTCTACTTGCGGCTTCAATCGAACCAGCCGACCGTGGCAGTGATCGAAGACGTGGTCAGGCTCTTCTCGACCGCCTGCCTCGAAGCCTTGCGGGTCGCGGGCGGTCTGCCGCAGCAATCCGAAGACTGGCCCGGCACGGGCACCGGCAGCACCGCGTGGCAAAGCCAATTGAATCCCGAAGAGCCCGAGCGGCACCGCTCCTAGCGCTCGACAGCCAGGCAAGGCCCGCCTTCGAGCCACCGCGGTGTCAGGTCTCAGGCGTATTTGCCGATCTCCATCTTGGCGATCATGTTGCGGTGTACTTCGTCGGGGCCGTCGGCAAAGCGCAGGGTGCGCGCCACGGTGTAAAAGTAGGCGAGCGGAAAGTCCTCGCACATGCCGGCTCCGCCGTGCACCTGCATCGCCCAGTCGATCACCTTGCAGGCCATCTGCGGGGCCACCACCTTGATCATCGCGATTTCGGCCTTGGCCGTCTTGTTGCCCGCCATGTCCATGATCCAGGCGGCTTTCAGCGTCAGCAGGCGGGCCTGGTCGATCATGCAGCGCGCTTCGGCAATGCGCTCTTGCGTGACGGTTTGAGCCGACACCGGCTTACCGAATGCGACCCGCGCAGTGGCGCGGCGGCACATCAGTTCGAGCGATCGTTCGGCCACACCCACCAGGCGCATGCAGTGATGAATTCGCCCCGGCCCGAGACGGCCCTGCGCGATCTCGAAGCCGCGCCCTTCGCCCAGCAGCATGTTGCTGGCGGGCACCCGAACGTTCTCGAACAGAATTTCACAGTGGCCGTGCGGTGCATCGTCGTAACCGAAGACCTGCAGCGGGCGGATCACTTTCACCCCCGGCGTGTCGGCCGGCACCAGGATCATCGACTGCTGCGAGTGGCGCGGCGCGTCCGGGTCGGTCTTGCCCATGAAGATGTAGATCTTGCAGCGCGGATCGCCGGCACCCGAGATCCACCACTTGCGGCCGTTGATGACGTAGTCGCCGCCGTCGCGCTGGATGCTCGAGGCGACGTTGGTGGCGTCGGATGACGCCACATCGGGCTCGGTCATTGCGAAGGCGCTGCGAATCTCGCCGGCCAACAGCGGTTGCAGCCAGAGCTTCTTGTGTTCGTCGCTGCCGTAGCGAACGATGGTCTCCATGTTGCCGGTGTCGGGTGCCGAACAGTTGAACACCTCGCTGGCCCAGGGCACGCGGCCCATCATCTCGGCCAGGGGTGCGTAGTCCTGGTTCGACAGGCCCACTGCGTAGTCGCTGCTCGGCGCTTTGTGGCTCGCATTCGCGCCATCCGCGCTCGGCGGCAGGAACAAATTCCACAGGCCCTGCGCTTTGGCCTTGAGCTTGAGTTCTTCGATCAGCGTCAGTGGCGTCCAGCGCTTGCCCGCCTTGGTGTTGGCTTCGATCTCGGCCCAGAAACGGCCCTCGTTCGGGTACACGTTCTCGTCCATGAACCGCTGCAGCTTGGCTTGCAGGTCTCGGGTCTTTTCGGAATAGCTGAAGTCCATCTGTGTCTCCCGGGGTTGTGTCAGGGGTCAGCCTTGCTGTGCGATGCGCCAGCCCATTTCGGCCAGCGGCCGGGCGCCGGCACCGGCTTGCCTGGCCTGCGCACTGGAGGCCGTGCCGTCGACCACGCGCCTGGCAATGCCTTGAAGAATTCCGGCCAGGCGAAACAGGTTGTAGGCCAGGTAAAAGTTCCAGTCGGCCATCACGGCTTGCGGGTCGGCGCGGCCGGTGCGTTCGCAGTAGCGGCGCACATAGGATTGCTCATCGGGGATACCGAGCGAGGCCAGGTCGAGCCCGCCGATGCCTCGAAACGCGCCGGGGTCGATGTGCCACGACATGCAGTGGTAGCTGAAGTCCGCCAGCGGGTGTCCCACGGTCGAAAGCTCCCAGTCCAGCACGGCGATCACCCGCGGCTTGCTGGGGTGGAACATCAGGTTGTCGAGCCTGAAGTCGCCATGCACCACCGTGGCCTGGGTGTCGTCCCGCGCGCTGGCCGGAATGTGCGCCGGCAACCACTGCATCAGATGCGCCATGGCATCGATCGGCTCGGTGATGGAGGCAAGGTACTGCTTGCCCCAGCGGCCGATCTGGCGCTCGAAATAGTTGCCCGGTTTGCCGAAGCTGTCGAGCCCGACCGCCGCCACGTCGACCTTGTGCAATGCCGCGATGACCCGGTTCATTTCGTCGTAAATCTCAGCGCGGCCGGCATTGCTGAAATCCGGCAGCGACTGGTCCCACAGCACCCGGCCCTGCATGAACTCCATGATGTAGAAGGCACGCCCGATCACTGATTCATCCTCGACCAGCAGGTGCATCACGGGCACCGGAACTTCGCTGCCGTGCAGGGCCTTCATGACGCGGAACTCGCGCTCGATGGCATGCGCAGACGCGAGCAACTTGTGTGCAGGGCCCGGCTTGGTGCGCATCACATACGAGCGCGTCGGGGTTGTGAGTCTGAAGGTCGGGTTCGACTGCCCGCCCTTGAATTGCTCGACCGTCAGCGGGCCTGCAAAGCCGTCGAGATGGGTTGTCAGGTAAGCGCTCAGCGCAGCGTGGTCGAATTCGTGCTGCGCGGAGATGGGCTTGGTGCCGGTGTGTGCGTCCATGCGGGATGTCAGTCAGGTAGTCAGCCGCAACAGCGCGGCACAAAAGTGTTCATTGCTTTTCGGCGATGGTCAGCAGTTTTTCTTTCGACAGCACCACCAGCCGTGTCGGTTCGATGCGCACCGCACCGTCGCGCTCGAAGCCTTTCAGTTCCTGGTTCACCCGCTGCCGCGACGCCCCCAGCAACTGGGCCAGGTCTTCTTGCGCCAAGGCCAGGCCGATGCGGATTTCTTCGCCCTGCTTGATGCCGTAGCTGCGCGCCAGCAGCAGCACCTGCTTGGCCAGACGCGACGCCAACGGGCGCGTGTTGAGGTCTTCCACCACATCGAACATCAGCCGCAGGCGGCGGCAGTTCAGCCGCAACAGCGCTTCGTACAGCTCGGTGTGTTGGCCGAGAAGCTGTTTGAAGTCGGGTTTGCGCACCACCAGCAAGGTGCTTTCGCCGTGCACGTTGGCATCGTGGGTTCGCGGCAGGCCGTCGAACAGGGCAATGTCGCCGAACCACACCCCTGGCTCCACATAGGTCAGCGTAACCTGCTTGCCCGACAGCGAGACCGAACTGACCCGCACAGCGCCCTTGGCGACACCACACCATTCGTCGGCCGGTGCGCCGCGTGACGACAGCAGCGCGCCGTCGCTCAAGCGGCGCACGGTCGAACACGAAAGAATGGCTTGCCGCAAAGCGGGCGAGAGCGTTGAGAACCAAGAGCCTGCCTCGATGTTGGACCGCTCGGCGATGGTAAGAACGGGGCTGTTCATGCATGTGTCCCTGATGTGACAGCATCATCAGCCGCTGCGCTTCTATTGTCCATGCGCAACCTCAGGAGCCCTTGATGACGAACCATGCATTGAACATCCCAAGCCGCGCCGGCAAGGTCGGCGACGCCGAATGGCAAACCCGCGTCGACCTGGCAGCGGCGTATCGGCTGGTGGCCGCGTTCAAGTGGGACGACCTGGTGTTTACCCACATCAGCGCGCGCGTTCCAGGCAGCGACAACGAGTTTTTGATCAACCCCTATGGGCTGATGTTCGACGAGATCACCGCCTCGAGCCTGGTCAAGATCGACACCGCCGGCAACAAGCTCGACGACTCGCCGTTTCCGGTCAACCCGGCCGGCTTCACCATTCACAGCGCGGTGCATGCGCATCGCCACGACGCGCAGTGCGTGATGCACACCCACACTTTGAACGGCATCGCGGTGTCGGCGCAAAAGGGCGGCGTGCTGCCTATTTCGCAGCAGTCGATCTTCGTGCTGTCCAGCCTCGGCTACCACGACTACGAAGGCGTGGCTCTGCGCGACGACGAGAAGCCGCGCCTGGTCAGCGATCTGGGTCACAACGACTACCTGATGCTGCGCAACCACGGCCTGCTGACTTGCGGCCGCACGATCGCCGACGCCTTTCTCGGCATGTACCTGTTCGAGACCGTCTGCACGATCCAGGTTCGTGCACAGGCCGGCGGCGGCGAGTTGTCGCGGGTCGACCCGGGCATCATCGCCACCGCCCGGCAGCAGGCCAGCGTGGCGACCCAGGGGGTGGGTGCCGGTGCGCTGGCATGGCCAGGCTTGCTGCGCAGACTGGATCGGCAGAACCCGGGCTACGACAGTTGACGCGGCTCACTGAAACTTCGGCGCGCGCTTGTCGAAGAAGGCCTGCAACCCTTCACCCGCATTGGCGTTGAAGAGGTTGTCGATGAAGTGATCGCGTTCGGCAGCCAACTGCTGCGTGAGATCGTGCGTCGCTGCAGAGCGGGTCAATTCCTTGCCGCTGGCCAGTGCGTTCGACGCCATGCCGCCCAGGCGGCTGGCAATTTGCAGTGCCTCGCCCAACGCACAGCCGTCGCCGACCACCCAGCCGACGATGCCGAGTGCATGCAATTGCTGCGCCGTCACCGGTTCGGCCAGCCACATCATTTGCTGAAGTTGTTGCCTGGGCATCGCGCGCGCGAGGTGCCAACTGGCACCGCCGTCAGGGGTGAGTCCGATGCGGGCATACGACAGGATGAATCGGGCACCGCTGGCCGCCACGATCAAATCGCACGCCAGGGCCAGCGACAACCCGGCCCCGGCGGCGGCTCCTTCGACCGCCGCGAGCACCGGCTTGGGAAACGCCCGCAGCGCTTCGATCAGTTGGTGCAGGCGCTCCAGCATCTGCCGCTGCGCGTTCGGGCCGGCTTCGCGGCGCTCGCGCAAGCCCTGCAAATTGCCGCCGGCGCAGAAGTGGGCGCCGTCGCCTCGCAAGACCACGGCACGCACCTGCGTGTCTGACTCGGCAACATTCAGGGCCTCGATGCCGGCGGAGATCGCTTGCTCCGACAAGGTGTTGCGCGTTTGCGGATCGCTGATGGTCAGCACCAGGGTGCTGCCATGGCGTTGGGTTTGAAGTTCCGAGGGCATCGAACAGACCTTTCAAGTTGCAGAGGCTGAGAGGGCGCGCGCTTACGGAGGCCGCGAATTGTGTCACGCAGGGCATGGCGATCGCGGTCTCACAGCAACGGATCAAGCTGTATCCCCATGCTAGAGTCGATTCGATAAAGCCACCGTACACGAATGCTCAGACTCGTTACTTCCACCGCCGCCGGACTGCTGCTCGGAGCCACAGCGTCCACGGCGCTGGGCGTCGGCCTGGGTCGCGGGGCGCACACGTCGACGCTTGGACAGCCCTTGAATTTTTCGGTTCAGGTGAACGCCGACATCGAAGAAATTCTGACTCCGGAATGTGTGGCGGCCGAGGTTTTTGCCGGTGACGTGAAGCTGTCTTCCCCGTCCGTCAGACTGACGCTGGAGCCTGGGCAAAATCCGACCCAGGCCACGGTGCGCGTCGTGACCAGCACAGCCATCGAGGAGCCGGTGGTGACGGTGAGTGTGAGCGTCGGTTGCCCGCAGCGCGTGGCGCGCCGCTTTGTGCTTTTTGTGGACCCGCCCTTGCTGGCGTTCGCCCCGACCGTGGCGCCCGACAGCGCACCGAACGCGCCTAGCTCGCCGATGCCGACTGCGGCGCTCGAAGGCCCGGACGCCGATACCGCTCGGGCGACGCCAACAAGGCCCGTGGTGCCCATCCGCAGAACGCCATCGCGGCGAACCGAACGCACCGCGCAAGCACGCTCACCTGCCGTTGCCAGGCAGCAGCAGTCCACCAGCTCGCCGTTGGCGAGTCGCCAGAACCGCAGCTTGGCGGCCCCGCGCGCGGCGACCAAGGCGCTGCCATCGACAGGGTCTGCGCGCCTCAAGCTCGAATCCGAACGACCCGTCGCCAAGCTGCCTGCGCCGGCGGCCTCGGCGGCGGCGGCCGAAGCGCCGGCCATCGTGGTCGCGAATCCTGCTGCGAGCGCCGCCGAGAAGGTGGCGGGCGCGGCGTCGGCCCCGCAGCAGCCCGACCCCTCTGGCGAGCGCGTGATTGCGCTGGAAGAGAGTTTGAACCGCTTGAACGCTGAGGCAAAGGCGACCCGCAATTCGCTGGAGACCCTGCAAGCGCGGCTGCGTGAAGCCGACCGTGCGCGCACCACCAACCCGCTCGTGTGGTTGTTCGGAGGGCTGTCGGCGGCACTGGCCCTGCTGGTGCTGGCCTTGCTGCGACGCCATGCTCGCGCCCGTCGCGAGGCCGAGTGGTGGAACACCGCAGGCGTGCAAGACCCCACTGCGGCTGCCGCCGCCAAGGCAGATGGCAACACCGGCGCGGGCTCCGTCCCCACCGCGCCGTTGACCGTCGACACCGCTGTCTTGTCCGCATCGTCTGCGCAAAGGCATGCCAGCGCCAGCGTGGGCCCAGCGCCGGTGGCGGTGACAACCCCACACATGGCAGTGCTGCCACAGCGTCAGGCGGCACAAGAGCCAGCGCAGACGCCGACACGCGAACTGTCGGTCGAGGAACTGATCGACCTGGAGCAACAGGTCGATTTCTTCATCGTGCTGGGGCAGGACGAGACCGCGATCGAACTGCTGATGGGCCACGTTCGCGGCAGCGGCAGCGTCGGTCCGATGCCTTATCTCAAGCTGCTCGAGATCTATCGCCGCCAGGGCGACCGCAGCGCCTACGAGCAGAGTCGCGTCCGCTTCCACCAACACTTCAATGCACAGGCACCAGGCTTCGACGGCGACCCGGAGCGCGGTCGCACGATCGAGGACTATCCGGAGCTCGTCACCGCCTTGCTGGCGGTGTGGCCGATGCCTGCCAAAGCTGCCGCACGACTGAACGCGTGGCTGACCCGCAGCGTCGTGGGCGGGCCGTCATTCGAGCTGCCGGCCTACGCCGAGTTGCTCTTCTTGCATGTGATGGCCCGTGATCTGGCCGAGCGTGATCTACGCCCCGGCGGCATTGAAATGCATTTGCCGATGGCGCTTGTCGATGAGTATTCTGACTTGACGCTGAGCTCCGCCATGTCGTTCGAAGCCGTGCCTTCGTCTGCCGCTGCGACCAGCGATCTCGACCTCGATCTCTCGCTGCCTCCGGCGAAGGTCGCCGATCAAGTCGGCTCCAGCTCCGGTTTCATCTCGCTGCGAGACGACGGACGCGCTCAAGGCTGAACCGGCGAATCGTGCCGGTCAAATGCGGGCCAGTCGCTCCAGCGCCAGCGCCAGCGTTTCGTCCTTCTTGGCGAAGCAGAAGCGGGCCAGACGCTGCTCGAACGGTTGAGCGTAAAAGGCCGACAGCGGAATCGCGGCCACACCCGCATCCGTGGTCAGCCAGCGGCAGAAGTCTTCCTCGCTCGCGTCGCTGATGGCCGAGTAATCCACACACTGAAAGAAGCTGCCTTCGCTGGGCAGCAACTTGAAGCGCGTGCGCGCAAGGCCGTCGCGAAACAGGTCGCGTTTGCGCTGGTAGAAGGCAGGCAGTTCGAGGCACGGCGCCGGGTTGGCCATGTACGCCGCCAGGGCGTGCTGTACTGGCGTGTTGACGGTGAACACATTGAACTGGTGCACCTTGCGGAACTCGGCCATCAGCGAGGCCGGCGCGGCGACAAAGCCCACCTTCCAACCGGTGACGTGATAGGTCTTGCCGAAGCTGGACACGATGACGCTGCGCGCCGCCAACTCGGGCCAGCGCGCAGCGCTTTCATGGCGTTGGCCGTCGAACACCATGTGCTCGTAGACCTCGTCCGAGATCACGATCACGTCGGTGGAGCGCAGCAGGTCCGCCAGTTGCCGCATGTCGTGTTCGCTCCAGGTGGTGGCGCTCGGGTTGTGGGGCGAATTGATCACGATGGCGCGTGTGCGCGACGTCAGTGCTGCGGCGATGCGTGCGAAGTCGGGGCGGAAGCTGCGCGGTGTCAGCGGCACATGCACCGCCCGCGCACCCGCCAGCGTGATGGCGGGGTCGTAGCAGTCGTAGCACGGGTCGAGCACGATCACCTCGTCGCCGGGATGCACCAGCGCCAGGATGCTGGTGATGACGGCCTGCGTGGCCCCGGCGGTGATGGTGATCTCGGAGCCGGCGTCGTACACCTGCCCGTAAAAGCGCTCGATTTTTTGCGCCACCGCTTCGCGCAGCGCCAGCACCCCCGGCATCGGCGGGTACTGGTTCAAGCCGCGGCGCATGGCGTCGTTCACCAGTTCGACCAGGTGCGGATCGCAGTCGAAGTCGGGAAACCCCTGCCCCAGGTTGACCGCCTTGTGCTCGGCGGCCAGCGCCGACATCACGGTGAAGATGGTGGTGCCGACCTGGGGCAGGCGGCTGGTCACGCGTGGTGTGTGCGGGTTGCTCGAAGCGGCGGTTGGGGTCACAACTGGTAGTCCTGTGGTTCGCCGTCCATGGCGCGGGTGATGAGGGCGCGGCTCAAGCGGTCGGACATCATCTCAGCGAACGCGTAGACGAAGTTGCGCAGGTAGGCGCCGCGTTTGAGCGCGATGCGAGCCACGTTCTGCCCGAACAAATGGCCCACCGGCCGCCACACCAGGTCGCCGCCGGGAGGATCGTCGCGCACGGCCATTTCGGCCACGATGCCAATGCCCAACCCCAGCTTCACATAGGTCTTGATCACATCCGCGTCGATGGCTTCCAACACCACGTTGGGCTTCAACTGGCGCGCCGCAAAAGCCTGGTCGATGCGCGTGCGGCCGGTGAACGAGGGGTGGTACGAGATCAGTGGTTCCCCTGCCAGTTGCTCCAGCGAGATGCGTTCGACACGCGCCAGCGGATGCGCCGCCAGCATCACCGCCACGTGGTGCCATTCGTAGCAGGGCAGGGTGACGAGTTCTTCGTACTGGGTCAGTGATTCGGTCGCCAGGCCGATGTCGGCCACCTCGTCGATCACCATCTGCGCCACTTGCTGGGGCGTGCCCTGGTGCAGGCTGATATTGACTTTGGGAAAGCGCTTGCGCAGTTGCGCCACCGGTTCGGGCAGCACGTAGCGAGCCTGCGTGTGGGTGGTGGCGATCGACAGCGTGCCGGCGTCCTGCTTCGAGAATTCGTCGCCGATTCGCTTGAGGTTGTTGACTTCGCGCATGATGACTTCGATCGATTTCAAAACCTGTTGGCCCGGCTCGGTGACGCGGCGCAGGCGCTTGCCATGGCGCGCGAAGATGTCGACTCCCAACTCGCCTTCAAGCTCCAGAATCGCCTTGGAGACGCCGGGCTGCGAGGTGAACAGCGCCTTTGCGGTTTCGGTGAGGTTCAGGTTGCGCCGCACGGCTTCTTGAACGAAGCGGAATTGATGCAGGTTCATGGGCCGATCCGTTGCGTTGCTTGCAAGGCGGCCGCAGCCATGGCGTCGATCACCGAATCGACCTCGCCGATGGTCTGGCGCAGCGTCCATGTCACGTGGCCGTGCGCCGCCGACAGCTCGGCCAGCAGCGCAGGCAGGTCTTTGCGAACGTGCCCGCCGCTGCCCAGAAACAAGGGCACCACACTGACCTGACCGCAGCCGGCAGCCGCCAGCAACGCGCCGGCCTCGAGCAGTCCCGGCGTCATGAATTCGAGAAAGCTCAAACACACCTGCACGTCTGGCGCGCGTTGGCGCACACGCTCGGCCACCGCCTCGAATGGCAGGGCCCAACGCGGGTCGCGGGCTCCATGGGCAAACAGCAGCAAACCTTGTTTCATGGCGTCATCGATGAGGGCGGTCTTATCGAAAGCGCACCAACCAGCCAAACGCGGCCAGTGACAGCAGCAGATACAGCGCGCTGGGGGTGGAAGCAACGATCCACGGCGTCCACTCGCGCAGCAGACCGAGGTGTCCGGCCACGTTGTTGAGCAGCACGAAACTGATGCCCAGCATGATGCCGCCGAACACCTTCAAGCTCACACTGCCTGCGCGCGCATGCAGGTACGCAAAGGGCAGCGCCAGAGCCATCATGACCAGGCAGGCGAACGGGTAGAGCGCTCGCTTCCAGAACTGGATTTGATACTGTTGCGCCGCCTGTTCGTTTTGCGCCAGATGGTCGATGTAGCGGAACAGGTCGATTGTGGACATGGTGCTCAGCGGCAGCACGGCAGCCGCCACCACCCCGGCCGTCAGGGTGCTGGGCCACTCCATCTGCGCCAGCTTGAGATCGTTCACCTGCTGACCAGGGCCGGCTTTCGCTGTCTGCCAGCGGATCACATTGACGCCGGACAGCAGCCAGGGCGCATTGCCTTGCAGCCGCGCTTCTTCTGCCGCGATGCGGCGCAACAAGCGGGCGTCGGGGTCGAACTCGAAGATGCGCACATCGCGCAATACGCCGCCTGCTGCAACGCCGCCGACGTTGATCGAGTAACTGCGTTCACCGTCTGGCGTCACGCTGTGGTCTTTCAGCCAGGCACCGGTGCGGCCAAGATTCAGGCTGCCGCGTGCCGCCTGCCAACGCGCCGCTTGCGCTTCGGCCAGCGGGGCCAGGTAGTCGCCCACGATGAAGGTCAGCGCGCCGAACAGCAAACCCAGCGCGGCCAGCAATGACAAGGCGCGGCCAGGGCCGAGGCCGCCGGTTCGCAGGATGGTGTATTCGGTCGACTGGGCCATGCGCGCCAGCGAATAGATGGTGCCGATCAACACCGCGATGGGCAGCAACTCATACAGGTGCCCGGGGATCAGCACCAGGCTGTAGACGGCCGCGCTCACCGCGCTGTAGCCGCGCGTGCCGACGCCGCCGAGTTCGTCGACGAAGTCGATGAAAAAGAACAAGGATAAAAAAGCGAGCGCGACAAAAACCACCGACGACACGATGTCGGCATAGAAAAGCCGGCGCACCGTTTTCATGCGGCCTTCGCAACTGCCGCAGCGCCAGGCGCCGAGCGTTGAAACAGCTTCAGGTGCGTGCCATGGTCACGCCACCACAGCAGCGCCATCGCCGTCGCGAAGGCGCTGCCATGGGTGGCCAGCAGCGCGGTGCCCATGCCCATCTTGGCGCTGGCCACCCAGGCTTGCGACAGGTTGATCAGGTTGTAATAGACGACGAAGCTCAGCAAGGCGAACAGCAAATTCCAGTTGCTGGCCCGGCGCGGGTTGGCGGCGGACAAACCGACGCCAAGCAGGAGCAGGTTGGCCGCTCCCAGCATCAGGCCCAGGCGCCAGGTCAGCTCGCCCTGCGAGGCCGGGTTGGGCTCACGCAGCAACTCGACCGTGCGGCGCGACTTGGGCGGGATGCTGTCGGGGCTGGACAGCACGCGCTCGCCGGCAAGCACCCGGTAGCCCTCGAAGCGCGACAGGGTCTTCTCGCCAGTGACGAGGTTCGCATCGTTGCGTTGACCGCGGTCGAGCAACAAGTACCTGTCGGCGCCTTGCACCTCGATGCGGCCGGTGCGGGCGGTGGTGACCGCCTCGATGCCGTCACGGGCCGACAGGATGAAGACGTTGCGGCCAGTGCGCCGGTCATCCGAGTCGCGTTCTATGAAGAACACCCGTTTGCCGTCACCCGAGCTCTGAAATTGGCCGGGGGCCACGCGTGAAATGTCGGCGCGCTGCTCGAAGCGGTCTTTCAAATCGCTGATGCGCTGGTTCACCCACGGCCACACGAAAAGAGCCAGCACGCCCAGCACCACCAACACCGGCCAGCTCATGCGCAAAACCGGCTGCACGAAGCGGCTCAGCGGCGCGCCTGCGGCAAACCAGATGGTCATTTCGCTGTCGCGGTACATGCGCGACAGCGTGGCCACCACCGCGATGAACAGCGACAGCGCAAGCATCGTCGGCAGGTGTCCGAGCGCCGTGTAGCCCAGCAGCAGCACCACGTCTTGCGGACCGACACGCCCCAGCGACGCCTGACCCAGCGTGCGGATCAGCATCATCGTCAACACGATGGTCAGGATGACCACCAGCGTGGCACCAAAACTGCGCGCCAGGTCTCGTCGCAAAGTGGAATCGAATAACATCGTCGGCACATTTACCTTCGTGACGATTATGGACTTCAAGCACCAGACCAGCTCTCAGTCAACGCTCTCGAAATTGTCGGCCGACGCGCTGCTGGTGGTCGTTGGCAGCGAAAGCCTGAACCCGGATCTCGACGCGGCTTTGGCCTCGCCCATTCGCGATGCCATCGCCAGCGGCGACTTCCAGGTCAAGGCCGGTCGCACCTTGTATCTGCACCGGCTGGCGGGCGTGAAGGCGCTGCGTGTGATGGTCGCCGCAGCCAACGGCGCGACGCCGAAGGCGTTCAAGGCCGCTGTGAGCAGCGGCATGAACCAGCTCAAGGGATCGGGCGCGAAGCACGTGGCCGTGGTGCAGGCCAGTGCCGGCGACCTGACCGACGCGCACGCCGAGGCCCTGGTGTGTGCAGCGGCGGATGCCGTTTACCTGTACCGCCACACCAAGCCGAGTGCGCCGAAAGCGTCGACCTTGGCCACGGTGTCGCTGCTTTGCAGCAAAGCCGAGGCGCGCGCAGTTCAGCAAGGGCTGGCGCGCGGTCAGGCGGTGGCAGCCGGGGTAACGCTGGCACGCGAATGCGCGAATCGCCCAGGCAACCATTGCACGCCGACTTACCTGGCCGAGACGGTCAAGAAACTGGGCAAGGAATACGCGCTCAAGGTCGAGGTGCTCGACCGCAAGGCGGTCGAAAAACTCGGCATGGGCGCGTTTCTGTGCGTGGCCCAGGGCTCTTACGAGCCATTGAAATTCATCGTGGCGCGCTACGACGGCGCGGCCAAGACCCAGCCACCGGTGGTGCTGGTGGGCAAGGGCATCACCTTCGACAGCGGCGGCATTTCCATCAAGTCGGCCGCTGAAATGGACGAGATGAAGTTCGACATGGGCGGTGCGGCCAGCGTGCTCGGCGCCCTGCGCGCGGTGGCCGAACTGAAACCCAGGCTGAACCTGGTGTGCATCATTCCGAGCTGCGACAACATGCCCAGCGGACGGGCCGTGAAACCCGGCGACGTGGTCACCAGCATGTCGGGCCAGACCATCGAAGTCCTCAACACCGACGCCGAGGGGCGGCTGATCTTGTGTGACGCACTGACCTATGCCGAGCGGTTCAAGCCCTCGGTGGTGGTCGACGTGGCCACCTTGACCGGGGCCTGCGTGATCGCGCTCGGCCATCATCACTCCGGCCTGTTCAGCGCCGACGACGCGCTGGCCGAGCAGTTGCTCGCCGCCAGCCGGACGGCGCTCGATCCGTGCTGGCGCATGCCCCTGGACGAGGAGTACGACGACGCCTTGAAGAGTCATTTCGCCGACATGGGCAACGTGGGCTCGCGCGCCGGCGGTTCCATCACCGCAGCCATGTTCCTCAAGCGCTTCACGGCCAAGTACCGCTGGGCCCACCTCGACATCGCCGGCACAGCGTGGAAGTCGGGCACCGCCAAAGGCAGCACCGGCCGCCCGGTGGCCCTGCTGACGCATTTCGTGCTGTCGCAGGCGGCTTGAAATGCTGAGATCGAACCGCTGCCCTCGCTGGCGCTGTCACCGATGACGGAGATCTTGTTCTACTTCAACGCGCCCGACAGATTGGCCTATGCCTGCCGCGTGCTGAGAAAGGCGCTGCGCGTCGGCGCGCAAGAAGGAGCCCAACCGATGGCGGGTGTCGCGGTCACGGGTCCGGCCTCGACACTGGCCCGCTTCGACCGAACGCTGTGGACCTTCGAGGCGCTGGAATTCATTCCTCACGTGCTTGTTTCAGCCGATGCCGTTCCAGATGCCCGCAGGCGGCGCGCTGCGGTGTGGCTGGTTGAACGTGCCGAGCAGGCGGCCCACCTGCCGATGCTGCTGCACCTGGGCCAGGAGCCGGCCGAGGGCTTCGAGTCGTTCGAGCGCCTGGTCGAGGTGGTGTCGACCGACGCCGATGAGCGCGACGCCGCGCGGGCACGCTGGAAGCACTACAAGTCCAGAGGCTACGAGATCAGGCAGCACGAGGCCGCAGCATGAGCGGCGTCGGCGGTCACCGGGGGCGGCCGCCGCTGCGCGTGCCGACGCTGACCGAAGTGGTGGAAGTGCCGTGGCGTCGAGCTGTGCCTGAGTTGCGTCAGCCAGCGGCAGAAGTCGGACTCGACGCAGAGGCGCTCGCGCCGCAGACTTTCGAGCCCACGGGCACGCTTTGCGCCGCGACGGCGCCGACCCAGGCGGCTGCGATCAGCGCACCGCCGAGCGAAGAGCAAATCGTGCAGCACGTTCTGCGCGATCTGCAGCGTCAGATCGACCTGATGCTCGACTACCGACTGCGCGAGATCCTGACGCCCATGTTGACCCGAGCCACCGATGGTTTGGTGCTCGAAGCGCGCAGCGCGTTGGCATCCACCTTGCACGACATCGTCGCCAGATCGGTGGCTCAGGAACTGGCGCGTCATCGCGGACGCTGAGCGCCGCGTTGTGGTGCTCGGGCCGGGCTCGACGATCGGCTCGATCCCCGCAAAAACCCTTGCTGCGATGCGTGTGTGAGTGCCCCGAAAAGGTCTTCTCCGTGCGGCTGCCGCAGGACGAAACTATTCACCGTCAGATCCGAGAATTCCCGGTGGAGATGTGGTTTTTTTTGGGGTATCGTGTCGCCCGTTGGGTTCAAAACCATTTGTATTTTCTCAACATTCCTAACCGGAGATTTCGCATGCAAGTCAAACTGAACGCGGTGATGTGCGCCGCTGTGGCGCTGTTCGCAGGTGCCGCCTCTGCCCAAGACATGGTGGTCCGAATCGGTCACGTCGGCCCGGTCTCCGGGGGTCAGGCGCACTACGGCAAGGACAATGAAAACGGCGTCCGCATGGCCATCGAAGACCTGAACGCCAAGGGCGTGATGATCGGCGGCAAGAAGGCCCGCTTCGAGATCGTCGCCGAAGACGACGCCGCCGATCCGAAGCAAGGTGCCGCAGCCGCCACCAAGCTGTGCGACGCCAAGGTCAACGGCGTGGTCGGCCACCTGAACTCAGGCACAACCATTCCCGCATCCACGGTCTACAACGCCTGCGGAATGCCCCACATCACGCCGTCGGCCACCAACCCCAAGCTGACCCAGCAGGGCTACAAGACCACCTTCCGCATGCTGGCGAACGACAACGCACTCGGCGCCGGCCTGGCGCTGTACGCGGTCGATGCACTGAAGCTCAAGAAAATTGCCATCATCGACGACCGCACGGCTTACGGTCAGGGCGTGGCCGAGGTGTTCAAGAAAACCGCACTGGCCAAGGGCATCCAGATCGTCGATGAGCAGTACACCACCGACAAGGCCACCGACTTCATGGCGATCCTGACCGCCATCAAGGCCAAGGCACCGGACGGCGTCTTCTACGGCGGCATGGACCCACAAGCCGGCCCGATGCTGCGCCAGATGGAACAACTGGGCATGAGCAACGTCAAGTTCTTCGGCGGTGACGGCCTGTGCACCGACAAGATCATCGAACTGTCGGGCGGTGCCAAGACCCTGGGCAACGTGGTGTGCGCCGAAGGCGGCGCCTCGCTGAGCAAGATGCCGGGCGGCAACGCCTGGAAGGCGCGCTACGACGCCAAGTACCCGAAGGAATTCCAGGTCTATTCGCCGTACACCTACGACGCGACGATGGTGTTCGCCAACGCCATGGTCAAGGCTGGCTCGTCTGACCCGAAGGTCTACCTGCCCTTCCTCGCCAAGGAGCAGTACCAAGGCGTCACCGCGAAGATTGGCTTCGAAGCCGACGGCGAACTGAAGAACCCGTCGATGACCTTGTACGTTTACAAAGACGGCAAGAAGGTCCCGCTGAACTGAGGTCTGAGGCAATTACTCTGGTCCGGCACACGTCGGGCTGAAATGAAAAAGGGCACCCTCGGGTGCCCTTTTTTGTGGCGGTTGCCGCGCCTCAGCAAGACAATCGAAAGTGTTCCGTCTTGATGACCTCGCGCGCCTTGTTCAGCGCGTACAACAAGGCCGCGTCGGGTGAAGGCCAGCGGTGGCCACAGGCTAGGCTCTCGTCCCGAAACGCTTCGCGCGGCGTGTGCTTGACACCGGTCACCCGGTTGATCACCACGGCGGCAATGTAGCCGTCGCCCTGCAAGGCCTCCAGTGCGCCGGCAAAAATGCGGTAGTCGCCTTCGGTACGTTCGTCAAAGTTCATCTCGATCTCCTGGTGGGCACCACGGCCTCACTCGTCCCAGAATGATCGGCGGCAGGAGGCCTGATTTCCATCCTTCCGAAGTGGGGTGCCCGAAGGGGGGTGCTGGTCATTTCGCACTTGCTTTTTCACAAACCCGGACCGAACGGCGCGAGCCTTCCCTATGCAGATCGTGCGCCCGACGCCGCAGAAGAAGCCTGAACACCGAGCTTGGCCAGCAACGCCCTGGCTGCCGGTTCGGAGGACGCGGGGTTCTGCCCGGTGATCAGCAGGCCGTCGGTGACGACATGCGGCTGCCAGTCGGCGGCCTTCGAGTACGTGCCGCCGTTCTGCTTGAGCATGTCTTCGACCAGGAACGGGACCACCTGCGTCAGCCCGGCGGCCTGCTCTTCGGTGTTGGTGAAGCCCGTCACCGCCTTGCCCTGCACCACATGCTTCCCATCGACGCTCCTGACGTGGCGCAGCGCGCCTGGTGCGTGGCAAACTGCGGCCACTGGTTTGCCCGCAGCCAGCATCCTTTCGATCAAGCCGATGGAGAAAGCGTTCTCGGCCAAGTCCCACAGCGGCCCGTGCCCGCCGGGGTAGAACACGGCGTCAAAGTCGCTTGCGGACACGTCGCGCAGCTTCAGCGTGCTGGCAAGCGCCGCCTGCGCAGCCGAGTCGGCCTTGAAGCGGCGGGTGGCGTCTGTCTGCGAATCCGGTGCGTCGCTCTTGGGGTCGAGCGGCGGCTGGCCACCGAGCGGTGACGCCAGCGTGACGACTGCGCCCGCGTCCTTGAACACATAGTACGGAGCGGCAAATTCTTCTAGCCAGAAGCCGGTCTTTTTGCCCGTGGTGCCGAGTTTGTCGTGCGAGGTCAGCGGCATCAGAATTTTCATGTCGACTCCTTGAAAATCAGGCACCAACTGTACCGGCTGAGTTCGACTCGGTCTGTGCGGTAGAGCACACACTGCCGACGGATGCGAACCACGCCGCGTCAGCGCGCCGGGCCTCGACACGCGCCGAGCGGACAGGCCGTGTTACGGCGCGGCCGCTGCGATCACGGCCTCATCGCGCACGATGCGCCCGTCGACGATTTCGATCACACGGTCGCAGCGAGCCGCCAGGCGCGGGTCGTGCGTGACGATCAAAAAAGAGATCTTGCGCTGCGCATGCATGCGCCGCATCAAGGCAAACACTTCATCGGACGCAGCGGTGTCGAGGTTACCGGTGGGTTCGTCGGCCAGCACCAGCGGCGGCTCCAGCACCAGCGCGCGCGCGATCGCAACCCGTTGCTGCATGCCACCCGACAGCTCGCCCGGCCGCTTGTCCATGGCGTGTTCCAGCCCCACGGACGTCAACACCGCACGCGCGCGATCACGCTCGGCCGGGCTGACGCGGCCTTCGCGCATCAACGCCGGAAGGGTCACGTTTTCAAGTGCGGTGAAAGCCGGCAGCAGATGGTGAAACTGGAACACGAAACCCAGCGTCGTGCGGCGGCGCAAGGTGAGGCCGGCGTCGGTCAGCCCGCCCGTCTCTTCGCCCTGGATGAGGTAGCTGCCCGATGTGGCGCGCTCGAGCAGGCCCACGATGTTGAGCAAGGTGCTCTTGCCCGAACCCGAAGGGCCGATCAGGGCGATGAACTCTGCGCTGTCGATGCGCAGCGACAAGCCGTGCAGCACCTCGGCTTCGTTCGGCAGGCCCTGGTTGTAGCTCTTGTGGATGTCGCTGAGCTGGATCAGCGGCATGGACACGGGGGCGCTGTCGGCGGCCATCACATGCGGATCGCTTGCGCCGGGTCGAGCCTGGCCGCTCGCCGCGCCGGTGCCACGGCTGCCAGCACACCGCACACGGTGGCGATGACCGCCACTTGCAGCGCCAGCGCGGGCGACAAGGCGATCGCGAACAGCGGCAACCCGTCGCTGCCACGCACCAGTGTCGTGAACAGCCGGATCAGCCCCACGGCCAACAGCACGCCGAGAACCGAGCCCAGCGCGCCGACGATCGCGCCTTGCAAAAGGAAGACGCGCAGCACCTGGCCTTGCGTGGCCCCCATCGCCCGCAAGATGCCGATCTCGCGCCGCTTTTGCACCACCGACACCACCAGCACGCTGGCGATGCCGAGCACCACCACCACCATCACCACAGCACGGATGACTCCGGTGCTGACCGATTGCGCGTTCAGCGCCGACACCAGTTGCGCGTTGGCTTCCTGCCAGCTCTCGGCCTTGTAGGCGAAGCGACGCGACAAGTCGGCGGCCAGTGCCTTCGCGGTCCACACATCGTGCAGCACCAAGTCCAGGCTGGTGGCACCGCCCGGCAGCCCGACCAGGCTCTGCGCGGTGCGCAAGGGCACGACAACGGTGCGGCGGTTCAGCTCGCGCACGCCCAGGTCCACCAGCGCCGTGACCCGCAACGAATCGGTCACCGTGCCCGTCACCAGGCTGATGCGGTCGCCCACGCGCAGGCCCAGGTCGTCGGCAAGCTCGCGGCCGATGATGGTCTCGCCCGGCTCCAGTCGCGCCACCCCGGCCACCA
Source organism: Burkholderiales bacterium (assembly GCA_043749975.1). Classification (GTDB taxonomy): domain Bacteria; phylum Pseudomonadota; class Gammaproteobacteria; order Burkholderiales; family Burkholderiaceae_C; genus JANYJJ01. Next base: position 24,518 of record JAYVCL010000038.1, read on the forward strand.
CCTTGGAGCGCAAGTGCACGATGCGGTCGTAGCGGTCGAGTTCGACGCCCACCAGGGCGATCGATTTCGATGCTTCGCCGCGCACCGCGAGGCCCGCGCCCGTGACGGCGGGCGACACGGCAGACACCTCGGGCATCGCCTCCAGCAGAGGCACCAGCGAACGCCAGTTGGCGATCGAGCGCGGTCGCTGTGCCCGTGGCTGCGTCTGCACCAAGGCCGTGGTGCCTGAGGCCGGCGTGCGTGCAGGAATCACCACGTCTTCAAGTGCGCTCACCGTCACATGGGCCTGTGCCCCCAGCGTCTTTTCGAGGGTGTTGCGTTGCAGCCCGGTGATCAAGGCCGAGATGTAGGCAACGACTGCCACACCGGCCGCCACACCCACGATGATGAGAGCGGTCTGCATCCGGCCTTCACGCAGAAAACGGATCGCCACCTCGCGCTCGAAGCCCAGCCAGTTCAACATGGGTCGTCAGCGTCCGATGGCATTCGACATGACCGAGCCAGCGTCTTCGCGGGTGCCTTGATGCGTGCCCGGTGCCGGTTGCGCGGCTGCCAGGGCCGCGGCGCTTGCGGTGTCGGCACGCACCCGCTTGCCCGCTGCGGGCGCGTCGCCCAGCAGCACGATGTCGCCCTCGGCCAACCCATCCAGCACCTCCACTGCGTTGAGCGTGCGCAGGCCCAGTCGCAGCTTGCGCTGTTCGACTCGGCCGTTGCGTTCGACGCTGACCATGGCGCTGGATGCAGACGCTTCACCGCGCAATGCGCCCACCGGCACCGCCAGCGCTGCATCGCGGCGTGCCGTCACCACCTCCATCGACAGCGTCATGTCTTCGCGCAGAAACGCCGGCGGCTGCTGTGGCAGCGAGAACTTGACCTCGATGGCACCGCGCTGTGCGTCCACCACCGGCGCGATGGACCGCACACGTGCGGCGAAACGCTGGCTCGGAAAGGCATCGGCCAGCACCATCGCCTCTTGGCCCACCTGCAACTGTTCCAGGAAGCGCTCGTCCACCAGGGCCACCAATTGCAGCGGACCGGCCAGCGCCAAACTCAACAGCGCGCGCCCGGGCTGCACGATCTGGCCCGCTTCGACCGTGCGCGACAGCACCACCGCGTCTGCGGGCGCTGCGAGCACAGCCTGGGCCAGCCGAGCCCTGGCGGCCCCAGTGGCCGAGCCCGCCAAGGCCAGTTGCGCCTGCGCCTGAACCACGTCGGTGCCCTGGTCGGCGTTGGCCGCACCCTGTGCCCGAGCGCCGGCTTGCTGTGCCTGCGCGACCGCAGCGGCGCGGCGCACTTCGTCCAGTCGCGCCTCGCTGACGAAGCCCTTCGCCACCAAATCTTGCGTGCGTTGCAATTCAGCCTTCGCGGCCACCAGCACGGAGTCGGCCTGCGCCACCGTGGCCTGCGCGCTGCTGCGCCCGGTGCTGCGCAGCCCCGCCAGCCTGGCCGCGGCCTGGCGTTCACCGGCGCGCGCCTGCTCCAGCGCGGCGCGCAACTCGTCGTCTTCAAGGCGCACCAGCACATCGCCCTGCTTGACCTGCGCACCCTGCGCCACCGCAACCTGCAACACGCGTCCGGTCAGGGTGCTGCCCACATCCACCCGGAACAAGGTCGCCACCCGACCCGAGAACTGAAGTGTGCGCACCAGAGGCTGCATGCGCAGACTCATCGCCTGCACCACCGGCGCGCGGCTGAGCCACCATGCGATCACGCCGGCCGCAATGAGCGTCAGCACGGCCAGCGCGATCACGGACGAGCGGGATGTCGACAAAGTGAGTTTCACCCTCGGATTGTCGGGTCAGACAACCTGAACGCGCCGCGCGTCGGAGATCGACCAAGTGCGCCGCTCTGGCGGGTCGACCCACACCTCGATGAAGCTCGAGGTTGCGATGTCGCGCTGCCCACCGCACACGTTGTGCGCCTCGCGCAACCGGGTTGCGACTGTCGGTGCTGACCTGCCTTGACACCGTGCATCGGCACCAACGGTATGAAGTTGCCGCGGAAGCCCGGGCCGATCCAGCCGAGCTGCGAGCGAGAAAATCGCGCCCGCGGCCTGCCGCCGGGTCATGCGCAAGCAGGGCGCTACGGGTCTACTGGGAGGGCGGCCTGCGACCCTCAAGGTCAGATGCGGCTCTCATGGCGAAATTGTAATTTCGTACCCCCAAAAGAATTCCGAAGGCTTTGGGCTGTCATGAGAAGGTCTTGAACTTTTGAAATCGACCGCGTTGCAGCCGTTCGCGGCTTCCATCTGAGGCAACTGTGCAGCGGAACCCGCCGTTCGATCTGCGACCCCAAACTCACGGTAGCGGCCAGAAGGAGTCGGTCAGCAAGGTCGGGTTCTGCCGTGCAGAAGTCGAGGCAGCATCGCTAGATCGACGGTTGACCTGCACCGCCGACGTCACCACAATCAGGCTCGAGCGATTGAAATGGTCGAGATCCGGATCAATGGCACGATCGCGTCGGTCAACGATATCGTGAACGCGCAAAGGAAGAAAAAGGCCGGCGAGTCGACGGGCGGCGGCAACTTCGCCACGAGGATGTTCGAGAAGTAGGGTGGCAAGTGGTTGATGGTCTACCACCACGCCTCGCCCGTTGCCAAGTACGCACCTGGACCAGCAACCTGAAGGGAGCAATGTGATGAATCGATACAGCGTGAACCGCTACCGTGTGAATCCGCGTGGCGCGGCTGCGACCACGGCACTCGCATTCTTATGCCTTGGGTTTTCCATCCCTGCGATCGCGCAGAGCCTCCAACAAAAGATCGTCGGGACTTGGACGCTGGAATCCGGATCCGAGAACTATGCCGACGGAAAACGGATCATGTCCTGGGCGACCGGAAACCTGATCATCGACTCAACCGGTCATATGTCGTTGTTCCTGGTCGGGCGCGACCAGCCCAATACCAGCCCGAGCGTTCGCACTCCGGTCGGACCGTTTGTCGCCTACTATGGAACGTACACGGTCAACGAAGCCGAAATGGTGCTCACGTGGAAAGTCGACCGTGCGTCTTCGCCCCTTTTCAATGGTGCTGTTCGCACGCAGAAGGCTTCGTTCAACGGAGACGTCATGACGTTAACGGGATCTGAGCTGAAGACGCCTGAAGGCACGATGACCCCGGTCAATCAATGGAAGCCCGCGAAGTAGACGCCGCTGGGACACGCCGTTCGGGGTGCTGCGGGCGGCGTTGCACAAGACCAGTACCCTCCCTGCGCTGGCCAACGAGCGCGTGCAGTGCAGCGCGGGGCAGGTGGTGCTGAATCGGAAGGCGCCCTGGAGCCATGGCACCAGGCACTTGGTGATGTCAGTGAACTGAATGACCGCGGTGTGGGGGCTCCACTCGAAGGCTTGATGGGCCGCTCAGGTCGATGTCCAGTGCCGGCGACGCGCTCACGAATGACCGCGGACAGCCTCTTTCGCTCGTTGATACGCGCAGTTTGGATGTCATCTTTCCAGACGTGGCGAGCCCATGCGTCCGAACGTCGACCGTCCTCGATGTCGACGGATGGCCGTCGCCAAGCTTCGCCATCCCCACCGACTCTTCCGAAGCGCGCTCAGCGCTTTCGCGCCAGCGTCAGCCCGTCGCCGATAGTCAGCAGCGCATCAAGCTGGTCACTGATCTGACCAAGGTGCGCGACGACGTGACCCGGCGCGGCAACAAGGCGCCGCACACCTTGTACGTGCTCGACGAGCCGACCGTGGGCCTGCACATGGCCGACGTGGAGCGGCTCATCCGCGTGCTGCACCGGTTGGTCGACGGCGGCCACAGCGTGGTCGTGATCGAGCACGACCTCGACGTGATCGCCGAAGCCGACTGGGTCATCGACCTCGGCCCGGAAGGCGGCGCGAACGGCGGCGCGGTGGTGATGGGCGGCACGCCCGAGGCGCTGGTGAAGTGCAAGGCCAGCCACACGGGGGCGGCGTTGCGGGGGGTGTTGGCGCGGGGGTGA
>JAYVCL010000039.1:0-3075 GCA_043749975.1 Burkholderiales bacterium
TCTGATCTGTACGCATGCGCAAGCTATCCACCACAAACCTGGAGCTTGCGGTGTGGATCGCCCGGCTGGGCAGCTTCACCTCGGCAGCCGAGCGCATGCACACAACCCAGCCGGGCGTGTCGGCCCGGGTTAAGGATCTAGAGGACACCCTTGGCCACAAGCTTTTCGTGCGGCAGGGCCGGGGGGTCGAGCTCACACCGGAGGGACGCGACTTCGTAGCCAAGGCCGAGGCGGTGCTCAAGCAGCTTGAGGAAATGTCGGTCTCCTTCGGCAAGGCCAACGCCAGTGGCGTGGTGCGCATTGGCGTCAGCAGCATCTGCTTGGACCTGCTGGCCGCCACCAGTATCGAGACTGCTCGCACCATGCCCCAAGTTTCATACTACGTCGAGATCGACCGTGCGGCACCGCTACTGGCCCGACTGGAATCGCGCAAGCTCGATGTCGCTATGGTCTCAGGGCCGGTGGAGGCGCACAAGTTCCGCGTCCACTCGGTCGGCTGGGATCGCATGCTCTGGGTCGGCTCGCAGCGACTGATGGAGGGGCGGCTTCATGCACCGCGCAGCGAGCGACTTAAGGGTTTACAGATTTGGTGCGTGCAATCCGACTCGTTCTACTGGAGTGCGGGCACGGCGGGCCTGCGCGCGCAAGGTGCTGACCTTGCCCGGGTTAACGGCATGGGCAACACGGCGGCGGTGGCGCGTGTGGTGGGAGCCGGAGCAGGCATTGGCCTGGTGTCTCAAGCGCTGGTACAGGCTGACCTGGAAGCGGGCCGCCTGGTGCCGGTCCCCGACTTCGCACCCTGCGAGCAGATTGAGTTCTCCATCGTCGCCATGCCTGACTGCGGCAACATCGTCGAGGAAGTGATCGCCGCCGCGGTGGCCCACAGTCCGTTCCGGCGCTCGCGCTTCGAGGACTGATTTCCCGGCCTGCGTCTCGACATCTTCGATCTGGACTTGGACTTGACGTTTCCCCCGAATTCAGGGGCGGTTCAAAACTAGCGGCGCAGCACGCAAAGCGCTGCCAGAAAACCGCAATGTCACCTTGTGGGAAAATTTCACCCCGCCACTGCTTTCAGGTATCTCCTGAAAGCCTGCGCATAACCAGCCATGTCCAAAACCCTTGTAACCCCCATCGATCCGACATGCGCGGCTGTCGATTGTTCCTTCTCGTCGTCTGACACCTTGTCTCGAACTCCCCCACCATGAGCTACCAGGTCAAGGAAATTTTCTACACGCTGCAAGGCGAGGGCGCCAACGCCGGACGGCCAGCGGTTTTTTGCCGCTTTGCCGGCTGCAATTTGTGGACAGGACGCGAGCGGGACCGCGCCAGCGCCGTCTGCCGGTTTTGCGACACTGATTTTGTCGGCACCGACGGCACGCTGGGCGGCAAGTTCAGGTCTGCCGACGCGCTGGCCCGCCAGGTTGAGGCGCAGTGGCCCGCCAGCGACAGCGCGCACCGCTTTGTCGTGATGACCGGCGGCGAGCCGCTGCTGCAGGTCGATGATGCGTTGATCGCGGCGCTGCATGCACGCGGCTTTCAGATCGCGGTGGAAACCAACGGCACGATTGCAGCGCCCGAAGGCATCGACTGGATCTGCGTCAGCCCCAAGGCTGGCGCGCCGTGGATTCAACGTGAAGGCCATGAGTTGAAGCTGGTCTGGCCGCAAGCCGGATTCGACCTGCTCGAACTGGAGTCGGCGCACTTTAACCATCGCTATCTGCAGCCCATGGACAACGCCGGGCGCGCCGGCAACACCGAGGCGTGCATTGCACTGTGCCTGCAGCGCCCCGCCTGGCGCCTGAGCTTGCAGACGCACAAGATCACGGGCATCCGATGAAGTGCGAGATCAGCCAGACCTTCTTTTTCGACGCTGCGCACACGCTCGACCGGAGCGTTGAAACCGACAGCAGCCGGCGCGTCCATGGTCACACCTACAACGCCGAGGTTTTCCTCACCGGCGAGCCGGACCCGCGCACCGGCATGGTGATCGACCTCGGGCTGGTGCGGCGGGAAATCGATGTGCTGCGCGGCCGGCTTGACCATCATCTGCTCGACGAGATTGCCGGCCTGGGTCCGCCAACGCTGGAAAATTTGTGCCGGTTTATTTTTCGCCAGCTGCAGCCCGGTCTGCCGGCACTCACATCGGTCCGGGTCTGGCGCGTCTCGGTCGGAGACGCCTGCCGGGTGGGCGATTGACGGTGCTCCATCAGGATGGCCGGGCCGTCGCTCCCCTCGAAGCGGGGCGGTCATGACCCACAGGGTTCTTGCCGATCTGGTGGTGGTGCTGCATTTTCTTTTCATCGTCTTTGCGATCTTCGGCGGCGTTCTGGCCTTGCGATGGCGCTGGATCCCGTGGCTGCACCTGCCGTGCGTGGCGTGGGGCGCCACCGTGGAACTCACGGGGCGGGTCTGCCCGCTGACGCCGCTTGAGAACTCACTGCGTGCCGCGGGCGGCGCCGCCGGCTACCCAGGCGGATTCATCGAGCACTACCTGATGGCAGCGATCTACCCGGCAGACCTGACGCGCGATATCCAGCTGGTGATCGCCGGCATTCTGCTGAGCCTCAATGCAGCGGTGTATTTCTTCGTCTGGCGGCGCGCGCTTCGCAATACCGGCCAATAGATGCCGTTTGTCAATAACCGCAGCGCTGCGTGACCGCTCGCCTGCCGAACGCCTGCCGCCCTGGCCTGACAACTCCCACTTTTCGGAAAGTATTCAGCGCACTCGGAAAAAGATCGGCTTTGCAATTTCATCCCGCCCCTCGCGACGACGGATTTTTGCTCCAGCATCTGATGCACCGCTCGCCCTCACCCCTGCCCTCTCCCAGAGGGAGAGGGAGCAAAAGATCCCCGCCAGCATTCGTGCTGTGCCGCATTCACATTCCGATTCAAAGCCGCCGCACGCGAATCGTGTAGTCGCCCTTGCCGCCAGCGCGGTTGTAGTGCCGCACCTGCGCGTAGTACAGGCCCGGCACAAGACTGGCGGCGATGCGGGCGTTGCTGCCTTCGCCGCTGTCGTCGTCTTCGGCGATCACGTTGGTGTGGCTGTCGGGGCCAAACAGCCGCATCACCACG
>JAYVCL010000040.1:0-4564 GCA_043749975.1 Burkholderiales bacterium
CCATCGCACCGGGCAGGTTGCCGATGCCGCCGAACACCGCCGCCGTGAAGGCCTTCAGGCCCGGCAGGAAACCCATGGTGTGCTGCACCGAGCCGTAGTTGGCGGCGTACATCACGCCGGCCAGCGCGGCCAGCGCGGCACCGATGATGAAGGTGGCCGAGATCACCATGTCGGGGCGCACGCCCATCAGGCTGGCCACGCGCGGGTTCTCGGCCGTGGCCCGCATCGCGCGGCCCAGCTTGGTCTTGTTGACCAGGAACATCAGCCCGGCCAGCGTGACTGCGGTGACGACCAGGATCAGGATTTGCGTGACGTTGATGACCGCGCCGCCGATGTTGAACGGCTCGGACGGAAGCAAGATCGGGAACGGCTTGTAGTTGGGCTTCCAGATAATCATCGCCAGCGTCTGCAGCAGCAGGCTCATGCCCATGGCGGTGATCAGCGGAGCCAGCCGCGGCGCGTTGCGCAGTGGCCGGTAGGCGATTTTCTCGATCGCGAAATTGAGCGCGGCGCACACCACGATGGCGGCGATCAACGACAGCAGCAACATCGCCCAGCCCGGAATGCCCATGCCGGCCAGCCCCGTCACCACCGTCCAACTGGTGAGCGCGCCCACCATCAACACCTCGCCGTGCGCGAAGTTGATGAGGTTGATGATGCCGTAGACCATCGTGTAGCCCAGCGCCACCAGCGCATACACGCTGCCCAGCACCAGGCCGTTGATGATCTGCTGGATGAAGGTGTCCATCGCTCATTTCTCCTCGGTTGTCTGGTCGGGCCGCGTTGTGTTGCGGCGGCCTCGCAGGTAGCGGAAGAACACCCGGCACCCGGCGCCCGATTTGTCCTGGCAAAAACCCCGCCGCAGATCGAACTGCGAGCCGACGTTTCACCAAACGGTCATCGAGCGCCGCAAATTCTAGAGGCAAGCCCACACCGCCCGGATGCGGAGTTGCCACCCTTGCGGATCACAGAAACACCAAGGAACAAGCGGTTCAGGGCTTGTTATGCACCGCCTCGTTGACCCGCCGCAATTCGTCGAACTGCTCGCTGATGGGAATTTGCTGGTTTCGACACCGGATGTTTCCAATCCCGACGAAACACCAGCGGCCGCGCCGATGCACAGCCCCGTGCACATGGGTGCGGGAACGGCGTTGGACCCATAGGCGCACGACGACGCGCAGGCCTTCATGCGCCGCGTACCGGTGCGGCGGTCGGCAACGCGGTCTTCAACGCCTGCGGGGTTCGCCTGCTCGACTTTCCGCTCACACTGGACAAGGTATTGGCGAGCCTGGAGCGCGCCTCAGAGGGTGAACGAACTTTGTGGCTCAGCCACTGACATCCAGCCGCGAACGCATCGTGACCAGCGCACGACGCACCCAGCGTTTCACCGTGCAGAGCGGTCGCTTCAGATGATCTGCGATTTCGACATGAGTGAACTCACCGTAGAACGCCATGGACACGCATGCGCGTTGCTCGCCGGAAAGCGTTGCCAAGCAGCGCCGAACCGCTTCGGCCCTGCGCTCGCGGATCAACGTTTCAAGTGGTTCGTGGTCAGCCGATGCGAGCCCAACATAAGGATCGTCCGCGTCGTCTGCGGTACGTGAGGAATTCTGCGGACGGCATGAACGTTTTCGCAGGCTGCTCGTCGCTGCGTGCCGGGCAATCGCCGCCAGCCAGTGAATCGCTTTGCCCTTGTTCGCATCGAACTGAGCACATCGCGTCCACACCATCACGTAGACGTCCTGCTCAGGCGCGCAAACGAGGTTTTGCATCCGCCTTGAACGCCATGCAGAAATGCAGTCAACTCTTCGTCTACATCGGTGGCGCGCGAGCCCTCGCCGACGTTGCGCATGACATCCTCACCGCTCGCGGACACCGCCTCGAACAGCCTCAGCGATCCGATCGAGCGAACAACGACAGCAGTGCCATCAGGCCCGCACCGACCGCTGCGGCCACCAACAATGACTTCAGTGGTGCCTGCTGGGTGTAGTTGGCCATCGAATCGAACGGCGAAGCCATCCGGTCGAGCACCGGAGATGCTCGATCGCGAAGACTGTGAACCGCGTCGGAGGCCCGGTTGATGGCAGCGCTTGCCGCGCGATGCGTGGCGTCGAGCGCGCCGTCGGCACTGCGCGAGAGCCGGTCTACGGCGTTGTCACCGCGGTCTGCGGCGTTGTCTGCGACAACTGTGGCCAGTGTGGGTATGGTTGACATCGGGACTCTCCTGCTGATTGAACTCTTGCTTGCAGGCACACGATGTGTCTGCGAGCCCGCTCAGTGTGATTCGCCTTGGGCGTGGCCATTGCCAGACGAAGAGCATTTTCAGAGCTGCCGAAATTGCCGTCGCCGTGTCGTCGGTTTCCTACAGGGCTACCGCGTTCGAGCTACGGGAGAGCCCGATCACAGGCCTTGCCAAGGCCGGCTCTCCGGCATCACATAGACCACGCCGCGGCCACGACCGAGCAGGGGTTGGACGACGGACTCGTAGAACGCCACTGGCACCACCACGCAGCCTGCTGAAATGCGCATCTCGCCCGCGTTCATCGAGGCAAGACGCTGTGCGCGGCGTTCGGCGGCGCGGCCCGGACGCAGCCGGTGAATGGCGAGAGCGCTGGCGTAGTCGATCCAGACAATGGGTTCGCCCTGAAGGTTGTGACCCGGCTCGGACACATACCGCCCCGACGGGGTGGTGCGGTCGCCGCTGCGCAAACGCCCACTGCGGGTTCGTTCGCCGACACCGGGTGCCGCCTGGTCGCCGACCGTCTGGCCGAGCAGCGCGGGCGACGCACCCGCCAAGCTGCCGTCACTGCGGAAGACCAGAATCCTGGCCGCCTGCTTGTCGACGATGGCGAAGGGCAAGCTGCGATGGTCGGCCGACTCGAGCACCTGCCGCGCCAGGTCAAGGGCTGGGGTCGATGCTTGCGCCGATGGCCACCCCGTCGACGCGGCGACGATTGCAAAACTCCACAACCACGCCGAATGCCGCATGTCGATGCCCGAGCTGTCTTGAAAGGCAACAAGGGCCACAGGCCGCTGCAGGAAAAACGATCACGCAGGGTCGAATCTCGAAGCGATCTTAGAAATTTGCTGCGCAGGCGAAGCGCCGAGAAGCGGGGCAATCGGGGCCGAGTTCAGGCGTTCGAGGCGACGCAGCCCACGCTCACATGGGCCACGACGCAGGGCGTTCACATCGATGTAGGGCCGTGTCCTACGCCAGCTCGCGGCTTGATCCGGCGGCATGCTTTCCTTGGAAAGCAGATCATTCGCTGACAGGTTCGCCGATCAACAAGGCCGTACTCAAAAGCGCAGCGAGAAAATGAAAACGCCAGGCAGCAGAGGTGCCTCGATCGCGGCCCGAATCGGGCCAGCCCCCGATGCAGGTGTACGCCGTGTTCAATAGCAGTTTCGAGCACGGCGTGACCGACATCCGCCGCGTCGAGCTGAACGAGGACTACGAGTTTCGTTTCTGGACCTCGCGGTTCGGATGCAACTCGCACGAGTTGGTGGACGCACTTGTCGCGGTCGGCATCGACGCCGACTTAGTGGCTGCACACCTCGGCAAAACGCCTTTGAACACGATTCCGGCGCAGCGGTGAACACAGCCGCACCTGCCGTTCCTTCAACCAAGCACGCAGCAGTGGAGCCCACCATGCTTTCTCAAGAAATACTCGACGCAGCAGCGAAAGTCGCAAACCGCACTGCCGGACTGCTGCAGAGCTGGTTACTGAATCAAGCCCCTCGCGGCGAGACGCCGATCACAGCGGAGCCGAAGCAGGTGGCTGTGTTGCTGCGCTCCGGCTCGCACGAGTACAGCGAAGCCTCAAACGACGGTGAGAGTCCATCGAGAGCGAAGACCGCTGCAACGTAGCCTCGGTGATCTGTCTGAAAAAGCAGTTGGATCGACGCGGCGCATCGGCCGGCTGCAGTGCAGATGCCGCCGCAGGGTCAGCCCAAGCTGGCTCGAATCTCTTCCATCACCGTGTGGAGTTCGTCCACCTCGAACGGTTTGGTCAAGGCCCTGACCCGTGGCCCGAACGACCTCAGCCCGGCGCCCATCGGGTAGCCGGAGCAAAACACCACCCACAAGTCTGGCCACTGCAGCAGCAGGCGCTTCGCCAATTCGGGGCCCGACAGCGTGGGCAAACTCACGTCGGTCATCAAGACGTCGAAGCTGGCTTTGGCGAATTCGGCTTCTGCCAGTTCGGCGCTGGCGCAGGAGACGACAGACAGCCCTTCTTCTTCCAGCAGCAGGCCGATCAATTCGCGAACGTCCGCATTGTCTTCAACGTAGAGCACTCGCATGGCCGGCGTTCGTGGTGAGGTGGCGGCAATTCTGCGCCACCCGGCTTGTCGGCCCGCGAGGTGCTTGGCCAACTGGCCGACCGCCTGTTCACCCCGCAAGACGGCGCCAACCACTGCGCTGCGATCGAGATGTGATGCGCACTGGAAACCGGGCGCGCAAACGACGAACGCTGGCATCTGAGAAAAGATGGCTCGCGTTTTTGGGGCAGCAGCGAAATGGTGCCGTTGCGCGGCAGCCATGGCGCGCACCTGGGCTTCCTCA
>JAYVCL010000041.1:0-5590 GCA_043749975.1 Burkholderiales bacterium
ACGCGGTTGTCGGTCATGCAGTCGACGATCACCGCCGCGCCGCCGATGCCGTAGCCCTCGTAGCGCACTTCCTCGTAATGCACGCCTTCGAGGTTGCCGGTGGCCTTGTCGATGTTCTTCTTCACCGTGTCGGCCGGCATGTTGACCGCCTTGGCTTTTTCGACCGCCAGCCGCAGGCGCGGGTTCATCGCCAGGTCGCCGCCGCCCTGGCGTGCCGCCACCGTGATTTCACGGATGACCCGCGTCCACACCTTGCCGCGTTTTTCGTCCTGGCGGCCCTTGCGGTGCTGGATATTGGCCCACTTGGAATGTCCGGCCATAGGGCTCCTCTGTGGCGATGCCGCTGGGTGCGGCGCGCCGTGTTGATTCGATGGGTTTGTTCGCTAGACTCGAATTTTACTTGCCGACATCTGGAGCACCCATGGCCGAGCCGATCCTGATTGCCAAGCACAGCGTTTCGAAGCAAGAGACGATCGAGTGCTTCCTGTTGCCCGCTTTGGTCAACCGCCACGGGCTGATCACCGGCGCCACCGGCACCGGCAAGACCATCACCTTGCAAACCATGGCCGAAAACCTGAGCCGCCTCGGCGTGCCGGTGTTCATGGCCGACGTGAAGGGCGACCTGACAGGCATTTCACAGGCCGGCCATGTCAGCGACAAGCTGGCTGCGCTGTTGAAGGAGCGAGGCATCGACGCGCCCGTGTCCGCCGCCTGCCCCGTCACGCTGTGGGATGTTTTTGCCGACGCCAAAAAGGCACAGGGCCACCCGGTGCGCGCCACCATCAGCGACATGGGCCCGCTGCTGCTGGCGCGCATGCTGGCGCTGAACGAAACGCAGCAAGGCGTGCTGCAACTCGTCTTCAAGATCGCCGACGACAACGGCATGCTGCTGCTCGACCTGAAAGACCTGCGCGCGATGCTGCAGCACGTGGGCGACAACGCCAGCCAGTTCACCACCGAATACGGCAACGTCAGCGCCGCCAGCATCGGCGCGATCCAGCGCGGCGTGCTGCAGATCGACGAACAAGGCGGCGACAAATTCTTCGGCGAGCCGATGCTGAACATCGCCGACTTCATGCAGACGGTGGACAGCCGCGGCGTCATCAACATCCTGGCCGCCGACCAGTTGATGAACAGCCCGCGCCTGTACGCCACCTTCTTGTTGTGGATGCTGAGCGAACTGTTCGAGCAATTGCCCGAGGTGGGCGACCTGGACCAGCCCAAGCTGGTGTTCTTTTTCGACGAGGCGCACCTGCTGTTAACGAAGCTCCGAAAGCCTTGATCGAGCGCATCGAGCTGGTGGTGCGCCTGGTGCGCAGCAAGGGCGTCGGCGTGTACTTCGTGACGCAGAACCCGCTGGACATTCCCGACTGCGTGCTGGCGCAACTGGGGAACCGGGTGCAGCACGCCTTGCGTGCCTTCACGCCGCGCGACCAAAAAGCCGTCAAGTCGGCCGCGACCACGATGCGTGCGAATCCGAAGCTCGACATCGAAGCCGCGATCACCGAATTGGCCGTCGGTGAGGCCCTGGTCAGCTTCCTCGACGCCAAGGGCCGGCCCAGCGTCACCGAGCGGGTCTTCGTGATCCCGCCCGGCAGCCAGATCGGGCCCATCACGCCGGAGCAGCGCAAGGCGCTGATCGCCGGTTCGCTGGTGGCTGGTGTGTACGAGAAAGCCGTCGACCGCGAGTCGGCCTACGAGAAGCTCAAGGGCCGTGTGGTGGCCGGTGCCGATGCGGCGCAAGCCATGGCCGACGAAGCCAGGGCAGCCACGCCGAACCCGACTGCGGCGGGCACGCCTGCGGGCACCGCGCCGCAGGCTGGCGGCGGGCTTTTCGGCGGCCTGAGCAAGGTGCTGTTCGGCAGTACCGGCCCACGCGGCGGCCAGCACGACGGCCTGGCGCAATCGATGGCCCGCTCGGCCGTGCGCACGATCGGCAGCAGCGTGGGCCGCGAGATCATTCGCGGCGTGCTGGGCGGTATTTTTGGCGGTGGCCGCCGCTAGCAGCTCAGATTCGCAGGGCGCAGGCGCGGCAAACGAGCGCGCGCGGGCAAACCTTTAGAGACAGGATTTGATCTTCGATGTTCAATTTTCATGTCCGTATGCATTGGCATTGCCGTTGTGCAGCGATCCGTTTTTCAAGCCGTTTACCGGGAGAAGAAACATGCGACTCCGATCCATTCGCGCCCTGTCCACACTGGCCGCCGTCTTTGCTGCGCTTGCGGCAAGCAACGCAGGCGCAGTCCGCCCCGAAATTGCGCCGGAAGCTGGCACGCTCATCAACCCCGTCTGGACCCCGCTGGGCATAGGCAACGAGCCCGTCACGGTGGTGATCCAGCTTGGTGGCGAGCCGGCGTCCGTTCAGCAAGGCAATCTCGGCCGCAGACTCGACAGTCGAGAGAAGGAGCAGATCAAGACTCAACTCAGAGCCTCGCAAGAAAACCTGCATGCCAACATCCAGGGCTTCGGCGGCACGGTGCTGGCCAACTACCAGATGGCCTACAACGGCATCAAGGTGCGCATACCGCGTGACAAGCTCGACCAGTTGGCCTCACTTCCGGGCGTGATCGCGGTTCGTCCGCTGTTTCCCGTCAGGCCCACCAACGAGCGGGGCGTGCCTCTGATCGGAACCCCGGGCGTGTGGCAAAGCCTGGGCCTTCATGGCGAAAACGTGAAGATCGGAATCATCGACACCGGCATCGACTACACCCACGCCAACTTCGGCGGCCCCGGCACGGTGGCCGCCTACAACACGGCGCACGCGTCCGAAACCGCACCGGCGAACCCGCTGTATTTCGGTCCGCTCGCAGCGCGCATCAAGGGCGGCATCGACCTTGTCGGCGACAGTTACAACGCTGGCTCGCAGCCGATCCCGCATCCCGACCCGAACCCGCTCGACTGCAATGGCCACGGCTCGCACGTTGCCGGCACGGCGGCGGGTTCCGGGGTGACCTCGAACGGTGCGACCTACACCGGTGCCTACAACGCAGCGACGATCTCTGGCCACTCCTGGACGATCGGCCCGGGCGTCGCCCCGAAGGCCGACCTCTACGCCATCCGCGTGTTCGGTTGCACAGGTTCGACCGACGTGGTCGTCGATGCGATCGAGTGGGCTGTGGACAACGACATGGACGTCATCAACATGTCGCTGGGCTCGGATTTTGGCTCGAAGGATTCGCCGGACGCGGTGGCGGCAACGAACGCCGCAAAGGCGGGTGTCGTCGTCGTCATTTCAGCCGGTAATGGCGGCCAGAACCAGTACATCCTGGGTTCCCCGGGCAGCGCCGATGGCGCCATCAGCGTTGCCGCCAGCGACCCGACCCGCAGCTTTCCTGGCGCGACGCTGGCCCTCAGCACCGGGGGTGCGGCACTCGCCGTTCAGAACTCGAACAATGCAGTGTTCAGCAACGGCACGTCTTACCCGATCGCCGTGCTGCGCACCGCCTACCCCGACGGCGCGGTGGCACTGGGCTGCTCGCAAGCCGAGTACGCGGCCTACCCGGGCAGCCTCGTCGGCAAGCTGGTGGTGACGGTACGCGGCAGTTGCTCGCGGGTCGCCCGGGCGATCTTCGCGCAGAAGAACTCAGCCGCTGCAGCCGCGATGATCGACACCTCGACCGGCTACCCGCCCGTCGAAGGGCCAATCACCCGCAGCGACGAGACCGGGCCGTTCAATGTGACGATTCCATTCTTCGGCGTGCGTGGTCTGGCCGCCGGTTCAAGCTCCGACGGTGGCCGGCTGCGCCTGGCCGACAAAGGCACTGCGACCGCCACCAATGCGCAGCTCGCGAATCCGAACTTCCTCGGCTTCGCGTCGTTCTCGTCGGGTGGTCCGCGCGGCGGCGACAGCGCCCTGAAGCCTGACATCACGGCCCCTGGCGTCAGTATCGTGTCGACGGCCAGCGGCACCGGAAACGCAGCGGCCACTGAGTCTGGCACCTCGATGGCTGCGCCGCACGTCGCTGGCGTGGCAGCGCTCACGCGCCAGGCGCACCCGACCTGGAATGTCGCGGCCATCAACGCCGCGATTGTGAACACCGGTGACCCATCCCAGGTCGCCCGGTACCGCAGCAGCCGCGGTGGCACCGGCCTGGTTCAGCCCGGCAAATCGAGCGTCGTTCAAGTGGTGGCGCATGGGAACGACCACAGGTTCTCGACCGCGCTCAACTTCGGGCTCGAGGAGATGCGAGCGGATTTCCAGCGCACCAGGTCGATCACGCTGAAGAACCATGGGCCCGTGGCGGCGACGTTCAATGTCTCGCAGGCCAACCCGGCCGGGGCACCGCATGCGGTGAGTCTTGGCCAGTCATCGGTGACCGTGCCCGCGCAGGGCAGCGCTGTGGTCGATGTGACGCTCAGCGTGCCGGTGGCGACGGCAGGCACATCGAACGGGCCAGGCCTTTCCTTCCGCGAGGTGGCGGGCATCGTCCAGTTCACGCCAGCCAACGCAACGGACAACGGCGGGGCCACCTTGCGGGTTCCGTACTACCTTGTTCCGCGCGCCCAGTCGGACGTGTCGACGCGAATCGGCAGGCTCAAAGGCAACAACCCGTCGACGGTCGCGAAGGTGACGAACCGCCTGGGTGCGATCGCCGGCGATGCCGACTTCTACGCCTGGGGTCTCGAAGACACACAAATTCCCGGCAGGGTGTCGAACGATGTCCGTGCCGTCGGGGCGCAATCGTTCGATTTCAACGGTACAGATCAGTTGCTGATCTTCGCCGTCAACACCTTCGATCGCTGGTCGAACGCGTCGACGAACGAGTTCGATATTTTCATCGACGTGGATGGCGACGGCATCGACGACTACATCGTCATTGGCGTAGATCGGGGACTGGTCACGTCCGGCAGCTTCGATGGCCGGTTGGGCGCTTTCGTGTTCAGCACCCGCTCGGCTGGCGCGTCGCCCAACTTCCTGGCGACGGCACCGACCGACAGCTCGACGGCCTTGCTGCCAGTGTTGTCGTCACAACTCTGCCGCGCCAAGGAGCCATGCCTGTCCGCAGCGAACCCGCGAATTTCCTACCATGCGAGGGCTTTTGATTTGCAGAACGGCGGTGTCAAGGTGGTTGCCGGCACGGCGAAGTACAACGTCTGGTCGAGCGCGATCAGCCAGGGCGGCTTTGCCACCGTGGCACCCCGCGGCAGCGACGATTCCAACGTCATTTCGGTCAATTCAGCCGAATGGGCACGCACGCCGGCAAAGGGCTTGATGATCGTGACGCTCGACAACAAGAGCGGCAAAGACGAAGCGCAGTTGATCGACGTCACATTGCACTGATAAAACTGCGGCTCGTCGCGTTGCTGCCCGGCGCTGTGTCGGGCAGCGAACTGCGGCTATGCATGCCGCCAGCCCGGGGCGATCATGAGAAACAAACGCCGGGCCGCCCCAAGTGTTTCTCCTCCCCTCGGGGGACGGACGACGTATGTCGTCGGCCTGGGGGCGCTGTCAGATCCCCGCGTACCACTCGTAGCCCTGGTCTTCCCAGTACCCGCCCTGCCCTGCGCGAATGGCGGCGAAGCTCTCGACCAGTTCGATGCGCATCACGTACTTGGCGTGCTTGTAGCCGAGCTGGCGTTCGATGCGGGC
>JAYVCL010000042.1:0-4923 GCA_043749975.1 Burkholderiales bacterium
CTCGACCACGTCGCCACTGCGCAGTTCGGTGCGCATCGCCACCGGCTCGCCGTTCACCTTGGCGGCCACGCAATGGTCGCCCACATCGGAGTGAATCGCGTAGGCGAAGTCCACCGTCGTGGCACCGCGCGGCAGCGCCAGAATTCTCGATTTCGGCGTGAACACATACACCGCGTCGGGGAACAGGTCGATCTTGACGT
Organism: Burkholderiales bacterium; assembly: GCA_043749975.1. GTDB lineage: Bacteria > Pseudomonadota > Gammaproteobacteria > Burkholderiales > Burkholderiaceae_C > JANYJJ01. Next base: position 201 of record JAYVCL010000042.1, read on the forward strand.
GCTCCAGAAACTCACTCGCGTCGCGCGTTTCGTCCTGGATCTCGATCAGCGATTGCAGCCACAGCGCGCCCAGGCGCTGCGCCTCTTGCGCATGACCGGCCCCGTTGCCCTTGGTCTTGTAAAGCCAGTGCGCTGCAATCCCCTTTTCGGCCACGCCGTGCATGGGATCGGTGCGAATCTGAAACTCCACCGCTGTTCCCAATGGGCTCACCAGCGTCGTGTGCAGAGACTGGTAGCCGTTGGCTTTCGGGATCGCGATGTAGTCTTTGAAGCGCCCTGGCAGCGGCTTGTACAACTGGTGCAGCACGCCCAGGGCCAGATAGCACTCGGGCAAGGTGGTCACGACGATGCGAAAACCGAAGATGTCGCTGACTTGCGCAAAGCTCAGATGCTTCTCGCGCATCTTGCGGTAGATTGAAAACAGCGTCTTCTCGCGACCATGCACTTGCACCAACAGCTTTGACTGGGTGAAGGCCTTTTCCACGTCGCGCTGAATGCGCTCGACGATGTCGCGCCGGTAGCCACGCGCCTTCAACACGGCTTTGGACAGCGCCACGTGGCGCCACGGACGCAGGTGCTGAAACGACAACTCCTGCAACTCGCGGTAGGTCTGGTTCAAGCCCAGCCGGTGCGCGATGGGCGCGTAGATGTCGAGTGTTTCGCGGGCGGAACGGGCGCGCTTGGCCGGCGACATCGCGTCCATCGTGCGCATGTTGTGCAGCCGGTCGGCCAGTTTGATGAGGATCACCCGCACGTCGCGCGACATGGCCAGCAGCATCTTGCGAAAGCTTTCGGCCTGCGACTCTTCACGCGTCGAGAACTTCAGCTTGTCGAGTTTGGTCAGGCCGTCGACCAGATCGGCGGTGGGTGCGCCGAAGCGCTCGATCAACTCGGCCTTGGTGATGCCGCAGTCTTCCATCGCGTCGTGCATCAACGCGGCCATGATGGCCTGCGCGTCGAGCTTCCATTCGGCGCACAGGCCGGCCACGGCGATCGGGTGCGTGATGTAGGGCTCACCGCTGGCGCGGAACTGGCCCAGGTGCGCTTCGTCAGCGAAGCGGTAGGCGTCGCGCACGCGTTTGATGTCGGCCGCGTCGAAGTAGTCGAGCTTGTGGGTCAGCGTTGCAAACGAAGCGGCAGCCGCGTCGCTGGTGGGCTTGGCCGGCGCGCGTCGCCTGGCCGCATGCAGTGCGGGCTCTGGAACAGCGGTGGAAGATCTTTCGCCCATCTCCCGAATTTATCGCATCGTCATGGCCGGCGTCATGCGCTTGTCTTGTGTGGGCGATGCCGCGCCGAAATGTAAAACGGCCCCGCAGGGTCGTTTGAGTGTCGCAATGGGTGCCGGCTGTCAGAGCGGCACTTTGCGCAACATCTCGATGCCCACTTCACCTGCCGCGATTTCGCGCAGCGCCGTGACGCCGGGCTTGTTCTTGGTTTCGATCTTCGGCGCGTGCCCCTGGCTCAGCATGCGAGCGCGGTAGGTGGCGGCCAGAACCAGTTGAAAACGGTTCGGAATCCTGACCAGGCAGTCTTCTACGGTGATACGGGCCATGCGGTGCTCCAGAAGGGGGATTTAACTGAGGTCGAGGGCGCTGAACACAGCGGGCTTGCTTCGAAGCTGGGCTGCGTATTTGAGCCGCTGCGAGTGAACCACCGTTTTCAGGTCGAAGACCGCAGATTCGAACAGGGCATTGATTATAACGAAGTCGAAATGCCGGGCTTGCGCCACCTCGTGGCGCGCGTTGGCAAGCCGCTGGGCAATGACGTCGGCGCGGTCTTCGCCGCGTCGGTTCAGCCGCTGCGACAACTCTTCCCAGCTCGGCGGCAACACGAACACCAACACCGCGTTCGGGAACAGGCGCTTGATCTGCAATGCGCCCTGCCAGTCGATCTCGAGCACCACGTCTTGCCCGCCGGCCATGCGTTGCTCGATGGCTGCGCGCGAGGTGCCGTACAAGTGGCCGTGCACCTCGGCCCACTCGAAAAAATCGCCTGCCGCCACCTTGGCCTCGAAGGCGGCCTTGTCGATGAAGTGGTATTCGCGTCCTTCTTGCTCTTGGCCGCGCGGCTCGCGCGTGGTGTGCGAGATCGACACCACCAGGTGCGAGTCGATCTCCAGCAGGGCTTTCACCAGGCTGGATTTGCCCGCGCCGCTGGGGGCGGCGACGACGAAGAGGTTGCCGGGGTAGTCCATGCTCATTTTCGAGCCTGTGACTCTATCAGCCGCACCGGCTCGAAATGCGGGCTCGTGCCGGGCCATCAACCGGCTGATTGGCCGATTTCGAAGTGGGCCAGGGTTTCGAGTGCGCGCACCATTGCCGAGTGGTCCCAGGCCTTGCCGCCGTGCGCCGCACAGGAATTGAACAGTTCCTGCGCCATCGCGGTGTTGGGCAGCGACACGCCGAGCGCGCGCGCGCTGGAGAGCGCCAGGTTCAAATCCTTCTGGTGCAGCTCGATCCGAAAGCCCGGATCGAACGTGCGCTTGATCATGCGTTCTCCGTGCACCTCCAGAACCTTCGACGCCGCGAAGCCGCCCATCAGTGCCTGGCGCACACGCGCCGGGTCGGCACCGGCTTTGGCAGCGAAAAGCAACGCCTCGGCCACGGCCTCGATGTTCAGCGCCACGATGATCTGGTTCGCCACCTTGGCGGTTTGCCCGTCGCCGTTGCCGCCCACCAGGGTGATGTTCTTGCCCATCGACTCGAACAGCGGCCTGACGCGCTCGAACACCGCTTCCGGCCCGCCGACCATGATCGTCAGCGTGGCGTTTCTGGCACCCACCTCGCCGCCTGACACCGGCGCGTCCAGGTAGTCGCAGCCCAGCGCGTTGATCTTCAGCGCGAAGGCCTTGGTGGCGATGGGCGAGATCGAGCTCATGTCGATAACGACTTTGCCCGGGCTCAATCCGGCCGCGATGCCGGTGTCGCCGAACAACACCGCTTCCACGTCCGGCGTGTCGGGAACCATCGTGATGACGATGTCGGCCTGCTCGGCCACAGCGCGTGCGCTGGTGCATTGCGTGGTGTTGCTGCTCGCGATCGCTGCGGGCACTTTTCCGCGCGTGTGGACGAACAGCGAATGCCCGGCCTTGATCAATTGGCCTGCCATCGGCGCGCCCATGATGCCGAGGCCGACGAAGCCGATCTTGAGAGCTTGCGAGGTCATGAATTTTCCTTGGTCGTTGCAGGTGGGGTCACAGGCGTTGCGCTACTTCAGCAACCGCTCGCGCCAGCCCAGGCCCGCTTCGGTCGTGGCGGCGGGCTTGTACTCGCAACCGATCCAGCCGCTGTAGCCGATCCGGTCGAGGTGCGCGAACAAGAACGGGTAGTTGATCTCGCCGCTGCCCGGTTCGTTGCGCCCGGGGTTGTCGGCCAACTGGATGTGGCCGATGCGAGGCAGGTACTTTTGCAGCGTCGCTGCCAGCTCGCCTTCCATTCGCTGCGCGTGATAGATGTCGTACTGCACGAAGGCGTTGTCGGCACCGACCTCGTCCAGCACGGCCACAGCCTGCGCGGTGCGGTTCAGGTAGAAGCCAGGAATGTCGAACGTGTTGATCGGCTCGATCAACAGCCGCAGGCCCGCGCCTTTGAGGGCCGCAGCGGCAAAGCGCAGGTTCTCGACCAAGGTCTTGCGCAGCACGGTGTCGGGCACATTGGCCGGGGCCTTGCCTGCCAGGCAATTGAGCTGGCCCACACCCAGCGCCTTCGCATACGTGATGCCCTGCGCCACGCCGGCGCGGAACTCAGCCATGCGGTCCGGGTGGCAGGCGATGCCGCGCTCGCCGGCGTCCCAGTCGCCCGGCGGAAGGTTGTGCAGCACCAGCTTCAGGCCGTGCCGGTCCAACTGCTGCTTGATTTCTTCAGCGCTGAAGGCATACGGAAACAAAAACTCCACCGCGTCGAAACCAGCCTGGGCGGCATGCTCGAAACGGTGCAGGAACGGATGCTCGGTGAACAGCATCGTGAGGTTGGCGGCAAAGCGTGGCATGGCGGTTTCTTTCGTCGTTGCGGCAAGCTTATTCGAGCAGCCCGGCCATCTCCAGACCTTGTCGGCCTTCGGGGTGGCGGCAGTCGATGTCTTCGAACTCGTTGATCTTGTCGATCTCGGTGCCCATCGCGATGTTGGTCACGCGCTCGAGGATCACTTCGACCACCACCGGCACCCGGAACTGGCGCGCCATGGCTTGCGCCTCGATCATCGCCGCCTCGATTTTTTCGGGGTCGGTGACCCGCAGCGACTTGCAGCCCAGGCCTTGCACCACCGCCTGGTGATCGACGCCGTAGCTCTTCAAGGCCGGGTCGTCCACGTTCTGGTTCTCGAACGCGAGCTGCACGCAGAAGTCCATCTCGAAGCCGCGCTGGCTTTGGCGAATCAGGCCGAGGTAGCTGTTGTTGACCAGCACCTGCACATAGGGCAGGCGGAACTGCGCGCCCACCGCCAGCTCTTCCATCAGGAACTGAAAGTCGTAGTCGCCCGACAAGCCCACCACGGTGCGCGTCGGGTCGGCGGCGACCACGCCCAGCGCGGCAGGAATCGTCCAGCCCAGCGGCCCGGCCTGGCCGCAGTTGATCCACTGGCGCGGGCCGTAGACATGCAGAAACTGCGCGCCGGCAATCTGGCTCAGGCCGATGGTGGTGACGTAGATCGTGTCGCGCGGAAACACCTTGTTCATCTCCTCGTACACGCGCAGCGGCTTGATCGGCGTCTCGGTGTAGTGGGTCTT
>JAYVCL010000043.1:0-2633 GCA_043749975.1 Burkholderiales bacterium
CCACCGCGAACTGATCCTCAACTACTTCCGGGCCAAAAAGCAGTTCTCCAGTGGCGTCGTCGAGGGCCTGAACAACAAGGTCAAAGTGACCATGAGAAAATCGTACGGGTTTCGGACCTTCAGAATCACTGAACTCGCCTTGTATCACGTACTTGGCAAACTTCCTGAGCCCCATCTCGCCCACAGATTTTACTGACGAAGCAAAACATTGCTTCGCAAATATTCCAGGGTCTGAATCAACATGGCGGCTGCTTCCTTGTCGATGCCGGGGTGTGCATCGCAGTCAGTGACCGCGCAGGGCATGAGCGCTTGCTGCGCTACCGCGCCCGACCACTGTTTTCGATGGAGCGCCTGCGCAAACAGGGCGCCGACCTGGTCTACCACTGTCCCAAACCGCTGTCGAGTGGTAAACGTGCAGACCTGGTGCTCACGCCGCACGGCAGTCCCCGCAAAACCCCAAGACTCTGTGCCTGCAAAACGCTCACCGGCGCGCTATCTGTGGGCGATGTTGATGGCCCGAATCTTTGAGGTCTTCCCGCTGGTGCGTCATTTGTGCGTGGGGCAGATGCGCATCATTGTGTTCATCGTCGATGGGGCAGAGGTGAGAAAGATTTTGGAGCCCCATCTTGGCGCGCAATGGCACCTGATCCGCTGGTTTAACCTGCAAGGCGCCGCGACCATAGACGTTGGCGGGGTCTCCGGCAACTGGCGCTTCTGCTGCGTGTTTCAACTCTGCCCGTCATCAAGCATGTGCCGCTTCGCCCAACACCTTTTCTGCCCATTTGTTCAGACTTTGGCCACTGCGCGCGCTGGCTTTGACCGCAGCGGCATGAACTGCCGGATTGACGCGAAGCATCAATCTGCCGCTGGCTGGTTTGTCAGCCCCCTGCCCAAGTTGCTCACAGGCGAAGATGTACCCATCCACGGCGGTCTGGAAGGCCGACTCAAACTCAGCCACCGAAGTGCCGTGAAAGGTGATGATGTCGTCGATATCGATGACGCGGCCAACAATGATTTTGTCCTCCGAGTCAAAGTCCATTTGAGCCGTGTAGCCCCGATAGGTCATATTGTTCATGGTTCAAGTCCAATCTTTTCAATGAATTCGCGCGCCGCCTTAATTCGATAGCGCAATGCTTCTTTGCCGGGATGCGGCCTGTGAAAATTTGCCCTGCGGCCTTCATGCTCAAACGTTACCGCTGATCCAGGCCCTTCGATCACCCGGCAGCCCAGTCCAAGCAACAGCGATTCGATTCGAAGCCATTCAAGATTTCCGTTGACGGGATCAGCCAACAAGGCATCGAGCGTCTTGCGGTGCTTGTTGTTCATCCCGCTATGATAGCAAAATAACTTGAAACTGCAATCATTTGAGTGTCTCTTTTGCTCCCTTTGAACTCTGCTTCATCGGTGCACCACCCGCGCCACCTCGCGCCCCAGCTCAATCACAGCCATCGCGTAGTGGCTGGTCCAGTTGTAGCGCGTGATGGCGTAGAAGTTCTAGGCGTCGATGGAAATTCCGTCTTCGCAGGGCGGCGTCGTCAAAGAAGTCAAGGTCAAGCTGGGCGACATGGTCAAGCAGGGATCGGTCGTCCTGACGCTCGAAGCAGCCGACGCGGCGGCTTCGGCGCCAGTTGAAGCACCAAAACAGGCTTCTACGCATGCTGCGCCTGCACAAGATGCTCCTAACAAAGTAGCACTTGCTTCAGCCGGTCCAACGCCAGCCCCGGCCCCCACAGCGGCCAGTTTCAGCGGCGCGGCCGATCTGGACTGCGAGCTAATGGTGCTGGGCGCCGGACCCGGCGGCTACTCGGCTGCCTTCCGCGCAGCTGATCTGGGTCTGAAGGTGGTGCTGGTCGAGCGTTATGCTGCGCTGGGGCGCCTGCCTGAATGTCGGCTGCATCCCGTCGAAAGCGCTGCTGCATGTCGCCGCCGTGATGGACGAGGTCAGCCACATGGCCGCGCTCGGAATTGATTTTGGCGCGCCCAGCGTCAACATCGACAAGCTGCGCGGCGACAAAGCGTCGCCTACACCGCCCCCCGAAGTCGCCTGGGCGGGTCTCACTGAAGACCAGGCCAAGGCGCAGGGCATCAAGGTCAAGAAGGGCCTGTTCCCCTGGACGGATTCAGGCCGCGCAATTGCCAGCGCCTGGGACATGGCTTTACCAAGCTGCTGTTTGATGACAACCCCGATGCGCACGGCCACGGGAAAATTCTTGGCGGCGGCATGGTTGGCACCCACGCCGGCGACATGATCGGCGAGGTGGCGCTGGCCATCGAGATGAGCGCCGAGGCGGTCAATATCGGCAAGACAATCCATCCGCACCCCACGCTGGGCGAAAGCATCGGCATGGCGGCGGAGGTGGCGCACGGGAGCTGCACGGATTTGCCGCCAGTGCGCAAACAGCAGGTCGATGCGCAAGTCCCAGCTTTCTGCGAAGCCGGTATGCTTGGGATCCTGCCGCAGGCGGGACATTCCCGGTTTTATGGAAGGTCTAAACCATGTCGGATATCTTCATCAGTTACGCCAGCGCCGATCATGAACGTGCCAGGCTGCTGGCCGACGCGCTGGCGAACCGTGGATATTCCGTTTGGTGGGACCGCACCATACCGCCGGGACGGGTATTCGATGAGGTGAT
>JAYVCL010000044.1:0-8207 GCA_043749975.1 Burkholderiales bacterium
CTCGGGCTACTACAAGAACCTGCTGCTGCGCTCCGACACCTGGACCGGCGAGCGCTACACGCTGGACATCAACCGTCTGCGGCTCGAACTGAAAGGCAAACTCGCTCCCAGCGTGGGGTTCGACATCCAGTACGACAACGAGATCTTGCTTGGCAGCTATCTTCGAACGGCCCAGTTCCAGCAGCAAAAGGATCAGGTGCCGCCGCAGTACTGGTCAGCCCAGGCCACTTATGTCGACCGATCGGCGCTGTATGGCGTGCACCGCCTGTACCGGGCTCAAGTGCAAATGGCGTTCGGCGACACTGACGTTCGCATTGGCATGCAGCGCATTGCCTGGGGTACCGGTCGCTTCTGGAGCCCGCTGGAGCTGCTCAATCCGTTCAGCCCGGTGGCCCTGGAGCGCGAGGAGCGTCTCGGCGTCGATGCGGTGCTGGTCGAGCACAAGTTCGGACCGGTGTCGCGACTGGCGGCCGTCTACGCGCCGAGCCGCATACCCGGCGAGGACACTCGGGCACTGCAGTGGCACGACAACGCACGCGGCCTGGACTTCTCATTCACGGGCGGGCGATTCCGCGGTAGCGATGTGATCGGGGGCGATCTGGCCGGGCAATTCGGACAGGCGGGCGTGCGGGCGGAACTCACGCGCGTTCGACCGCGCGAAGGCAAGGTCTTCTTCCGTTTACTCGTGGGCATTGACTATGCCTTTACCAGCACGCTGACGCTGAGCGCGGAACTCTATCGTGACGGCAGTGGCGCCGACAGCACGGCCGCCTATGACTTTCTCGCCCTGGCGACCGGTGCCCGCCAGACATTGGCCCGGCGCTATTTCGGCCTGCACGCAGGCTATGAGCTGACTCCGCTGCTCAAGCTCAACAGCGACATCGTCCTCAACCTGGACGACGACAGCCGCATCGTCGCGCCGAGCATCACCTACTCGATCCGGGCCAATCTCGACGGGTCGCTGGGGCTGCGTTGGTTTCGCGGCCCCACTGGCAGCGAATATGCACGTGTGCCGGATGCCGCCTACTTGTCCTTGCAGTGGTTCTTCTGATGTTTCAGCCCGCCCGTCCGGCCTGCGGCTATTTCGCGAAACCAAAACTATGAATGCTATTGACGGCCCTGAGATTGTCCCCACGCCCGACCGGATGACGGCCAAGGCAGGCGCGGTGCGAAACCTGTTGCGTCTGGCGGCTGTCGTGCGCGTGTTGCTGCCGCAATACCGCACGTTACGGCGATTTATCGCGCGCAACGCAGACAACGCAGCGCCAGCCCGGTTCGCTGCAAGCCTGGTGGCTCTCGGGCCGACATTCGTCAAGTTGGGCCAGATGCTGAGTACCCGCCCCGACGTGATGCCACAGGCCTATGTCGACGCACTCGCCAGCCTGCAGGAGCACGGGCCTGAAGTCCCGCCTGAGGTGGTTGAAGCCACGATCAGCGCAGAACTCGGCCAACCCGTCGAAGCGCTGTTCGCCACCTTCGAGCACAAACCGGTCGCCGCAGCGTCGCTGGCGCAAGTGCATCGGGCGACGCTGCAAGACGGTACGGTGGTCGCCGTTAAGGTGCAGCGGCCCGATCTCGATCGGCTGGTGCGTCGCGACCTGGACGCGATGCAGACCGGGCTCGAGTGGCTGTATCGCCTGTTTCCGCAGCGCATGCGGCGAACCAACCTGCGCGCCTTTCTGGCCGAGTTCCGCCGCTACACGCTGCAGGAGCTGGACTTCTCGCAGGAAGGCCGGGTCGTCGACCGGTTTCGCGCCAACTTTCAAGGCCGCGTCGACGTCAAGTTTCCAACGGTCTACTGGAGCCATTCAAGCCAGCGCCTGCTGACGATGAGCTGGGTGGACGGGCTGCGCCTTCTTGAGGCCGCCAAGTCGCTCGACGTGGAGGAAAAACAGCGGCTTGTCGCGCGTCTGGTCGACGTCATGCTGCAGATGTTCGTCTCCGATGGACTGTTCCACGCTGACCTTCATCCGGGAAACATCGTCTTTCACCGCGACGGCAGCTTCACGCTGCTCGACTTCGGCATGGTGGGCGAGTTGACGGAGCGCCAACGGGACCGATTCATTCTGTACTGGTTCGCGGTGGTCCAGCGCCAGACCCGGCGCGCCTTTCATCATTTCAAGGCGCAGACGGAACCATTGCCCGGCGCAAACGAGCAAGCGTTCTTCGCGCGCTTCGAGAAGCTTGCCAAGAAGTTCTATACGTCGCCGCTGAGCGAGATGAGCTTCACGAAGGTCTACCTCGACATGATGATGGCGGGCTACGAGCACGGCTTCGTCTTTCCGAGTGAGCTGATGCTGCATGCCAAGGCCCTCACGACGGCGGAAGCACTCATCTTCGTGCTGGCGCCCGAGGCCCGGTTCGAACAGCTTTCCCGGCCCTTCATCGCGCGCGAGTACGCCGCGCGTGCCGGGTCGATGGACCTCCTCAAGCGGCGCTTCACTCAACTGGCTCCGGAGCTCTTGCTCCTTGGAGAGGTGCTGCCTTCGAAGTCTCTGGACGAGACCTGGGACTGGGAGGCGACCGTCGAAGTTTTCGGCGAGTTGCGCGATCGTCTCGAGGGCACGGTCCGGCGTGCGCTGGAAGGCGGCGGATTCTGGCAAGCGCTCGTCGAGCGGCATGCCGAGGCGGCGTTGAAGACGACACCGATTGCCGTGTCGGTGGGCGACTTCATGAAGCAGACCTGGGAACGCTACTACGAACTCGATCCCACGGTTGCGATCCAGCCCACGCTCGGCGCGGTGTTCAGCACCCATGCGGCCGCCTTGGTTCTGGCGATGCATCAAACGCTGCTTCGGCACGGTGTTGCTGCCGCCGAATCACATCGGCTGATCTACGACATCGGGTGGAGCGTCTATAAACAAATGGCCGAGCCGCCGTTGCTCATCGCCAGCGCTTTCACGCGCGATCCGCGCAAGCGTCTCAAGCTTGCGACGGATCTGTTCCGCAGCTTCCCGTTCGGCTCCCCGAGCTACCAATGGCGCGACGTCGCCAGCCCGGACGGCGCCATCGCCTTCGACTGCGTGAAGTGTCCCGTCGCCGAATTCTTCGCCAGCCACAATGCGTCCGAACTCTGCGTTCAGACGTTTTGCAGGCTCGACTTTCCGCTGGCGCAGACATGGGGCGGGCGGCTCGAGCGAAACGGCACGATCGCGTCAGGGGCGGAGCGTTGTGACTTCCGCTGGTATCCGCGCAGGGCACCAGGCCCGCTGACACCTGCAACGCCGAACGATCTGACAGGGGTGGCCTGATGTGCTTCTCGGCCACGGCGAGCTTCTCTGCCGGCGCGTTGCTGCTCGGGACCAGCGCGTTAACGCTAAAGTCAGCGAAGGACCGTCGCGAATGGCCGTTCGCCGCCATCCCGTTGCTGTTCGCGATTCAGCAACTGATCGAGGGCGTGATCTGGCTGACCTTCCCCGTTGACGCACCGCTGCTGAACTCGGTCATGACGCATGTGTATTCCTTCTTCTCGCATGTGCTGTGGCCGGTCTACGTGCCCGTGGCCGTGGTGCTGATGGAGCCGAACGGATGGCGTCGCCGGACGTTGATCGCGTTCGTTGCGGCCGGTGTCGCAGTCGGTGCCTACCTGCTGTACATCCTGCTGGCGTTTCCGGTCGTATCAAGGCCGACGGGCCAGCACATCGAGTACGACTCACCGCACTTCTTCGCGGCCGTCACGATGACGCTGTACTTGCTGTCGACCGCGCTCAGTCCGCTGCTGTCCACGCACCGAATGGTCGTTGTCTTCGGCGTCCTGGCGCTGGCGTCGTTTGGCGCGGCCTACGCTTTCTATGCGACGTGGTTCATCTCAGTGTGGTGCTTCTTCGCGGCGCTGCTGAGCGTGGTGGTTTATCTCCACTTTCGCGAGCGCGAGCGCGAACGCATTCGGTCAACCAACGACAGCTTGTCTGTGCATCGTTCACAGGAGGCCTGAATGCTGCCCCTTCGCTTCGAAAGCACCGGTTTGGTTCAGGCCCCGATGGATCAGGTATTTGCACACATCGACGATCACGCACGACTGTCCTGGCACATGGGCGAACCTTCCTGGAGGATGGGAGGAGGCGAATGAAAACGCAAGTCGACGCAGGACGAGGACAAGAAGTCGGGTCGCGGATTCGTCTGTCGGGCCGAGTCTTCGGTGTCGAGCCAATCGTGGCCGATCGCGGCATCCACGCCAAGGTCGGCACCGAGGAATGGAGCAAGGTCTGCCACCAGATGCAGGCCGACTTCAAACAGTCGAACTTCGAAGCCGGTGTGGTCAACGGTGTGCAGGCCGTGACGCAGAACCTGGCGCGACACTTTCCCTCGGGCAGCTACGACAGGAACGAGCTGCCGAACAAGCCGGTGCTGCTGTGAGGCACCGATCCAAAGCCAGGTGATGACCTCCGATTCACAACGCAGTCAACTTTTCAACCAAGGAACAAATCATGGAACACCAAACTGGTCAGCAGAACGCCGTGGTCGCTGTCTTCACGCGCCATCAAGATGCAGAAGAAGCCGTCCGCAAACTGGCCAGCGGCGGCTTTGACATGACGCACTACAGCATCGTCGGACAGGGCTTTCATTCCGAGGAAAAAGTGGTCGGCTTCTACAACATGGGCGACCGGATCAAGTTCTGGGGCAAGAACGGCGCTTTCTGGGGCGGCCTCTGGAGCCTGTTTTTCGGCGGTATCTTCTTGACCATTCCCATGGTCGGGCCTGTCATGGTGCTGGGCCACTTGGCCGCGATGGTCGTTGCCGCCGTCGAGGGGGCCATCCTTTTTGGGGGCTTGAGCGCGCTTGGTGCCGCGCTCTTCAGCATCGGCATTCCAAAAGACAGCGTGATCGAGTATGAGCAAGCCGTCAAGACGGACGGGTTTCTAATCGTGGCGCATGGGTCTGCGGAAGAGATGGCCCGGTCCAGGGCGATTCTGGAGGCGAGCAATCCGGCGCGCATTGATCTTCACGAGAACGTCAAAGGCCCGGTTCCAGATGGTGGGCAAGCGGCAGCCAAGACAGACCAGGCGATGCCCGTACGGTGACATGGCCCCTTTGCGGAGACCCTTCAATTTGCGCCAGGAACTCTTGGTCATGTATTTCAACCGAATCAAACGCGCGGTCGCCTACACGCAGTTAGCGTTGACGGCTGCGGCGGGGCCGGCGTTTGCCGCGACTGAGAAGGTCTATGTTGCCGATGAAGGCGCGGACACGGTCAGCGTCATCGACGCGACAAGTTTCAAGAAGATCGGTGCATCACCCCAAGGCCTGCGGATCACCCCGGATGGCAAGCAGGTCTGGGTCGCCAATCTAAAAGGTGGCACGGTGTCGGTGATAGACACCACCAGCCTGGAGCAGGTTGCCACGATTGCGGTAGGCAAGGGCCCGGCGCAGGTGGCATTCACGCCCGACGGCCGGTTCGGCTTCGTGTCGTTGTCAGAAGACAACCAGGTCGCGCTAATTGATCCGGCGAGCCGCATAGTGATTCGCAAGCTGGATGTCGGGGCGGTACCGATCCAGTTGTATGCGACGCCCGAGAGCAGGCTCGTTCTGGTTGCGAATCAGGGCACGCCGAAGAAACCCGGCACGACGGTCAGCGTGATCGACGTTGCGGGCCTCAAGGTGGCCGCGACGATCAAGACCGGCGCTGGGGCGCACGGCGTGGTGATCGACCGTGATGGACGCCGGGCCTTCGTGAGCAACACGTATGCGCGAACACCGTGTCGATCATCGACATCACCGAACGCAAGGTCGTCGCCACGGTGCCGGTGGGCAAGGGCCCCAACGGCATCCGCATGGCGCCGTGACGGCGCTTGCCACAACCTCTAAGGAGAAACGTCATGGCGTGGTTGACAGAGAACTGGTTCTGGATCCTGACCTTCATCGCCTTCGTTGCGATTCACCTGTTCGGCCATGGCGGCCATGGCGAACACGGGGGGCATGGCGGTCACGGTGGGGGTGACCGTCGACCAGGTGCGGACGCGAGAGAAACGGATGGAACACGGAGCCATGCCGCGAACAAGAAGTCAGGCGGCCATCAGCACTGAACGTTTGGACGTCGGCGCATCCGAATCAATAGCAAAGTCAACAGGAGCAAAAGCAATGCTGAACATCAAGGTCATGAGTTGGTCGCTCGGGCTCTTCACCGCCATCAGTTTCGTGCTGTGCGTGATCTACGGCTTGATCGTGCCGCCGAGCTTGCACATGGCACCTTTCTTGGAGATGGTCTTGCCGGCGTTCAAGTGGCTGACTTTCTGGGGCTTCTGCCTGGGGTTGGTCGAGAGCTTTCTTTACGGTGCCTATGTCGGACTCGTGTTCGTGCCCATCCACAACTTTCTCACCCGCCGATGGGGTGCGCCGGGCATGCGCACATGACACAGGCAAACGCTGCGGGCCGACGGGGGATGTCGGGGAAGGCAAGCGAAACTGCCGGACTGCGGCCGGTGCAAGTGGCGTGGCTGGCGGGCTCTGTCTTCATCGTCTCAGCCGGCTATGGGGCACTGTTGCCTGTGTTGCCAGCTTGGTTGGGTTCGTTGATGCCCGGCGTCGGCACCACCGAAATCGGTCGGCACGTTGGCCTTCTCAGCGGCGTTTACGCGGCCGGTGTGTTGCTCGGGGCACCCTTGTGGGGGGTCGCATCAGACCACTTCGGGCGGGGCCGAATTCTGAGCATCGGCTTGGTTGGCTATGTGGCCAGTCTGCTGCTCTTGCTGATCCCGGCGATGGCCGGGTTATGGGGCATTTACGCGCTGCGCGGTATGACCGGCTTTTTCGTCGCAGCGGTCGTCCCTGTTGTCGCGGCGCTGGTGGCAGAACACACGCCCGAGCCACAGCGCGCACGGCGCTTCGCCTGGTTGGGCGCGATGTCTCTGCTCGGATTCCTGTTCGGCCCGACATTGAGCGTGGTCGCCAGTGGCGTCGGGCCGTGGATGGCCGACGCAGCGCGCTATTTTGCGATTTCCCCTGCGATTTCACCTGCGCTGTCAGCGCGGGGCGTGCTGATTCTGTCTGCCTTGCTCGGCGGGGTGATGATGCTCGGATTGGCCAGCACATTGCCTGCGTCACTCGACGCTCACACCGGTGTTCAAGACAAGCCAGTGCGTTCCGCCCAAGGCCACCCGGTTGCGCTGTTGTGGCTCAGCGGAACAGTGATGTTCGTGCTGGCAGGCTTCGAGCTGGGCATCGTGCTGCAGGGGCAGCAAGGGCAGGCACCAGCCGGCCAGTCCTCCCGCCAGGCGGCGATCATGCTGGCCGAGTGCAGCCTGGTCATGCTGGCCGTCAACGCACTGCTCTTCGTGACGTCGCTGCTGGAGAGAATTTCGGCACGCATCCTGATAGGCGCGGGGTTGCTCCTCGCGGTGCTTGGGTTGGCCGTGCTGGCTGCGGATCGCTCCGATGCCTGGATGTACCTGGGCGTGAGCCTGACCTCGGCCGGCACCGGCCTGGTATTGCCGGTCATCGCCTACCTGGCGGCTGGCACCTCACCGCACAAGTTGGGTGTCGTGATGGGCGGTCTGGCAGCCGCAGCCGGCCTCGGGCAGACGATCGGCTCGGCCGCAGGCGGTTGGATATTCGGCGAGCTTGCGCATCGCAGCTTCGGCTGGCTCACGATGCCCCTGGTTTTGATGTTGGGGTTGCTGCTGGCCCGACCGCGCTGGTGGTCGGTCATCGCAGTGGCACGCACTTGAGCCATGTCAACTTGAGATATGTCAACTCGAGACTGCATTCATTGCGTCATCGTGAGCGCATGTGGCGCGACATCGCCGAGGCCTTCAAAGACGCCGAATCAGTTCTCAACCACATGCTCGTCGGCAGCGCCGGCACGAAGAGTTGCATCGACGGTGCCGTAGCACGGTGATTGCAGGTCGCATCGAGGAAAAGCAATGAAGATCGTTTTTGCGGCCGACGGCAGCGCCTGCACCAAGAAAGCCCTGGCCTTCCTCGTCACCCACGAGAGCCTGGCGGGCGCGGACGATGAACTCTTCGTGTTGAACGTGCAGCCACCTCTGCTGCCAAGCGTTGCACTCATGGTGCGCTCCGATGTCGCCGACAGGTCCCACCGTGATGACGCCGACACGGTGCTCGCTCCCATCAAGCTGTTCCTTGACCGCCACCCGATACGCTACCGGTGCGAGTGGGTGGTCGGGTCGCCAGCCGCCGAGATTGTCGAGGCCACCCGGCGCGAGAAGGCCCACTTGATCGTGATGGGCACCCATGGACACGGGCTGCTT
>JAYVCL010000045.1:0-3209 GCA_043749975.1 Burkholderiales bacterium
CCACCAGGAGCGGGCAGGGCCGTTGGCACCGCGCACGCGCGCCAGTATCACCGAAATATTGTCTTTGCCGCCCGCGTCGTTGGCCGCCGCGATCAGTGCAGCGGCTGCCTCCTCGAGCGAGTCGCAGGCTTGCAACAACTGCGAAATGCTGTCGTCGTCGAGCATGTCCGACAGCCCGTCGGAACACAGCAGCACCAGGTCGCCCGGAAGCATTTCGTGCAGGTGCGTTTCGAGCAAAACCGTGTCTTCGACGCCGACCGCGCGCGTTACCAGATTCTTGTGCGCAGAGAACGCGGCCTGCTCGACCGTGATGAGCCCGGCGTCGATCTGCTCTTGCAGCAAAGAGTGGTCGTGGGTGATTTGCGTGAGGCGGCCGGCGCGCATGCGGTAGCCGCGCGAATCGCCCACATGGCCGAGCAACAGGCGAGCTTCGCGGAACACGCCGACCACCAGCGTGGTGCCCATGCCGGCGTACTGCGGGTTGGAATTGGCGGCGTTGAAGATGGCGCGGTTGGCGTTTTCGACGCAGATGTCCATCGCCCGCCGCACGTCGGTGTCGAGTGCGTTGCCGGAGGCTTCCTGCAGCCAGCGGCCGAGTTCGGTTTTGATGAAGGCGGTGGCCATGCTGCTGGCGACTTCGCCGGCGTTGTAGCCGCCCATGCCGTCGGCCAGCACGATCAGCGACGAGGCCTCGTCCATCGAGACCGAGTCCTCGTTGTTGCTGCGGGCGCGCCCGGTGTCGGTGGCGCAGAAAAACTCGAAGCTCATGGCATGGCGTGTGTCGGGTGATGGGCGCAACCCGAGAGGCGGACGACGCAGTGGAATTGTGCCTTGCTTCGGCGCGTCAAAAACCTGCCCTGGCCTCGAAGCGCTGGCTTTGCGGGTCTGCTGGCGACGCAGCGTGCGTTTGTGACGCTTCGCCGGAGCCGCTCACCATGCCGGCCACCGCCTGCAAATCGGCGGCCATCTGGCACCCATCGCGGTAACGAAATGCGACCCGTTTTTCCAGCGCCAGCGCCACCACATTGGCCAGCGTCTGCGGCAGTTCCGGGCGAATGCTGCGCACGTCGGGGGCCGCCTCGGTGCCGATTTGCCGCATCAGCGCGGCGAGCGACGAGGACTCGTGCGGCAGCCGCCCGGTCAGCAACTGAAACAGCACCACGCCCAGCGAGTACAGGTCGGCACGCCCGTCGACCAGGTCCCCGGCCATGTGCTCGGGGGCCATGTACGAAGGCGTGCCCAAGAGCATGCCGGTGCGGGTTCGGGTGCGGCTGGCATCGGTGATGCGGGCGATGCCGAAGTCGGTGACTTTCACCATGCCGGTGGCCGCGTCGATCATCACGTTGGCGGGCTTGATGTCTCGGTGCACCACGCCCTGGCTGTGCGCATGGGCGAGCGCCAGCGCCACCCGCGCCACGGTGTGCAGCACCTGCGCCACGGGCAGCAGGTGGTGCGCCTGGGTGTGCGCCTGCAGGTCATGCCCGGCGAGAAACTCCATCGCGATGTAGGCGAGATTGCGGTCTTCGCCGGCCTCGAAAACGGTGACGATGTCCGGGTGCTGAAGGCGACCGGCCATGTCGGCCTCGCGCAAGAAGCGCGCTCTGGCCTCGACCAGTTCGGCCCCGCTGAACTCCTGGCCCAGGGCCATGGTCTTGACGGCCACCTGCCGGCCGGTCGCGGGATCGTGGCCGAGATAGACCACGCCCATCGAGCCACGGCCAATCGGGCGGTCGATCACGTAGCGCCCCAGCGAGCCGCCGGCATCCACAGCCGCATCGGGCTGCGGTTGCCCGCCCGGGGCCGACACGGGTTCGACACAGCGCAATGCCGGCAAGCGGCGAGCAGCCGTGCGTTTGCGACCCAGCCAGGCACCGAGGTGGCCCACCGCCAGGGCCACCGCCAGCGACACTGCGAAGGGCCGCGCCGAGGGCCCCGCGGCCAGCACCAGGGTGGCGATCGTGGCCGACAGAATCAGGCCGGACGGCACGCCCAGGCGTGAAACGACGAGCCTGAAATAGACGGCCACCGCCATCGACGCCCACGCCAGGGCCACGGCCACAGCCATCACGACCGGTCTGCCCGCAGATACGCCGCGCCCGCAGTGGCTGGCGTCCGCGCCACCCGGCTTGCAAGCGCAGCCCGGCCTGTGAACGTGCGATCTGGCCGCGAATCGGGATGTTTGCCAGTCTTCATCCGATGCCTGCTTTCTTCCGTGTGCACTCGATCACACACAGTAGCCCGCAGCGGGCCGTTTCGATCGCCGGATCAGACGGTGCTTTCACTCGGAGAACAGAGGCGATCGGCGCTGCAGCCACAGGCCGACGGCCACCACCAGGATGGCACCACCGGCACCGAAGATGAAGTCGCCTTCGGGCATGTTGGAGTGAAACCAGTCGGCCACGGCCGGATCGGTCACGAACATCTCGCCGGCCAGAAAACCGAGCAGCGCTGCGCCCATGGTGACGATGATCGGGAAGCGGTCCATGATCTTCATCAGCAGCGTGCTGCCCGCGATGATCAGCGGAATCGACAGCCCGAGGCCGACGATCAGCAGCGGCAGCCGGTAAGCCGCAGGTGCACGGTCGGCGGCACCGGCCACGGCCAGCACGTTGTCCACGCTCATCACCAGGTCGGCCACCAGGATGGTGCGGATGGCCGCCCCCATGGTGCCGGGCGCACTCGTTTCGCTGTGTTCGGCGGAATCCACCAGCAACTGAACGCCGATCCACAGCAACAGCAGCCCGCCGATGATCTTGAGGTAGGGCACCTGCAGCAACTGCACCGCCACGATGGTCAACATGATTCGCATCAGGATGGCGGCGGCGCTGCCCCAGAAGATCGCCTTGCTTTGCTGGTGTTTTGGCAGCGAGCGTGCGGCCATGGCGATCACCACCGCGTTGTCGCCCGACAGCAGGATGTTGGCGAACACGATCGCACCGAATGCGCCCCACAGCGAGGCCGAACTCAGGTCCATGTCGTTGTCTTTCTCCGAGCGGATTGCGGGCGCTATTGTGGGCGACGGCACTCGCGCTGCCTGGCGTGTTTTCCACAACCCCTCGCAATGCAAAGAGCCGCCCTGCGGCGGCTCTTTGCAAGGCTTGGGGCCGGGCCTAGGAGCCTGTCGGGCTTGGGGCGTCGAAGCGTTCACGGAGTGCGGCGTAGCCAAAATTGGCCCCAGCGAGGACAGTTTTTGTCAGGTTCGCCGGCTC
>JAYVCL010000046.1:0-3672 GCA_043749975.1 Burkholderiales bacterium
CCCGCATCCCCCAGCCCCGGAATGATGTAGCCCACCTCGTTCAGGTGGCTGTCGATCGCCGCCGTCCAGCAGCGCACGTCGGGGTGGGCCTTGACCAGCGCCGCCACGCCCTCGGGCGCGGCCACCAGCACCAGGGCGCGAATGTCTTTGCAGCCCCGGGTCTTCAACAAATCGACAGTGGCGATCATCGAACCTGCCGTGGCCAGCATCGGGTCGATGATGAGAGCGGTTCGCTCGTCGAGGTGGCCGACGAATTTCTCGAAGTAGTTCTCGGGTTGCAGCGTTTCGTGGTTGCGGCTCAGGCCCACCACGCTGACCTTGGCGTTGGGCACCATGTCGAGCACACCGTCGAGCATGCCCAGGCCGGCGCGCAAGATGGGCACCACCGTCACCTTTTTTCCGCCGATCTGGTCGACTTCGACGCGGCCGCTCCAGCACTGGATCGATGTCTTGTGCAGCGGGAAATCGGCCGTGGCCTCGTAGGTCAGCAGCCGCGCCAGCTCATGCGTCAACTCGCGAAACTTCTTGGTCGAAATGTCGTGCTCGCGCAGCAGGCCGATCTTGTGCTTGACCAGCGGATGGGTGACCTCGATGACGGGCATGGCAGCGCTCTCGGTTGGAATCGACTCACCCGCCGCGCTGGCGCACCACTTCGTACAGGCAGATGCCGGCGGCCACCGACACGTTCAGGCTCTCCACCGCGCCGCGCATCGGCAGGCTGACGAGTTCGTCGCAGGTCTTGGCGGTGAGTTGCCGCATGCCGCTGCCTTCGGCTCCCAGCACGAAGGCCACCGGGCCGCCCAGGTCGATGTCGTAGAGCGATTTCTGCGCGGTGTCCGACAGGCCGATGACGCGGATGTTGCGTTCTTTCAGCTCGTTCAAGCTGCGCGCCAGGTTGGTGACCATCAGGTAGGGCACGGTGTCGGACGCACCGCTCGACACCTTGGCCACCGTGGCGTTCAGACCCACCGCATGGTCCTTGGGCGCGACCACGGCGTGTACGCCGGCACCATCGGCCACGCGCAGGCAGGCACCCAGGTTGTGCGGGTCGGTGATACCGTCGAGCACCAGCAGCAACGGGTCGCCGTCCACCGCGTCGAGCGTGTCGTCGAGCGAATGGCTCATCGCCACCGCCTCGGCCCGCGCCACCACGCCTTGGTGGCGGTGCGTGCCGCACAGTTTTTGCAAGCGGGTGTCGTCGCTGTCGATCAGGCGCGCACCGGCGTCTTTGGCGCGCTCGACGAACTGGCGCATGCGCTGGTCGCGCCGGCTCGCGTCGACGTGAATTTCAATGATGGATTTCGGCGCGGTCTTGAGCCGCACGGTGACGGCATGAAAGCCGAACAAGATGTTGGAAGCCATGCGTCGATAGTAGCCGCAGCGAACCTCACTATCGGGCTGAACGCCAGGCCGCCGCGGCCATCAAGATGCCGATCAACAGCGGCTGGTGAAGCATGTAAAAACTCAGCGACCAGCGGCCCAGCGCCGCCAGCGGCCGCAGCAGCGCCGGCACGCCACCGGCCAGCACGCGCAGGCGATTCGCCAGCAGCCATTGCCCCGCGGCCATGCCCCACCACATTACCCCCAGCCAGGGCAGCAGCGGCACATAGTCTTCGGTGACGGGCTTGTGCGTGATCAGGCCCACCCAGTTCGTCCAGCGGGTGTCGAAGACCTGGCTTTGCACCCCGTGCGGCAGCAACACGGCCAGCGCGCCGGCAAGCCACAGTCCGCGACCCCAACCAGCGGTAACGCGCGTGACGATCAACATCAACGCGATGCCGTGCAGCACGCCGAAGCTGATGAAGCTGTTCGGGAACATCCACCACGAGCCGGCGCTCACCAGCACCGCGCAGACCGCCACCTGCGCCCAGCGCCGCCAGAAGCGCGGCCAGCCCTGGCCTTGGCGCAGCGCCACCGCCTGGCCGAGCCCGGCGCAAAACAAGAACAGGCTGACGATGCAGGTGCGCTGCCAGGTCCAGAACGGGTCGGTGTAGAAGTTCTGGCGAGTGAAGCCGGCGTGGGCCAGGTCGAAGCTGAAATGGAACGCGGCCATCCAGACGATGGCGACGCCGCGCAGGGCGTCCAGGCGATCGAAGCGATCTTGAGCCTGGGTTTGCATCGGGCTCAGCGCTGGCCGAAACTCGCGGCCTCGGACAAGTGCTTGAACAGACGGCTCAGGTGCCAGTCGCCAAGCGTGCCATCGACGGCAGCGTACTGGCACATCGGTGCGATGACGATCCGGTTCGGCAGCCGAAGCGGACCGAGTTGCAAGGGGGTGAAAAGCTGGCTCATGGCAAGCATCAAACCTGCGGCGCGCCGATCTGGCGACGCGGGTCAGCCTTGGCGAAAGCCTCGAGCTGCTCACAGGTGGCCATGATCCGGTGCACGGTCGGAATGTCGGCGACTTCGATCTTGAAGATGCGCATGACGACGATGATGCTGGCCAGGCAGATGTCGGCCAATGTGGGTGCATCGCCATGGCAGAAGGTGCCGGTCTCAGACTCGGTGGCAAGGCGCTGTTCCAGGGCCTGCAGGCCGGTGCTGAACCAGTGCATCTGCCAGGCGCGCCAGGCGGCGTCATCGAACTTGCCCGCCGTGACCAGGTACTTCTTGACCCTGGGCGTGAGCAGCGGGTGGGTGTCGGCCGCCAGCATCGCGGCCAGCGAGCGCACCCGAGCCCGACCATGGGCGTCGGCGGGCAGCAGGGCCGGGGCGGGATAGGTTTCGTCGAGAAATTCGAGGATCGCGAGCGATTGCGTGAGCGGTGTGTGCGACTGCCCCGGTCCATGGTCGAGCAGCGCCGGAATGGCACCCATCGGATTGATCTTCAAGAACGCGTCGCTGCGATGTTCGGCGGCGTCGATATTGACGTTGTGCTCCTGCGGCTGCACGCCTTTGAGGTTGAACGCCACGCGCACGCGGTAGGTCGCGGAGGTGCGCCAAAAAGAGAAGAGTTCGAAGCGGACGGAATCGGTCATGAGGGCTCCTGGTGGTGGGTGAATCGGGGGGTTCATCATGCCCCCCGGCAAGCCTGTGAGGCTTCGGTCTGCGGCCGATGACCCTGAAAGCGCCCCCAGGCCGACGAGATATGTCGTCCGCCATCCGAGCGGAGGAGGAACACATGGGGCGGCCCGGCGTTTGTTTCTCATGAGCGCCCCAAGGCCGGCCAAAGCCGCCCGTCCCCCGCGGGGAGCAAGGAAAGTGGCAGAGCCACATTTCCTTGTGAGCAACTCTTGCGAGCGCCTCCGCGACGCCCACGACAGCCGCAACGACGGCCGAATCCGACCCAAGCTCAATTGATTGCCACCGACCCCGGCGCGGAATCGTGCGGTGGCGCAAACAGCCCGCCCACATCGACCGGGTCGAAGTGGTATTTGGTGCCGCAGAACTCGCAGCCGATCTCGACGCTGCCCTGTTCCATCACGATGCCGTCCACCTCGTTGCGCCCCAGCCCCTTCAGCATGCTGCCCACCCGCTCGCGTGAGCAGGTGCAGGCAAAGCGAGGCGCGAACGCACCGGCCAGCGGCGGAAAACGGCGCAGCGTTTCTTCCCAGAACAGGCGGCGCAACAAGGCTTCGGCGTCCAGCGACAGCAGTTCCTCGGAGGTCAGGGTGCCGGCCAGCATGGCGATGCGGTTGTAGTCCTCGTTGCGGCCGATCTCATCTTCGTTGC
>JAYVCL010000047.1:0-4163 GCA_043749975.1 Burkholderiales bacterium
GCACCGGTGGCGCAAGCGCTGTACGAGGAAACGCCCGAGAGCGTGGCGCTGCGCGAAAAGGCAGCCGTGCAAGCGCGGCTTGCGGCCGAGCCGTCGCAAAGCATCGAGCAAGGCCGGCCCACCAAACGCAACCGCCGCCAACTGGCCGACTGGAACCGCTGGAGCGCCTCGGCCGAACCCGATTGAGGGCCGCAACGAAGCTGCTTTTGAAGCGACACAATGGCATTCGGCAGGGGGTTGTGCGGGGCGCTCGAGGCGCCATCCGAGTTATGCATAATCTGGCCATGCCCTTCCATTTCGGAACGCGTTCCTCCCTCAAGCCGTGCACCCGTCTGCGCGGCTTTTTCGTTTTTGCACTCTGCTGAAACCCTCCATGCCCCTGCCCAAACCCCCTGTCAAGCGAGCCGCCCTGCTCACCCCCGCCGACTTCGAAGCGCAGGCCGCGCCCAAGCCGGGCAAGCGCACGGCAAAGACCCAGGCCTCGAACGAGCCAAGCTCGCCTGCGCTGCTCGACCTGTTCGACGAGAAACCGCTGCCGGTCACCAGTGCGCCGGTGAAGGCCGTGGCTGCGACACCTGTCGCCGTGGTGCCGCGAGCGGTGCCCGAACCGCGCGCTCGCAAGCCGCGCGGCACCGGGCCAGCCAAGCTGTTCGTGCTCGACACCAATGTGTTGATGCACGACCCGATGAGCCTGTTCCGCTTCGAAGAGCACGACATCTACCTGCCGATGATCACGCTGGAGGAACTGGACGATCACAAGAAGGGCATGACCGAGGTGTCGCGCAACGCACGCCAGGTCAGCCGCGATCTGGACGCGCTGGCGGCCAACCTGGCCACACGCGACGCCAATGGCATGACCGAAGGCTTGCCGCTGAGCCGCACCGGCCACCGCGAAGCGGCGGGCAAGCTGTTTTTCCAGACCAACCTGGTCAACGTCACGCTGCCGGTGGGCCTGCCTCAGGGCAAGGCCGACAACCAGATCCTGGGCGTGGTGCAAGCACTGCGCGAGCAGACGGCGGGCCAGCACTCTGGACGCGATGTGGTGCTGGTGTCCAAAGACATCAACATGCGCATCAAGGCGCGTGCGCTGGGCCTGCCGGCCGAGGACTACTTCAACGACAAGACGCTCGAAGACGGCGACCTGCTCTACACCGGCGTGCAGCCGCTCGCTGCCGACTTCTGGGAGCGCCACGGCAAGACGATGGAGAGCTGGCAGCAAGGCGGGCTGACCTACTACCGCATCAGCGGGCCGATGGTGCCTGCGCTGCTGATCAACCAGTTCGTCTACCTGGAGGCGCCCGGTGCCGCGTCGCTGCACGCCAAGGTGACCGAGATCACCGGCAAGACCGCCGTGCTGCGCACGCTGCGCGAATACACCCACGCGAAGAACGCGGTGTGGGGCGTGACCGCTCGCAACCGTGAGCAGAACTTTGCGCTCAACCTGTTGATGGACCCCGAGTGCGACTTCATCACGCTGACCGGTACCGCCGGCACCGGCAAGACCTTGATGACCTTGGCGGCCGGCCTGAGCCAGGTGATGGACGACCGCCGCTACACCGAAATCATCGTCACCCGCGTGACCGTGCCGGTGGGCGAAGACATCGGCTTTTTGCCCGGCACCGAAGAAGAGAAGATGGGCCCGTGGATGGGTGCGCTCGACGACAACCTGGAAGTGCTGTCGAAGACCGATGGCGGCGCTGGTGAATGGGGCCGTGCGGCGACGAACGACCTGGTGCGCAGCAAGATCAAGATCAAGAGCCTGAACTTCATGCGCGGGCGCACGTTCTTGAACAAGTTCGTCATCATCGACGAGGCACAAAACCTGACACCGAAGCAGTTGAAGACGCTGATCACGCGCGCCGGTCCGGGCACCAAGATCGTCTGTCTGGGCAACCTGGCGCAGATCGACACGCCCTACCTCACGGAAGGTTCATCGGGCCTGACTTACGCGGTCGACCGCTTCAAGGGCTGGCCGCATTCAGGCCATGTGATGCTGGCGCGCGGCGAAAGGTCTCGGCTGGCGGACTTTGCTTCTGAGGTGCTTTGAGGGAGCGGGTGAACCCAGGCTGCGCTACAGGCATCTTCACGCGCGCCGTTCCCGGCGTCCCAAGCCCTCGGCGATGAAGGTCAGCACCAAGGCGTTGAGCGAGACGCCTTCGGCTTTGGCGCGCGAGGTCAATCGGGCGTGCACAGTCTTCGGAACACGTGCCACGAACTTGCCGGACGCAACCCCGCCACCGTTTGGAACCGGAATCGGAAAGTCCTTTGCCTTGAGCGCAGCGATCGTGGATTTCAAAGCGTCCTTGCCGTTCGCCAACGCTTCCTCGACAGTTTCTCCGTCTGAGATGCAGTCGGAGAAATCGGAGTACGAAATCAGAAAGCCACCACCTTCGTCTGCGGACAGCGGGCGAATCTCGAACGGGTAATCATTCAGCTTGCGCATGGTTCAGGCTCCGTCAATGAGTTCAACGAATTTCTTCACGTAGACCGGCTTGATCGGACGATGTGCGGGCACAGGAAGCGTCTTGCCATCGGCACGAACAAAGACGCAGTGACTCGACTTCTCGTGCCGCCAATCAACATGGTTTTGGCGCGCCACGGTCTGAAGCTGGTTGAGTTGCCAATCCAAGGGATTGCGCCGCATCGCCTCCAGCGTTTTTGCAGCCGTGTTCACTTCCTGACTGATACTGCCGGCAACATCATAGAACAACCGCGGGCCTTCACGCTTTGGTCAGCAAATCCTTGATCTGATGCAAGGCCGCCGGATCTTCCATGGTCGTCAAATCACCCGGATCGCGCTGCTCACACACCGCCTGAATTGCCCGGCGCAGCGTCTTGCCCGAACGGGTTTTCGGCAACGCCACCACGAAGTGAACGCGCGATGGCCGTGCCACCGCACCGAGCGATCGGTCGACGACCTTCATGATGTCGCCTTCGAGTTTCAGCTCCGCCGCGGCATCGCCCAAGGCGCTGGCGTCCTTCAGCACCACGAAGGCCATCGCGACCTGGCCTTTGAGCTGATCGGCCACACCCACCACCGCCACTTCGGCCACGTTGGCGTGACTGGATATGCTCTCTTCGATCTCGCGCGTGCCCAAGCGGTGCCCGGCAACGTTGATCACGTCGTCGGTGCGGCCCAGGATGAAGAAGTAGCCGTCCTGGTCGCGAATGCCCCAGTCGAAGGTGCTGTAGACCTGCTTGCCGGGCACGCTGTTCCAGTAGGTCTTGACGAAGCGGGCGTCGTCGCGCCACACAGTCTGCATGCAGCCCGGCGGCAGCGGGCCTTCGATGACGACGACGCCCTTCTGGTTCGCGCCCGTCAACTCTTCACCGGTGTTCTCGTCAAGCAGCTTGACGCTGTAGCCGTACATCGGCACGCCGGGGCTGCCGAATTTGCTGGGCGCTTTTTCGACGCCGTTGGCGATGGTCAGGATCGGCCAGCCGGTCTCGGTTTGCCAGTAGTTGTCGATGATGGGCTTGCCCAGCGCGTCGGCGATCCAGATGGCGGTGGGTTCGTCCAGCGGTTCGCCGGCAAGGAAGAGCGCACGCAGTGAACCCAGGTCGTGCGCCGTGAGGAATTTCGGGTCGTGCTTCTTCAGCACGCGCACTGCGGTGGGCGCACTGAACATCGCGGTGACCTTGTACTTCTCGACCAGGCTCCACCAGATGCCGGCATCGGGCCGCGTGGGCAGGCCTTCGTACATGATGGTCGCCATGCCCGCGATCAATGGGCCGTAGACGATGTAGCTGTGGCCGACGACCCAGCCGATGTCGCTGGTGGAAAAGTAGGTCTCGCCAGCCTGGCCGCAGAAGATGTGCTTCATGCTGGCGGCCAGCGCCACCGTGTAGCCGCCGGTGTCGCGCTGCACGCCCTTGGGCAGGCCCGTGGTGCCGCTGGTGTAGAGGGTGTAGCTGGGGTGGGTGGAGTCGACCCAGACGCAAGGCACGACGGCGTCTTTGTGCTGCTCGCGCAGTGCGGCGTGGTCGTGGTCACGACTCGGCACCCACTCCATCGGCGCCAGGCCGCGGTTCACCATCAGCACGCTGGCGGGCTTGTGCACGGCGAGCCGAATGGCTTCGTCGAGCAGCGGCTTGTAGGGCACGACCTTGCCGCTGCGGCTGCCAGCGTCGGCACTGACGATGACCGTGGGCTCGGCGTCGTC
>JAYVCL010000048.1:0-5934 GCA_043749975.1 Burkholderiales bacterium
CCGACCCGGCGCGTACCGTTTTTTCCGGCAAAACGCTTCAGTATGTCGAACAGTCGATCGCGCACTGGATCATGTCTTCCGGCGCAATGGTGGTGATGGTGCCGTGCCCGACGGGCAGCACGCAGCGTGGCGACGTAACGTATGCGCATTACGCCCAATGGCTCGACGGCCTGGTGTTGCACGGCGGCGCCGATATCTGGCCCGGCAGCTATGGCGAAACACCGCTGGAAGAAAAATGGGCGGGCGACAGGGTGCGCGACGATTACGAAAAGGCGCTCGTTACCGCCTTTGAAGGGGCAGGCAAGCCGGTTTTCGGCGTTTGCCGGGGACTGCAACTGCTCAACGTGGCTTACGGCGGAACGCTGTACCAGGACATCACAACGCAGCTGCCCGATGCCTTTGTTCATCGCGACGCGGCCATCTACGACCTGAATTTTCACGACATCGATATCGTTCCGGGAACGCGACTGTCGGCGCTGTATCCGGGCGTCGAGCGGGTTCGGGTCAACAGCATTCACCATCAGGCCGTGAAAGATCTGTCGCCCGAGTTTGTCGCCGAAGCCTACAGCGTTACCGACGGCATTGTCGAGGCGATGCGCCGCAAGGACGCGTCCAAAAGTTATATCG
Organism: Burkholderiales bacterium; assembly: GCA_043749975.1. Taxonomy (GTDB): domain Bacteria; phylum Pseudomonadota; class Gammaproteobacteria; order Burkholderiales; family Burkholderiaceae_C; genus JANYJJ01. The sequence goes on from JAYVCL010000048.1 coordinate 628, forward strand.
CCGCGCTCCAGTGGCATCCGGAGTTTCACCAGCCCGGCTCCGACACCATCGACGACGCGGCTGTGCTGCAAGACTTCCTGGGCGCTGTGGCCGCCGCCAAAACCGGTTCGCCGCGCGATGAAACAGCTTTGCATTCGTAACCCCGCCACTGGCGCATTGTTGGCTGAACTGGCGGCTGACGACGCCGAATCGGTCGCGGCCAAGGCCCTGCGGGCACGCGCGGCACAGCCGGGCTGGGCGGCCGTGCCGCTGGTGGAACGCAAGGCCTGCGTCACCCGCTTTCGCGCTGCCATCGTGGCTGAGCTGGAGCCATTGGCCGTCATCATGACGCAGGAAACCGGCAAGCCGATCACGCTGTCGCGCAACGAACTCAATGGGCTGTTGCCGCGCATCGACTTCTTCCTGGCCGAGGTCGATCGCTGCATCGCGACGCAAACGGTTTTCAGCGAAGCCGGCATGACCGAACAGATCGAGCAGATCCCGCTGGGCGTGGTGGCCAATATTTCGGCCTGGAACTACCCCTGGTTCGTCGGCGGTAATGTGTTTATTCCGGCCTTGCTGACGGGCAACGCCGTGCTCTACAAACCATCCGAATACGCCGCCATGACGGGCTTGGCCATTGCCCGGCTGCTGCATGCGTCTAGCGTTCCCAAGGAGGTGTTCGTGCCGCTGATCGGCGCTGGCGAGGTCGGCGCGGCGCTGCTGGAGCAGAAAATCGACGGCCTTTTTTTCACCGGCTCGCATGCTACTGGCGTCAAGATTGCGCAGGCGATGGCGCCGCGCCTGGTCAAGGTGCAGCTGGAACTCGGCGGCAAGGACCCGACCTATGTTTGCGAAGATGCCGACGTTCAGAACGCCGCCGCGTCGCTCGCCGACGGCGCGATGTACAACACCGGGCAGAGCTGCTGTTCTGTTGAACGCATTTATGTGCATGAAAAAATTCACGACGCATTTATCGACGCCTTCGCGGCCACCGTCAGAAGTTTCAAAGTCGGCGACCCGATGGCGGGCGACACCTATATTGGCCCCCTCACCCGCGCGCCGCAGCGCGATCTGCTCGATGCGCAGGTGAGGGATGCCATCGCCAAAGGCGCAACACTGCTGAGCGGCGGCCAGCGCCTGCCGGGGCCGGGCAACTGGTACGCGCCGACGGTTTTCTCTAACGTCAACCACGGCATGGAATTGATGCGCGAAGAAAGTTTCGGCCCGCTGATCGGCATTCAGAAAGTTGCCGGCGACGAAGAAGCCGTCAAGCTGATGAACGACACGCGCTACGGGCTGACCGCAGGCATCTTCACGCCTGACGAGGCGCGCGCCCGGCGGCTGCTGGCGCAAGTGAATGCCGGCAGCGTTTACTGGAACTGCTGCGACCGGGTGAGTCCGCGCCTGCCGTGGAGTGGTCGTGGCGACTCGGGCTTGGGTCTGACGCTGTCGACCTACGGAATTCAGACGTTTACGCGGCCCAGGGCCTGGCATTTGCGGCGGGCTTGAAATGCGGGGAGGCCCTCACCCTAGCCAACGACCCCGTATTACTCCCTCTCCCCCTGGGAGAGGGCAGGGGTGAGGGCAGCGGAGACAAAAAAGTGACCGAAACCGCCTTTCAGGCAAGCGGGGTAAGCGCAAGCAGCTATCAAACCAATAGCATCTTGTCCATCAGCCTAATCCCGGCTCGCCACCGGGACGCAAAACACGAACAGCAGCGCAACATTTACGCGCTGACGACCAGCCAGCCACTCATTTTGTCGTGCCCTTCACCGCAAAAATTGTCGCAAAGCATGTGGAAGCGTCCGGCCTTGTCGGGTGTGAATGCAAGCTCAACGACCTTGCCTGGAACAAGATCGGCGCGCAGATTAAAGTCAGGCAGCCCAAACCCGTGAGGAAAGTCAACCGCGCTTAATTGCAGCATCAGCGGTTCGTCCTTTCTGACAAAAATCTCGGCGGGAAGGAACGCGAACTTGCTTGCCTTGACAGCAACGACACGCGGCGATGGCTGGCCAAGCGCGACGGCAGTCAGGCCGCCGCCGAACACAAGCCCGGCAAGCCCGGCAACGGCACTGCGGCGCTTCATCCAGGTCGAGCTCACGTAGCCGCCAGACTGCGCTCCTGAAGCCGGAGCAGCCCTGAGGCGTCCGCCTGGACCGTTCGCCAGCCCAGGCCCTGATAGGGCTTGGTCGCATTCCACGGCGTTTGCGTTTTTTTGTCGACAGTCCCGACGGGGCCAAGGGGAAACATGGTCGATGTGGTCGCATGGTGGGCGATGTGGCCCGTCATGTGGTGATGCTCGTGATGAATGTGCCCGTAGAAAACCGTGACGTTCTTGAAGGGCATGAGCATGGCGATGGCCTGATCGCCATCGCGTGTGGCCCAGTCCCACTGCGGATAGAGCGCAAACAGTGGACGATGCGTCAGCACGACGATAGCTTGCTCAGGCTTTTGCCGCGCCAGGTCAGCCTTGAGCCATTCCAGCTGGACGGCGCCCAGGACCGGTGCGGGATCAGACGTGTTGTCCAGCACGATGAAGTGAACGCCCTTGTGGTCGAAGGTGTAGCGCAGCGTTTCGCCAAAAAACTCCTGATAGGCCTCGCCCCGGTCGAGCGCCGCATCGTGCTCGCCGGCAAAAAAGCGCACCGGCACATTCAGCCCGCTCGCAATGTCGCGGAACTCCTTGAGCCGGGCCCGACGCACCTTGGGGTCATCGGTCGTCTGGGTCAGGTCACCCGTGAAAACGACGAAATCGGGCTTGCTTTCAAGGCTGTTGACCGCAACGACGGCCTTGGGCAAAGTTCCCTTGAAATCGGGATTGACTGAAGCGTTGTTGTAGCCCCAGTGGATGTCCGAGAGTTGCACAAAGTTGAAGTCAGTTTGACTTTTCGCACCGCCCGTCATCATTGCGGAGCAGCCCGGTAAAGCCGATGCAAACACCAGGCCAGCGCCGATGCTGGCCAGTTTCAATAGTTCGCGTCTGGAATAATCATGAATGTCCATAGTTCCTCTTTTCGGTTAGCTGAAAGTTGCGGTAAGCCATGACTAGACGGCCCTGACCGCAGATATATTCCCCGAAAAAAATTCAGTTCGGCGCGCGGTATTTGTCACAAAACGGGAATAAATAGCGTGTAAAGCGCGTCTACCTGACATTGACTGTCCGAACAACTCCGTGCGCACGCCTTCTGACATCGCCGGTTTTGAAGCCACCGTCCTGGTCCACCTCGACGCGGCCTATGGGCTTGCGCGCTGGCTGATACAGGATCAGGCAGCCGCCGAGGACGCGGTGCAAGATGCGTGCTTGCGCGCGCTGCGTTTTTGGAACGGTATGTCCGGGCCCAACCCCAAGGCCTGGTTCATGGCGGTAGTGCGCAATACCTGCATGGACTGGTTGCGCGCCAGCAAACGGCGCGGCCTGGAGAACGAATACGACGATGAGCTGCATGGGATGATGAATTCGGATGCCCGGCAAACCCCCGAAACCCTGTTGATGCAAGCCTCGGAAGCGAAGGGGGTGCGCGAGTCCATCGCTCTGCTGCCGATCGAATTTCGCGAGGTGATCGTGTTGCGCGAGCTCGAAGAAATGTCTTACAAGGAAATCAGCGCCATCGTGAACGTTCCCATCGGCACCGTGATGTCCCGCATTTCCAGGGGCCGGGACTTGCTCGCGCATCGCTTGCAGGCAGACTTGCGAAAGGCCACGCGATGAGTTGCGCCCGAACCTCGCAAATGCTGGACGCCTGGATTGACGATGAGCTTGACCCGGCCACCAGCCAGGAAATCGCGCGACACGTTGAAAGTTGTACCGAGTGCGGCAAAAGGCGTGCCGAACGCGATGCTCTGCGCACCACCTTGCGCACAGCGATCTCTGTAGCGAGCGCCCCCGCGGCATTGAAGCTCGCGGTGCTGCGCAAACTGCAAGCAGAGTCTGTCGACTCGAGTCCCAGGCCTGAACGCGTACTGCCATGGTGGCAGGCCGTCGTGTTTGCCATGGCAGCCAGCACTTGTGCTGCGATGCTGACTTTTTTCCTGTTGACGCCGCCCTGGTTCCGCGGCCGGACGGCCAGATTTCCGGGCAGCTTGTTGCGCTGCATGCCAACTCGCTGGCCGGCAGCCAACTCATTGATGTCGCCTCGTCAGAGCGACACGTGGTCAAACCCTGGTTTCACGGCAAAGTTGACTTCGCGCCTCCCGTACGGGATTTTTCGGCAGACGGGTTTGTGCTTCTGGGAGCGCGCCTTGAACACGTCGGCGTTCAACCCGCCGCAGCGCTCGTCTACAAGATCCGCAAGCATCCGGTCAATCTTTTCGTCTGGCGCGGCGAGCAGGGGCGCGTGACGCCCGTCACCTTCGAAACAGTGCATGGTTTTACCGTTGGGACATGGTCATCGGCCGGTCTCAATTTCGCAGTTGTTTCCGACGTCGATGCTCGTGAGCTGGTTGTGTTTGCACAGTCGCCCTGAGCGTGGCGAGGGGAACGGCACATGGCGGGGAGCCCTCACCCCTGCCCTCTCCCGGAGGGAGAGGGAGTAAGACCGGGTCGCTGCCAATTTTCCCCTTTCTCTTTTTTCTTGCTCCCTCTCCCCTGGGGGAGAGGGCAGGGGTGAGGACGGCAGCTGCAACCAAGGATCAAATACGCCTGTTGGACAAGCAGGGTAAGCGCAAGCAGCTACAAAATGCATAGCAAACACCAGCGCCTCAACTCAAATGCCTGCCGACAATCCCGGCCAGTTCAAACATCGTCACCTGCGGCTTGCCGTACACCGGCAGCAGCTTCGCGTCGGCGTTGATGGCGCGCTTGTTGGCGGCGTCCTGCAAGCCTTGTTCCTTGATGTAGTCCCACAGTTTTTTGATGACCTGGGTGCGCGCCACCGGCTCCACGCCGATCACGGCGGCCAGCGCGTCGCTGGGCTGGAGGCCGGCGCCGGCGCTGGTTTTGCGGGCGACCTTGGGTTTGTCGCTCTTGGCGGCTACTTTTTTGACAGCCACTTTTTTCGCAGCCGCAGCCGGCGCTGATTTTGCCGCCACTGTCTTGCCAAACGGCGTTTTCACCGTGCCTGTTCGGGCAGCCGCTGCTGGCTTGGGCGGAAATTTTGACGGCGCAAATTCGAAATTCACCTTGCCCGCCGCCTGGTCCCAGGCCAGATGCGCCTTGAAAGCGCGGCGCGTCCGCATCGAAACGAACTTGTCGAGCAAATCGGTCTTGCCGGTGGCCAGCAATTTCAGCATCTGCTCGCGCTCGATCGGCTGCTGCAAAATGACCTGCCCGGTCTTGAAGTCGCAGCTCGGCACCGGCTGGGCCAGCGTGGGAACGGATTTTTCGCA
>JAYVCL010000049.1:0-11801 GCA_043749975.1 Burkholderiales bacterium
CGGATCGACGGCCTGCGCGCCGGCGCGGACGATTACGTGCTCAAGCCGTTCGACCTGAGCGAGCTGGATGCGCGCATTCAGGCGGTGCTGCGGCGTGCCGGCCCCGTGGCTTCGCAGGGCATCGTGGTGGGCGCGCTGCACCTGCTGCCCGACGAGGCGCGTGCCACGCTGGGCGGTGCGCCGCTGGCGTTGACGCCGCGCGAGTTGCAGGTGCTGCGCCGCTTGATGAAGCAGCGCGACCGGGTGGTCACCAAGGCGCAACTGATCGACGCCATGGGCGAGCTGAACGAAAACGTGGCCGACAAGAGCGTGGAGGTGTACATCCACCGCATCCGCCACAAGATCGCCGGGCACGACGTCGAGATCGTCACCGCGCGCGGTTTCGGCTACTTGTTGCGGCAAGCGGCACAGACACTTTGAAGCGCGTTTTCAAATCGGTCAACGACAGCTTGCAACTGCGTCTGGAGACAGGGCTGCTGTGGCCCTTGCTGCTGCTGTTTTTCGTCAGCGGCGGCGTCTCCTGGGGCATCACGCGCTACTACGCCGGCCATGTCTACGACCGCTGGCTGTACGACTCGGTGAACAGCCTGGCGCAGGCGGTGCGGCTGACCGGCGGGCGCGTCGCGCTCGACTTGCCGCGGGTGGCGCAAGAGATCTTCCAATGGGACGACGAAGACCAGACGCTGTTCCGGGTCGTCGGCTCCAAAAGCGGCCACATCGCCGGCATCACCGACGCGCCGGCGCAGGCGCGCTCGGGCCAGCGCTTTCGAAACGCCTGGCTGTTCGATTCAGCGCTGCACGGGCACGACATGCGCTGGGCGGCGGTGCAGTTGGAGCTGGAACCGCTGGGCGAGCAAGTGACGGTGCTGGTCGGCGAGACCACCCGCAAGCGAAGCAAGCTGGCCGAAGAGATCCTGCTGGCGGTGTGGGTGCCGCAGTTCATGCTGCTGCTGCTGGTGGCCTGGGCGATGCACCGGGTGATCTATTTCCAGACCCACAAGCTGCACGACTTGAGCGCGGCCTTGCGTGACCTCAGCCACCGCGACCTGCGGCCGGTGCCGGCAGGCGACATGCCGAAGGAACTGCACCCCTTGATCGAGGCGCTGAACAGCGTGATCGCCAAGCTCGACCATGCGGCGCTGGCGCAGCGCAGCTTCATCGCCAATGCGGCGCATCAACTGCGCACGCCGCTGACGGCGCTGATGCTGCAGGCCGAACAGGCTGCGCACTGCGACAGCCTGCCCGCCATGCGTGAATCGGTCGGGCTGTTGCAACACGCCGCCCAACGCGCGGTGCGGCTGGCGAATCAACTGCTGTTGCTGTCACGCGCCGAGCCCGATGCGCAAACCGCCTCGAACCGCGCCCGGGTCGACTTGCGCGAGCTGGCATTCGAGACCGCGAGTGCCTGGGTGCCGACGGCGATCTCGAAGCACCTGGATCTTGGCTTCGACGAAACGTCCGACTCGGTGCCTGTCGTGGTCGATGCGGCCCTGCTCGGCGAGGCCATCAACAACCTGCTCGACAACGCGCTGAAATACTGCGCCAGCGGCGCTCGCATCACCGTCTCGGTCAGGCGCCTGCCCGAGCCCTGCGTGGTGGTGGAAGACAGTGGGCCGGGCATCGACACGGCCCAGCGCGAGCACGTGGTGCAGCGCTTCCACCGGGGCGACAACGTGAACGCCGAGGGCAGCGACGTGAACGCCGCGGGCAGCGGCCTGGGGCTGGCGATCGTGCGCGAGATCGCCATGGCGCACGCTGGCCGGCTGGTCATTTCGCAGTCGGGCCTGGGAGGAGTCCGGTGCGAGATTTTTCTGACCGCCGCGGCGACCGGTCAAAGCTGAGAGCCTGAGAGCCGGAGTCTCTACCCTTCAGCCCCCTTGCTAGGCGGACAAAAAAGCCGTTAAACGAGGCCTGTCCGCTCGATTGCAGCGCGACGCAGCCGCTATAACTGACGGTTGCGACAGCCTTTGCACAGCCGCACGCTGTGTTTGCGCACAACCCATTGCAGGTGGCACCTTCATCGCCAAAACTTGGCCTCATCCCACGCCCCATTTCAACCGATCGAGACGCGCCAGGTGCTGACCCTGGCGATGACGCGACGCTTCTTCTTTATCGGCAGCCTGGTTTGCCTGAGCGGCGCTGCGGCCGTTGCCGCGCAGCCCCTGCACGTGACGCACCTCATGCGGGCCGGCCTGGTGGCGGCGTGCCTGGCGATGGCGCTGGTGTTTGCGCTGGCCCGCTGGAAAGCACATCGCCTGAACCTGCGCCGCGCGGTGCTGGCCACGAGCTGGGTCGGTTGCGTGGCCATCACCCTGCTGGCCGTGGGCAGCGGGCATGGGGTTCGCTCGGCCGACCTCGGCTTTTTCGGGCTCGTGGTTTGTGTGGTGACGGTGTTGGTGGGGCGTGGACACGCCGCAGGGATGGCCGTGGCCTGCGCCGCCGTCACCCTCGGCCTGGCGCTGGCCGAGGCGGACGGGCGCATGACCGGTGCGCTGGCGATCCGTCAGGCACCGCTGTCCAGCCCCGTCATCGTCCAGTGGGTGCTACTGGCCGCAGGTTGGGCGGTGGGCGTCGTAATGGCACGTATGGTGAGCGAATCGAACCGCCATCTGGATGAGCGCGAGCGTCGTTTCAGCGGCGTGCTGCGCATGGGCGTCGATTGGTACTGGGAGCAGGACGATCAGTTCCGCTTTGTCCACGTTTCGGACAATCCCGTCTCCGGCTCGCTCGTCGACACCAGCAGCCGCCTGGGGCGCACGCCGTGGGAACTGGCCGGGCTGGGCATGACCGCAGCCCAGCTCGCGGCGCACCGCGCCGACCTGGAGGCGCACCGCGCCTTCAGCGGCACCCTGGCGCGGCGCCGCGACACGCAGGGCCGGCTGCGCTTCATCAGCATCAGCGGCGAGCCGCGCTTCGATGCCGAGAAGAAATTTCTGGGCTACATGGGCGTGGGCCGCGATGTCACCAACGTGGTGATGGCGCAGCGCGCCAATGTGGCCAGCGAAACGCGCTACCGCGAGCTGTTCGAGCGTTCGCCCTCGCCGCTTTTGCTGCACCGTGGCGGGGTGGTGTTCGACGCCAACGGCGCAGCCGCCCGAATGTTCGGCTTCGAGAGCAGCGCGGCGATGGCGGGCTTCGACATCACCGGGTTGTACCTGGAGGGGGATTCGCGCACGCGAGCCCAGGCGCGAACCGCCGAGCTGGAAGCGATGGCGGTGGGCGCGGGCATCACGGTGGCCGATTTCAAGCTCCGCTCGCTGAACGGGCGGCAGCTCAGCGTGCAGGCCACGGGCGTGCGCGTGGGCACGGCCGAAGGGCCGGCCAACCTCGCGATCTACCACGACATCACCGCGCGGGCAGCGGCCGAAGCCGCCTTGCGCCGCTCCGAGGCCATGCTCTCGCACCTGTTCGCGACCAGCCCCGACAGCATCACCCTGACCGAGATGAGCAGCGGCCGCTGCACGCTGGTGAACGACAGCTTCGTGCGCCTGAGCGGCTATGCGCGCGAGGAACTGATCGGCAAGACCGCCATCGAGATCGGCATCTGGAACGACCTGAGCGACCGCGATGCGTTGCTGCGCGACCTGGCACAAGCGGGCCGCATGAGCGCCCGCCCGATCGTGCTGAAGACCAAGTCCGGGTCGGGGGTGGTGGCCTTGCTGTCGGCGGCGCGCTTCGAGATGGACGGGCGCGACTACGTCGTCAGCAACCTGCGCGACATCTCCGAGACCGAGCGTGTGCGGCTCGAACACAGCGCCATTTTCCAGAACGCGGCGATCGGCATCGCGCTGACCCGCGCGCGCCGCTTCGTGCAGACCAACCCGCTGTTCGAGCGCATGTTCGGCTGGGACGAAGGCGCCCTCATCGGCCGGCTGAGCACCGTGGTCTGGAAGGACGAGGCCGACTATGTCGACGTCAGCCGCAACATCGGGCCGGTGCTGTCGGCGGGCAAGTCGCTGGAGTTCGAGCACCAGTTCCGCCGCCGCGACGGCAGCCTGTTCTGGTGCCGCACCCATGTGCAGGTGGTGAACCCGGGCGACCCGAGCCAGGGCGGCACGATCTGGATTTTCGAAGACATCACCGCGCGCCGCGAGATCGAGCTGGCGCTGGCCGCCGCGCGCGACGCCGCCGAAGCCGCCAATCAGGCCAAGAGCGCCTTCCTGGCCAACACCAGCCACGAGATTCGAACCCCCCTCAACGGCCTGCTGGGCCTGGCGCGGCTGGCCATGCGCAGCGGCCTGGACGAGGCGTTGCGCCAGCAGTACCTGCGGCAGATTCTGGACAGCGCGAAAGGCCTGTCGGGCATCATTTCGGACATCCTCGACCTGTCGAAGATCGAGGCCGGCAAGATCGCCCTCGAGAGCGTGCCCTTCGGCCTGCGCGAGGCTTTGAGCGCGGTGCACCTGGCCTACCTGCCGCTGGCCGATGCAAAAGGCCTGAGCCTGAGTCTGGACCTGGACGGCGACCTGCCCCACAACGTGCTCGGCGACCCGCTGCGGGTGCGGCAGATCTTGGGCAACTTCATCACCAACGCGATCAAGTTCACCGAGCGCGGGCAGGTTCGCATCCACGCCGGCATGCTTGACGCCGAGCGGGTTCGCCTGAGCGTCACCGACACCGGCCTGGGCATTGACGACGAGACCCAGAAGCGCCTGTTCATGCCCTTCACGCAGGCCGACACCTCGACCACGCGGCGCTACGGCGGCACCGGGCTGGGCCTGTCGATCTGCCGCGAACTGGCCCTGCTGATGGGCGGCGAGGTGGGCGTTGAAAGCCGCCCCGGCGACGGCAGCACCTTCTGGGCCGTGCTGAGCCTGGCCGAGTCCAACCCCGGCCAGCCGACGCCCGACACCGCCTGGGGCCTGTCGGACCAAATCCAGGGTGCGCATGTGCTGGTGGTCGAAGACAACGCCGTCAACATGATGATCGTGGTGGCCATGCTCGAACAGTGGGGCGTGCAGGTGGTGCAGGCCGTGGATGGCCACGCGGCGCTGGCCGCCGTGGAGCGCTCGGTGCGCGACGGCCGCCCGTTTGCGCTGGTGCTGATGGACGTTCAGATGCCCGAGATGAGCGGCCACGAGGCCACCCGCCAACTGCGCCTGCGCCACGGTGCGCAGGCACTGCCCATCGTCGCGCTCACCGCCGCCGCCCTGGTCTCGGAACGCGAGCAGGCGCTAGCCGCCGGCATGAACGATTTCCTGACCAAGCCCATCGACGCCAAACTGTTGCGCGCCGCCGTGCTCCAGTACGCCGCGCGCATGGGTTGAGCTGAAGCGGCCATGCCTCAAACCGCCAGCGGCAAATCGCGCAGCCGCTGGCCGGTCAATGCGAACAGCGCATTGGCCAGCGCCGGGGCCAGCGGCGGCACGCCGATTTCGCCGACGCCGCCGGGCGGGTTCGCACTGTCGACGAGGTGCACCTCGATGCGCGGCGTGTCGGCCAGCTTGAGCATGCGGTAGTCGGTGTAGTTGCTTTGCTTGACGGCGCCGGCTTCGATGTCGATGCGGCCATACAGCGCCGCGCTGATCGCGAACACCACACCACCTTCGAGTTGCTGCGCCACGATGCCGGGGTTGACCACGGTGCCCACGTCGGCCGCGCACACCACGCGGTGCAGCTTCGGCTGGCCCGCCACCAGGCTCACTTCGACCACCTGCGCCACGATGCTGCCGAAGCTTTCGTGCAGGGCCACGCCACGCGCGCGACCGGGGGGCAAGCGCACGGCCCACCCCGCCTTGTCGGCCACCCGCCTGAGCACCGCGGCATGGCGCGGCAGCTCTTTGAGCAGGGCCAGGCGGAACGCCACCGGGTCTTGCCTGGCGTCGTGCGCCAGCTCGTCGATGAAGCTCTCCGAGAACAACGCGTTGTGCGAATGGCCGACCGAACGCCAGAAGCCCACCGGCACGCCGCTGCGCGTGGCCACGTGGGCGATGCGCTGGTTCGCGAATGAATACGGCAGGTCGAACAGGCCTTCGCTGGTGGTCTTGTCGGGCAGGTCGACCGGGCCGGCCAGCGCCGGCAAACCGCGCTCCATCCAGCGCGGGGTGACGGCGTCGCCGGCACTGGTGATGCGCAGGCCGCTGACCGCGCCCTGGGCGTCGATGCTGGCCTGCATTACGGCCACCCCGGCGGGCCGATAGAAGTCGTGGCGGATGTCTTCTTCACGCGGCCACACCAGTTGCACCGGGCGGCCGCCAGCCTCCATCGCCACCCGCACCGCCTGGCCGACGAAGTCGACGTCCAACCGCCGGCCAAAACCGCCGCCGAGGTAGGTGACGTGAACCGTGACCGCGTCTTCGGCCACCTCGGCCACGCGGGCCGCCAGCGCGCGCGCCATGCCGGGCACCTGCGTGGGCACCCACACGTCGACCTTGCCGTCTTTGACCTGCACGGTGCAGTTGATCGGCTCCAGGGCGGCGTGCGCCAGATAGGGCGCGCGGTAGACGGCTTCGATGCGCCGCGCCGCAGCCGCGTCGGCCGCTTTCGCATCACCGCGGCTGTAGAAGCCGAGGCCGCCGCCGGCTGCGGCTGCAGCGCGCGCGCTGGCTTCCAGATCGCGCAGGATGGCGTTGGAGTCGAGCAGCCCTGAGGGCGCAGGCTGCCAGTCCACCACCAGCGCCTGCGCGCCCCGGTTCGCGTGCCAATAGGTGCGCCCCAGCACCGCGACGGCCGGCGCAGAGCCGGCATAGCTGCCCAGGCGCAGCACGCGCTCGACGCCGGGCAGCTTCATGGCCGCGTCGACATCGATGCGGCCCGGGCTGCCGCCCAGCGTCGGGCTGTGGCGCAGCACCGCATAGACCTGCCCCGGGCGGCGCACGTCGATGCCGAATTCAGCGCTGCCGCTGACCTTGGGCCACAGGTCGGTGCGCGGCAGCGGCTGGCCGATCAGCTTCCAGTCCTTGGCGTCTTTCAGCATCACCTCGCCGGGCGGCGTGGCCGCAGCCGCCTTGGCCAGTTCGCCGTAATGCGCGCTCGGCCCGCTGGCATGCGAGACCACGCCGTCGCGAACCGACAGTTCGGCCACCGGCTGGCGCCATTGCAACGAGGCGGCCCCCAGCAACTGAGCCCGCGCGGTGGCAGCGGCCAGCCGCAGCGCGCCCCATGCATCGACCACGCTGGACGAGCCGCCGGTCAGGTTGATGCCCAGCTCGCGCGCCACTTTGCCGACCAGGTACTGGCCGACCTTGACGCTGCGGCTTTGTGCGCCCGGCTCGCTGTCGGTCGGGTGAAACGGCAAGCTCGAAACGAACGAGGCGACGTTGCCGTAGAGCCTGTCGGGGCCGGCCTGCACCAGCCGCACGCGACTCAGCGGCAGGTCCATTTCTTCGGCCACCAACATGGCCAGCGCGGTGTGCACGCCCTGGCCCATTTCGCTGCGGTTCATGGCCAGCAGCACCTGGCCGTCGGCGGCGATCTTGATCCAGCCGTTCAGGCCCACCTCGGCGTCGGTCAGCGGCAGGCTGTGGGCGTGGCCGAGGCGGCTGCGCTGCGGCAGCAGGCCCCAGCCCACCACCAGCGCGCCGGCTGCGCCGAGGCCGCTGATGAACAAGGTGCGGCGCTTCATGCGGTGGCTTTGCGCGTCTTGGGCTGGACGCGCAGGGCCTGCGCGGCGCTGCGAACGGCGGCCCGAATGCGCGGCGTGGTGCCGCAGCGGCAGATGTTGGTGATGGCCGCGTCGATGTCGGCGTCGCTCGGGTTGGCGTTTTTCGCCAACAGGCTGGCGGCCGCCATCAACATGCCGCTCTGGCAGTAGCCGCACTGCGGCACCTGGTGCGCGATCCAGGCGGCTTGCAGCGCATGCGGCTGCTCGGCCGAGCCCAGCGCCTCGATGGTGCGCACCGCCTTGCCCGCCACCGCCGACAGCGGCGTCACGCACGAGCGCACGGCTTGCCCGTCCACCAGCACCGTGCAGGCACCGCAGGCCGCCACGCCGCAGCCGAACTTGGTGCCGGTGAGGTCGAGCAGGTCGCGCAGCACCCACAGCAAGGGCATCGCCGGGTCGGTGTCGGCAGCGGCCAGCGCATGCGACTTGCCGTTGACTGAAATCTGCATGGGCGCTCTCTGGCAAACCCGACTCGCGGGGATTTTTGACGGCGGGCGTTTCGATGCCGGGTTGCAACACAATCTTGGCATTGCGCGAATCGGTCATCATCCCACGCACCCAGCGCGCCGGATGCTTGCCCCCAGCCGCACCCGGCCTTGCAAAACACAGGAGTTTTTTCATGTTCCGCTCGCTCAAGATCATCGCCACCGGCGTCGCCAGCCTGGCTCTTTCGGCCGCCGCCGTGGCCCAGTCGACGGTCTCGATCTACGGCCTGATGGACGTGTCGGCGGGCCGGTTTCAGAACGCCGGCGCGCAAAAGGTCTGGCGCAGCGACAGCGGCAGCATGAGCACCAGCTACATCGGCGTGAAGAGTTCAGACGACCTCGGCGGCGGCTTGAGCGCCAAGTTCGCGATCGAGCACTACCTGCGGCTCGACCAGGGCGCGGTCGGCCGCTTCGACGGCGATGCCTTCTGGGCCCGCAGCGCCTATGTCGGCTTACAAGGCGCGTTCGGCTCCAGCGTCATCGGGCGCAACACCACGCCGCTGTTCGTGTCCACCGTGGTCTTCAATGCCTTCGGCGATTCGTACGGGTTTTCTCCGGCGATACGCCAGCTTTTCACGCCCACCTTGTTGCCCTTTTACGGCGACAGCGCGTGGAACAACTCGCTGGCCTACAGCAGCCCCACCTCGAATGGCTTGAGCCTGAACCTGCTGGCCAACGTGGGCGAAGGCGCAGCGGGCGCGCTAGGCCGCAACATCGGCGCCAACCTGCTGTACTTCAAGGGGCCGCTTGCAGCCACTGTGGTCTACCAGAGAGTGAAGAACGGCGCGCTCGGCACGCCGCCCGGTTACACCGGCCAGAACACGTTCCAGCTCGGGGGTTCATACGACCTGACGCTGGTCAAGCTGTTCGGCCAGTTCACCCAGGTCAACACGCAGGCCGCAGCCGCCAGCAAGACCCGAATCTACGGTTTCGGCGCGACGCTGCCGGTGGGCGACCTGGGCCGATTCATGCTCCAGCTCAACAGCGCGCGGGCCACCACGCCGATAGAGACGAGCGAGACAACTTTTTCGCTCGGTTACGACCACGCCTTGTCGAAGAACACCGATGTGTACGCGCTGTACATGAGCGACCGCGTCACCGGGCTGAGCCGCGGCACCAGCCTGGCCACGGGCATGCGGCTGCGCTTCTGAATCGCGGCTCGGCGGTTGTTTCTCATGAACACATCCGCACTCGCCCACCTGCCCGCCAGCGGCCGCGCCGAGCTGCTGTTTCTGCTGTTCCACGGCGTCGGTGCCGACGCTTCGGCGATGGCGGCGTTGGCACGACGCCTGGTGGCCGAGTACCCGCAAGCGGCCGTGCTGTGCCTGGACGCGCCGGACGCGTTCGACACAGCCGACGGCGGCGGTTTTCAGTGGTTCTCGGTGCAAGGTTTGACCGAAGCGAACCGCCCCGGGCGCGTGGCCGCGGCGCTGCCGAAGTTCATCGCCACGGTGCGCAGCCTGAGCGCCCACTTCGAGCTGCCCTGGGAGCGCACCGCGCTGATGGGTTTTTCACAGGGCGCGATCATGGCGCTGGAAGCCGTGCAGCAAGAGCCGAAGCTGGCCGGCCGCGTGCTGGCCTTCAGTGGCCGCCACGCCAGCGCGCCGATGCACGCGCCGCTCGACACCACGGTGCACCTGTTCCACGGCCTCGACGACCGGGTGCTGCCGTATGGCCCGGCCATCGACTCCGCCGAACGCCTGCTGGCCCTGGGCGGCGACGTGACTGCCGACGTGCTGCCCGGCATCGCGCATGAACTGCACCCCGCGCTGATCGACAAGGCCATCGAGCAGTTGCGAAGCTTCTTGCCCAGGAAGCTGTGGCGCGAGGCGCTGAGCGAAGCGCCGCTGCTGCCGCGCACGGCGTCGAGCGACGAGTTGGGCCGCTGACCTGACCCTGCGGGTCAGTCCAGACTCACCTCGGTGCGCACCGCCCCCGCGCGATCGGCCCGCGCACTCAACGCCAGCCGTGTGCCCTTGGGCGCACGCACCACCCATTCGGCCACCGCCCGGTCGGCCGTCACGTCGCGGTTCGGCAAGAAGGCCTGCAACGATGCCTTCGGCGCGTGCCCTTCCAGGTGCGGGCCTTCCATGCGTTCCTTGCCGCTGACCAGGGTGACGCCGGGGCTGCCGTCGTTGCGCTTGTCGCCGGGGTCTTCGGGCAGGTGGATCTCGAACATCACGCCGCGCACGGTCTTGCGGATGAGGGCGCGCTTGGTGACCGCCGCGCTCAGGTAGCCGCTGTTGGCCACCGCCATGCGGATGCGCCAGGTGTCGGGGCCGAGCGCGCGCACTTCGGTGCGCAGCAGTTCCAACTTGGGCAGGCTCAGGGCGATCTGGTTCATCCAGGCCGGGAAGCGCGCGGCCTCGCGCTCGCGCAGGTGCGGCGGCGGGTTGCGCCAATAGTTCATCTTGTCCCAGCCGCCGATCTCCACCGTGCCGAGCTGCGGGTGTTCGAAGGGCCGCCAGTCCACATGCGCCTGCCCGCCGCACTGCTCGTCGCTCCACTTGAGCAACTTCAAATCGTCTTCGACCGGGTGCTCGCGGTACCAGTCGATCCACTTGTATTCGGTGATGCCGGCCTCTTTGTTGGGCGACCAGATTTCGACCACCCAGAACAGCGCGCCCAGGTGCTCGTAGACCCAGTCCTGCGTGCCGGTGATGACCTCTTTCGGGTGGTACTTGAAGTCGTGCCAGATGCTGATGGCCGGGTAGCCGGTGGCTTGCGCGCCCAGCGCGCTGAAACGTTTGATCGACCACAGGTCTTCGGCAATCATGTCGTCGTCGCTTTGCGTGCCCATCGGCCGCAAGATGACGCCGCTGTGCGTGTGGTAGCTGATCGCCGCGCCGATGTTCGGGTGGCTGCTGATGAAGTCGACCATCGCCTTCACCTCGGGCTCGCTGGTCGGGTACGGGCCGGCGCCGACCTGCTCGAATTCCTGCCGCCAGCCGGTGGGGAAGTTGCGGTTCAGGTCGAGTCCCTCGGCGTCGGGGTTCACCTTCACGGTCAGGCCGTCGTAGTGCTTGAGCAGGCCTTCGGGCATCAGCCGGTAGTACTCGCCGCCGAACTCGCCGGGCTCGCGCGGCACCATCAGGCGCGGGTCGGCGGCGCACTTCTTGTGGCCGCCGTGCGGGTCGGCAATGCGCATGAAGAGCACCCGCCCGTCGCCGTCCACGTCTTCGATCGTCAGCCCGTCGACCGGCTCCTCTTCATACGGATAGCGGCGCGTGCTGGAGCGAATGTGGCGCGGCCGGTCGGCCAGGGCCAGCTCGGCCCCGTCGGGGTTCAGCCGCGGGCAGAGGTAGACCACGCGGGTGTCGAGCAAGTGGCTGATCTGCGCATCCACGCCGTACTGGCTGACGAGTTGGTGCAGGTAGTACAGGCAGGCGGTGCTGGCGGTCAGCTCGGCGGCGTGGATGTTGCCATCGGCCCAGAACGCGGGCTTGTCGGCGTCGATGCCGGTGGCCGTGTTGGTGACCACCGCGAGCCAGATGTCGCGCCCCTCATGGCTTTTGCCGATCGAGCGCACCGACACCAGGTCGGGCCGCGCCAGCGCGTAGTCGTGCAGCAGTTGTGTCAGCGCGTCGTGGCGGTAGAAGGTGTCGAAGCGCGGGATGGGCAGGGGTGGCAGGGTGGCGGTCATGGGGGTGGCGGTCCATCTGAGGCGGCAGAGGTCGTGGCCGACAGCCTGACTGTCGGGCGAACGAAAGGTC
>JAYVCL010000050.1:0-12455 GCA_043749975.1 Burkholderiales bacterium
GATGCCTCGGCGCAGCACGTCCAGCGACATGCCCTCGACCTGCGTCAGGTTGCGCATCGTGATGTCGCGGTGCTGCGGCTTGCACGGCGCGATGGTGAATCCACAATTACCGATCACCGCCGTGGTCACGCCCAGCGCAGGCGAGGGCCGCACACAGGGGTCCCAGGTGATCTGGGCATCGAAGTGGGTGTGGCTGTCGATGATGCCCGGCATCAAGCCGAGCCCGTCGGCCGCGATCACCTCGCGCGCGGATGCGCGCAGGTCAGGGCCGACCTCGGCGATGCGGCCATCGCTGACGGCGACATCCTTGATCGACGGTGCGCTGCCCGTGCCGTCGAAGACCAAGGCGTTGCGGAAAAGAAGGTCATGCATGATCGCGTCCGGTGGTTTCGAAGTGGGTTGTCAGTGGCCAAAGTAGCATGCTGGCGAGCACTGCACCATCGACTTCGGCCCGCGTTCAGCACTCAAGCTGATGCGGTGCCCGCCGCCTGCCTCGCCGCCTTCAGGTTCGTCGCCGCGTTGGTGTAGCCGCCACCGCCGCCGTCGACGAAGTGCACATGCAGGCTGTCAGCGGTCGATGACACGAGGCAGGTCATCAGCGCGGTGTCGGAAACATCCATGCCGTAGCGAAACGTGCCGCCGGACGCGCATTGATCGACATACTTCCTGATCGGATCAATCGAATCCAGCGCGCAATCGATGACGAAACAGATCGTCTCGTCGTGCTTGCTGAAGTCGGTATTGGTGGCCACTTCCCGGAGGTAGCGTTGCGGGTCGAAGTCGCCGATCGGACGCCCGCGTGCGAAGACGAGCCGGGCCAGCAGGGTCTCGCCAAGCACTCGAAGAATCGATACGGCGAGCCAGCCTCCGCGGCGGCGGGCGCGTGCTTCCAGCATGAAAGCTTTGGGCGGCCAGCCGGCGCTGAGGGTCTCGGCGCGAACCGGTCGAGGGTCGCCATGCTGCGCGGCGAGCTGCATCACGGTTGCGTAAATCTTGCCCGGGTCGGTCGCGCCGTGCAGGATCAAGGTGACCATCTTGCCGCGCTTGGATCGCAGCGCGTTCCAGCGGCACGACAGGCCCGACAGGTCGACCGCCGCGCCATCGTCAAATGATTCGGAGATGGCAACGCGGCTGATGAGTTCGGCGGGGCCGAGCCCTCTCACGGCGGCTTCGAGAAGGCCGACTCCGCCACCGGAAAAAACGCCAAAACAGTTTCCGGGCGAGGGTTCATAACGCCCCACCAGCACGTCGCTCCCAAACCGGCGCAGCTCGCTCACCGGTGCCAGGCCGACGCGCAAGCCGAGACCGAACTCGCGCGCGGCCATGCCGCGCACCCGCGCCAGATCGACGCGCGCCTGCGCCGCATGCTGTGGCGGCACCATGACCACCGCGCCGTCGCCGCCGAACAAGAACGGAATCGATTCCGCAGCGCACAAGTTCTTCAACGCTGCAATGGCCATCGCAGCAATGAAATTGACGGTCTTGTGGCGCCCGTCGGCAATCGCGCGGGTCGAGTCCACGATGTCGGTGACGACCAAGGCCCAGTCGTCGGGCGCAGGGCGGTACTGTGCCGTGTCGAAGGTGTCAGGCGCGGTTTCGAGCAAAGGCAGGCCGGCGAAGAAGCCCCGCCTTGGGTCCATGGCGTGACCAGGAGAATTGCCCATGCGAGCCGCAGCACTCAGTCTCTCAGCTTGCAGCGTCGCGTGGCCGGTGTGCGTCGAGAACCTGCTTGCGCCGGTGTTCGCCTTGGCGGTCGAACATCCATCCGGGGTATTCGGCAGGCAGACGGCTGATCTGGCCGAGCTGTTCGAGTTCGGCCGTGCTCAAGGCGACCTGCGTGGCTGCCATGTTGTCGGCGAGTTGCTCGGGACGTTTCGCGCCGACGATGACACTCGTGACTTGCGGCTGGTGCAGCAGCCACGCGAGCGCGATCTGTGCCACCGACACGCCGCGTGCCTGCGCCATCGGGCGCATGGCGTCGATGCAGTCGTCGGCCCGGTCGCGGTCCACCGGCGGAAAGTCGAAGCTGGTGCGCCGGCTGCCTGCTTCGCCCGCTTCCCCGCGCCCGTACTTTCCGCTCAGCAAGCCGCCGGCAAGCGGGCTCCACACCATCAGCCCGAGGCCTTCGCTGCGCAGCATCGGCGTCAACTCGCGCTCCAGGTCGCGGCCCGCCAGCGTGTAGTAAGCCTGCAGCGATTCGAAGCGCGCCAGGCCCAGCCGCTCGGCGATGCCCAATGCCTTGACGATCTGCCACGCGGCCCAGTTCGAAACGCCGACGTAGCGGACATGACCATGGCGCACCAGTTGATCGAGGGCACGAACGGTCTCCTCAATCGGTGTGGCCGGATCGAAACCATGGATCTGATACAGATCGATGTGATCGAGCTGAAGTCTCTTCAAGCTGGCCTTGACGCCGTCCAGGATGTGGCTTCGCGAAGCGCCACGCGCATTCGGCCCGGCCCCTGTTTCTCCGAACACCTTGGTCGCGACGACCACATCCTCACGCGGCACTTTCAGGTTCTTCAGCGCCTGGCCGGTAATTTGCTCGGACGCCCCGGCTGCGTAGACATCGGCGGTGTCGATGAAGTTGATGCCGGCATCGAGCGCCTGTCCGATCAGTCGTTCGGCATCGGCCTGCTGCAGGGCGCCGATTTGGCCCCAGATGCCTTCGCCGCCACCGAAGGTCATGGTGCCCAGGCAAAGCTCAGACACAAACAGGCCGGTTCGACCGAGTGGATGGTGGCGCATGGTGGGGGCTCCGTCAGCGATCCTTGGGGCCGGGCGGTGCGGCCCGGGCGTGCTGCTCAGCATAGATGCGTTCGATGAATCGTGCGCGCGTTCTGGGCATTGCGACCGCGCTGATCATCTGCCCCGGTGTTGACTTCGATTACCGAGGTGGTTTGACAGCGTCCCCATCTGCCCCGCCATGCGCTCGGCTGCCCCACGGTGCTGCGCCGCAAACGCCAAGGCACGCTGCGCCACGTCGAGCAAACCCGGCCCACGCAGCAAGTCGAGCCCCGCGCGCACGCCGGCGTCCATGTCGTCCGCCCGCAGCGCCGCGCCGGCGGCCAGCGACATCTGCGCTGCCTCGGCGAAGTTGAAGGTGTGCGGGCCCATCACCAGCGGACAGCCGCAGGCCGCCGCTTCGATCAGGTTCTGCCCGCCCAGCGGCGCAAAGCTGCCGCCCAGCAAGGCCACTTGGGCCAGCGCGTAGTACAGCGGCATCTCGCCCATCGAGTCACCCAGCCACACGTCGGCGACCCATGCGCTGGCAGGCGGGGTGTCGGCCCAACGGCTGCGCCTGGCCAGACGCAAACCTGCCGCTTCGACCAGCGCCGCCACCTCGTCGAAACGCTGCGGGTGACGCGGCACGATCAGCAGCAGCGGGCGCTCATTCATTGCTGCCGTGTGCTGCAACCAGGCCAACAGCAGCATCGCCTCCTCGCCTTCGCGCGTCACCGCGGCCAGCAGCACGGGCCGATTCAGCGCAGCGCGCCAGGCATGGCCGCGTGCCAGCAGGGTGGCGTCGGGCGTCATGTCGAACTTCAGATTGCCGCTGACGAACACGTTCAGCGCGCCCGACTCGCGCAGGCGCTGCGCGTCGCCTTCAGTCTGTGCCAGCACCAGGGCCAGGCTGCGCACCGCAGGCCGGATCAACGTGTCAAGACGCTGGCCCTGGCGTTGGCTCTTCAAGCTCAGCCGCGCATTCGCGAGCACCACCGGCACACCGCGGGCTTGCGCAGCATGCAGCAGGTTGGGCCAGATTTCGGTCTCCATCAGCACGCCCACGGCGGGCTGGAAATGATTGAAGAAGCGGTCCACCACACCGGGCGCGTCATACGGCAACCAGGCTTGTCGGTCAGCGTCGTGCAACAGCGCCAGGCCCGCCTCGCGGCCGGTCGCCGTGCCGTGGGTCAACAGCAAGCGCATGCCGGGGCGCTGTCGGCGCAGGGCGTCGATCAAGGCGGCAGCAGCGCGCGTTTCGCCCAGCGACACCGCATGCACCCACACCGCGCCGCTCGTCGCGCCGCCGTCGTATGAACCCAGGCGCTCGGCGATGGCATGCCGGTACAGCGGCTCGGCCCGCCCGCGCCACCACAGGCGCAGCAGGTACACCGGTGTCAACAGCCACAGCAACAAGGAGTAGCCGCCACGAGCGAGCCCTTGCAGTGAGCCGCTCACCGTGCCGCCGCTTGCACTTGTGATTGCGCGTGTGCTTGCGCTTGCACTTCGAGCCACGCAGCCCATACCGCCGACACCTCGGGTGTGGGTCGCCCTTGCACCGACACCTGGTGCCGATGACCGTGCGACGCCTGTGGGCCGGTGCGCCACGCGGTGGCGAAGTTGTAGATCTGCACATGCGGCAGGTTCAGCGCCACGGCCAGGTGGCTGAGGCCGCTGTCCACACCGATGACCCCTTGGGTGGCCCCCATGCGGTCGGTCAACGCGTCGAGGTTCATTTCCGGCCACACCTCGCAGCCGGCACCGAGGGCCGCCGCCAGCCGCTCGGCGCGCAAGCGCTCATCCGCGCCCGCATGGGGCAGCGCCACGCGCCAGCCTTGTGCCATCACCTGGCGGCCCAGCGATGTCCAATGCGCCTCGGGCCACAGCTTGTCATCGCGCGAGGTGCCATGCACGAACACCAGCGTGCGTTGCGCCAACGCTGGCAAATGTGAACGCAGGCCGAACTGCGGTGGACCCTGCAGCGTATAGCCCAGCGCGCGTGCAGCGAGAAGGCGCGAACGGTCGAGCGCGTGGGTGTGCGGTTCGACATGAACAGCATGGTCCACCAGCCAGCGCGCGGGCGCTTCGAAGCTGGCACCGTCGGTTCGGTTTGCCAAGCCGTAGCTCACACCGTGAGCCAGCCGGGTGATGAGGGCCGACTTGGTCAGGCCCTGCAGGTCGATGACGGCGTCATAGCGCTCGGCCGCCAGGGCGTCGCGAAAAGCCCGCCATTCACCGCGCACCGCCCTGGTCCACCAGCCACTGCGCCAGCGCCGCAGCGCGCATTCGACGACAGCATGCACACCGTCGACGCGGCGCAGCAGCGGCGCAAAACCTGGCTCGACCACCCAGTCGATCAACGCACCCGGATGCGCCTGGCGAATGTCGTGCACCACCGGCATGGCGTGCACCACGTCGCCGAGCGACGACAGCTTGACGATGAGGATGCGCAAGGGATCGGATCCCGAGGGCACCCCGAGTTCAGTGCGCAGCGGCGGCAATCTGCGCGTCGGGCTTGACCAGCCGCAGCGCGGCCATGAAGTCGTGCTCGATGCGCTGCAACGCGGCCTGCGTGTGGCCCTCGAAGCGCATGACCAGCACCGGCGTGGTGTTCGACGAACGCATCAGCCCGAAGCCGTCTTTGTACTCGGCGCGCAGGCCGTCGATGGTGACGATCTCGGTCGCGCCCGGAAACTTCGCCGTCTTCAGCAGTTGCTCGACCAGCAGCCGCGCTTCGCCTTCGGCACAAGGCACGTTCAACTCGGGCGTGCTGAAACTGGTGGGCAATGCGTTCAGCAGCTTGCTCGGGTCTTTGCTGCGGCTCAAAATCTCGAGCAGGCGCGCGGCGGTGTAGGTGGCGTCGTCGAAGCCGTACCAGCGCTCGCCGAAAAAAATGTGGCCGCTCATCTCGCCGGCAATCGGCGATTTCATTTGCTTCATCTTCGCCTTCACCAGCGAATGGCCGGTCTTCCACATCAGCGGCTTGCCGCCGGCCTTGCGGATCACCGGGGCCAGGCGCTGCGTGCACTTCACATCGAAGATCACCGTGCCGCCGGGGTTGCGCTTGAGAACGTCGACCGCGAACAGCATCAGTTGCCGGTCGGGGTAGATGATCTGGCCGTTTTTCGTGACCACGCCCAGGCGGTCGCCATCGCCGTCGAAGGCCAGTCCGATTTCGGCATCGCCATGCTTTACCGCGTGAATCAAATCGGCCAGGTTCTCGGGCTTGCTCGGGTCGGGGTGGTGGTTGGGAAAGTCACCGTCCACCTCGGAATACAACTCGGTCACCTCGCAGCCCAGCGCCCGCAAAATGCCTGGCGCCGACGCGCCGGGAATGCCGTTGCCCGAGTCGACGACGATCTTCATCGGCCGCTTCAACTTGCAGTCGTTCGTGATGCGGGCGCTGTACTCGGGAACGATGTTCATCGGTGCCGACCGGCCTGCGCCGCTCACATAATCTTCGGCCTCGATGCGCAGGCGCAGCGCTTGAATCGCGTCGCCGTAAATGGCGCTGCCCGCCAACACCATCTTGAAACCGTTGTAGTTCTTCGGGTTGTGGCTGCCGGTCACCATGATGCCGCTGCGGCAACCGCGCCGCCCGCGCGTGGCGGCCACGTAATACAGCATCGGCGTGGTCACAGCACCCAGGTCCACAACGTCCAGACCGGTAGAAGCCAGGCCGCGAACCAGCGCCGCCACCAGGCCGGGGCCAGACACACGCCCGTCGCGTCCCACGGCCACGGCCCGTTCACCGGCGTGCACGGCTTCAGAGCCGAAAGCGCGGCCGAGGTGCTCGGCAAAATTCTCGTCGATGGTGGTGCCGACGATGCCGCGAATGTCGTAAGCCTTGAAGTTGGACGCAATGACTTGCATGCTCAGCCGCTCCGGAAGTTCAGCGCGATTGTAGGCAGCCGCCTGCACGCCGGCGCCACCCACGCGCGACAACCCGAACCTGAATCCACATGTCCGAAAACGGCGAGTCTTGCCTGCGCGCCTGGCCATAATCGGCGCATGCCCATCGACACCGACGCCTCCTACCTCGTGCTGCTGGCGCGCGACGCGCGCTTTGACGGGCGCTTGTTCGTCGGCGTCACGTCGACCGGCATCTACTGCCGCCCGATCTGCCGCGTGCGCACGCCCAAGCGCGAGAACTGCCGCTTCTTCCACACACCCGCGCAGGCCGAGGCCGCGGCCTTTCGCCCGTGCCTGAAATGCCGCCCCGAGATCGCGCCCGGGCCGGGCCTGGCGTGGACGGTGATGGACGCATCGAGCACGCTGGCGAAGCAGGCGGCGCACGCGCTCGATGGGCAAGCGGCCAGCGGCGACACACCCAGTCTGCTGGCGGTGGCGGAAGGCCTGGGCGTGAGCGACCGCCACCTGCGCCGCATCTTCCAGGCCGAGCATGGCGTGACGCCGCTGCAATACCTGCAAACGCGGCGCTTGTTGCTGGCCAAGCAGTTGCTCACCGACACGAGCCTGCCCGTCACCCAGGTCGCATCCGCGAGTGGCTTTCGCAGCCTGCGCCGCTTCAACGCGGCGTTTGCCGACAGCTACCGCATGAGCCCGAGCCGCTTGCGCGGCGATGCAGCGCAACGCAGCGTGCCTGCAGGCTCGACGGTGACCATCACGCTGGGATACCGGGCGCCGTTCGACGTGGCGCGGCTGCTGAAATTCATCGCGCAGCGTGCGATTCCGGGCGTGGAACAGGTCGACGGCTTGCGCATCCGGCGCACGCTGCGCGCCGGGGCCTTGGCAGGCGCTTCGTCCAGTGCACCCGCCAGCGTCGCCAGCTGGATCGAAGCCGAGTTCGTGCCCGAGCGTTCACGCGTGAGCTTGAGCTTTGCGCCCGAGATGGCCACGGCCAGCGCCAGCGTGGCAGCCGCAGCACGACGCTGGCTCGACCTGGACGCCGCACCGCACAGCATCGACGCCGTTTTGCATGGCCTGCCCGGCGACGAAGGCCTGCGGCTGCCAGGCAGCCTGGACGGCTTCGAGCTGGCGGTGCGTGCGGTGCTCGGCCAACAGGTCACGGTGGCCGGGGCGCGAACGCTGGCGAGCCGGCTGGTGCAGCGCTTCGGTGAAGCCACGCCGACGCCATGGCCGGGCATCGAGCGCAGCTTCCCGGCGCCCGACGCGCTGGCGCACACGGCGCTGGAGCGCATTGCCGAGTTGGGCATCGTCCGCAGCCGCGCGGGTGCCATCGTCGCGCTGGCCCGCGCCTGGCCCGGGCTGATGCCGTGCCTGGCCGCACATCAGCCGCCCGAGGTTCTGATCGAGCGGCTGTGCGCCCTGCCCGGCATCGGCCCGTGGACGGCGCACTACATCGCGATGCGCGCGTTGAGCTGGCCCGACGCTTATCTGCCCAACGACGTGGCGCTGCTCAAGGCCATGAAGCATCTTTTCGGCACGGCCACGCAGCGCGAAGCCGATGCGATCGCGCAAAAGTGGCGGCCCTGGCGCTCGTACGCCGTGCTGCGTTTGTGGAACAGCCTGGAGAAAACAGCATGAGCTTTGCTATCAATTCAATTCACAGCCGGGCCACGGCCCAGACCACCATCGCCACGCCGATCGGCCCACTGCTGCTGGCGCGAACGGCCAAGGGCCTGGCCGGTGCGTGGTTCGAAGGCCAGAAGGACCACCCCGGCGTGCTGGGCGCACCCGAGTGCGCCATTGACCCGGTGTTGCAGGACGCGGCACAGCAACTGGCCGGCTATTTCGGCGGCACGCGCCAGCACTTCGACCTGCCACTGGACCTGCACGGCACCGCCTTCCAGCGCAGCGTGTGGCAAGCGCTGTTGCGCATCGCAACCGGCAAAACCCAAAGCTACGCCGACATCGCACGCGCGGTGGGCTCGCACAAGGCGGTGCGCGCGGTGGGCTCGGCGGTGGGCAAGAACCCGCTGTCGGTGATCGTGCCCTGCCACCGCGTGATGGGCAGCGACGGTTCGCTCACCGGCTACGCTGGCGGGTTGGACCGCAAGCGCGCGCTGTTGTCGCTGGAAGGCGTTGTCGTATGAGGCCGTCCGATATCGGCGAGCTGCTGTCGCTGGCGGCGCTGTGGGGCGCCTCGTTCCTGTTCATGCGCATGGGTGCCGCCGAGTTCGGCCCCGTGGTGCTGTCGGCGGTGCGGGTGATCGGGGCGGCGTTGTTGCTGATGCCACTGCTCGTTTTGCGCGGCCAGGTGGCTCTGCTGCGCCGGCATTGGCGGCCGATCTTCGTGGTCGGCATCACCAACTCGGCGCTGCCGTTCTTGTGCTTCGCGTACGCCGCCTTGTCGATCACGGCCGGCTTGTCGGCAATCTTCAATGCCGCCGCGCCCTTGTTCGCCGCCGCGATCGCCTGGTGGTGGCTGAAAGACCGCCTCTCGCCCGTGCGATGCCTGGGGCTGGTGATCGGCTTCACCGGCGTGCTGTGGCTGGCCTGGGACAAGGCCAGCTTCAAGCCCGGCGGTTCGGGTTGGGCCGTGCTGGCCTGCCTGGCGGGCACGCTGTGCTACGGCATTTCAGCCAACTACACCAAGCGATTTTTGTCCGGGGTGGCACCGATGGCGGTGGCTGCGGGCAGCCAGTTGTCGGCTGGTTTGTTCTTGTTGCTGCCGGCCTTGGTCTTGTGGCCGGCAGTCGCACCGCCTGCTTCGGCTTGGGCGCTGGCAGCGGTGCTGGCCTTGGCC
The DNA here is from genome assembly GCA_043749975.1 of Burkholderiales bacterium. Lineage (GTDB taxonomy): Bacteria > Pseudomonadota > Gammaproteobacteria > Burkholderiales > Burkholderiaceae_C > JANYJJ01. Next base: position 9,395 of record JAYVCL010000050.1, read on the forward strand.
TGCACTGGCCTGGCCTACGTGATGTACTTTCGGCTGATCGCCAACGTAGGGCCGGCGAATGCCATCGCCGTGACCTTCCTGGTGCCGGTGTTCGCGGTGCTGTGGGGCGGGTTGTTTTTGAGCGAAAGGCTGACCCTCGCGATGGGGCTGGGCTGCATGGTCATCTTGCTGGGCACGGGTTTGAGCACCGGCTTTCTGAAATGGCCTCGCCTGACGGCGGCGTGAGTCGGGTCAGTCAGGTCCGTCAGTGCGTATTTCAGCCCCGGCCACGGCAGATTGACCTGCGGCCGGGATGTACATACACTGTCCATGTACATCTTGTGCGCGTTTGGAGCAACTCACATGGCGGCAGCGGTTCAACGGATCGTGGTGCAGGCAACGGTGCAGGACAAGAAGGCCATTGCCGCCAAAGCCAGGTTGCTCGACATCCCTGTTTCGGAGTTGATGCGGCGCGGCGCTTTTGCCTACCAGCCGAGTGAGAGCGACGCCGAGTTGGGCGCGCTAGCAGATGCGGCCAAAGCTGCCGCCGACCGAGCCGGCACCGCGATCGACAACGCGCTCGACTTCATCGAGGCGAGCAACAAGCGCATCGCGGCAATGGAAACGAAAGCTTCAAAGGCATCCGTGCGCAAGGCTGCCTGATGGGTGTGACCGAAAAGATCTGGGGCGCGCTGACCTCAATGATCAAGCTGGAAGATAAAGTAAATCGCCAAGCCGAGGCGATGACAGGCCAGCAGATGCAAATCGAAGACCTGAAGGGCCGCGTGATTCGGCTCGAAGCCCACCTCGAATTGCTGACCGGCGCGGCGCTGGTGAAGCGGCTCAGGGGCAATTGAAACGGTAGACCCCTCCCGACCGTTCAGGGTGGGAGGGGCAGGCAACTGACGCTGCCGGTTCGGGGCTCCGGAGGTTAGAAGTCCGGGGCTCCTTGGGCGCAGGGGACTGCACCGCTGGTGTTGCCTGCAAGCAGGCTCTACTAACTTAGCCGAAGGTCGGCTGAAGTTCAAGCCGTCATTTTCAAGCCGTCATTTCTTAGCCGCCTTGTTGGCCACCTTGTGCGCCAGCATGATCTCGTCGAACACCGCCGCCACTTTGTGCTCGACGGAAGCGTCCATCGCAATCGTGCGGCCCCATTCGCGCTGGGTTTCGCCAGGCCACTTGTGGGTGGCGTCGAGCCCCATCTTGCCGCCCAGCCCGCTGACAGGAGAGGCGAAGTCGAGGTAGTCGATCGGCGTGTGCTCGACCAGCGTGGTGTCGCGCACCGGGTCCATGCGCGTGGTCACAGCCCAGATCACTTCCTGCCAATTGCGAATGTCCACGTCGGCGTCGGTCACCACGATGAACTTGGTGTACATGAACTGGCGCAGGTAACTCCACACCCCGAACATCAGCCGCTTCGCGTGGCCGGGGTAGGCCTTCTTGATGCTGACGATGGCCATGCGGTAGCTGCAACCCTCGGGCGGCAAATAGAAGTCGACGATCTCGGGAAACTGCTTTTGCAGGATCGGCACGAAGACCTCGTTCAGCGCCAGGCCGAGCACGGCGGGCTCATCCGGCGGCTTGCCGGTGTAGGTGGAGTGGTAGATGGGGTCGCGCCGCATCGTCATGCGAGTGATCTCGAACACCGGAAACCAGTCTTGCTCGTTGTAGTAACCGGTGTGGTCGCCGAACGGGCCCTCCAGTGCGTGCAGGTAGCCGCCCTGCTCTTTCAGCTTGACGCCGTGCTCGCTGAAGCCGGTGTAGCCCGCGGCAGCCACCGGAATACGGCCTTCCAGCACGATCTCGGCGCTGGCCGGGACTTGCAGCATCAGGCCGCCTTCGCCCACCGATGAGTCGACGACTTCGGTGCGGCTGCCGCGCAGCAAGCCGGCGAACTGGTACTCCGACAAGGTGTCGGGAACCGGTGTTACGGCACCCAAAATCGTCGCCGGGTCGGCCCCCAGGGCGACTGCGATGGGAAAGTGCTGGCCGGGGTTGGCCAGCGCGAAGTCTCGAAAATCCAGCGCGCCGCCTCGGTGGGCCAGCCAACGCATGACGACCCGGTTGCGGGCGATCACCTGCTGGCGGTAGATGCCCAGGTTCTGGCGTTTGCGCGGCTCGGCCTCGGCTTGAGCACGTTGCGGCCCGCGCGTGATCACCAAACCCCAGGTGATCAGCGGGCCGGCGTCGCCGGGCCAGCAAGTCTGCACCGGCAGCATTCCCAGATCGACCTCGGCAGCCTCGAAGACCTGCTCCTGGCACGGCGCGTTGCGCACGATCGCCGGCTTCATGTCCCACAGCGCCTTGACCATCTGTAACAGCTTGCCGGCGTCTTTCAGCCCTTTGGGCGGCTCGGGCTCTTTCAGACTTGCCAGCACACGGCCCACGTCACGCAGCTCGCTCACCTCGGACGCGCCCATGCCCATCGCGACCCGCCGAGGCGTTCCGAACAGATTCGTCAAGGCCGGAATTTTGTAACCGACGGGCTGCTCGAACAACAACGCCGGGCCGCCTGCGCGCAACACCCGGTCGCTCAGCGCGGTCATCTCAAGCCGCGCCGAGACTGGCTTTGCGACTCTTTCCAGCTCGCCCAGGCGCTCAAGCCCTTGAATGAACTCGCGAAGATCACGATATTTCATATCTAAAAGTAGTTGACATTAATTTCTAAATGCTTGACTGGTTATGACAAGCCTTCCTAGAATCCGGCTTCCTGACTCAGATCAGGGAATACCCGCTCCCAGCATCGCCTGGATGGAGAGGGCGCAAAACAAAGGAGCCTTCCCATCGAAAGGTCAGAAATCGTCTGACCTGACGGGCTCGAAGAATTATCGCCGCCGCCCATGTCGCGAGCTTTTTAGCTCCACACACGCGACGGCACAGCAGAAAACTGGACCGATATGACAGCGCTTTCGTTTTACACATCTTGCACATCCGGCTTACGCCCCATTCGCCGATTCGCCGCTGCGGCATCCCGCTCGGTGGGCGTGTTTTCTCGTGACGCGGGACACGGCCTGCTCGAAGTGAGCCACAACACGTTTGCCCTGTTGGGCCTGATCGGGGTCGGACTGCTGCTTTTCGTGGG
>JAYVCL010000051.1:0-4391 GCA_043749975.1 Burkholderiales bacterium
CGCGCCGGCCTGATCGCGCAATTGGCCGCGCTCGATCCGTATCCCGAATCGGTGCCGATCAACCACCTGGTGCGCGTGCCCGGCACGCCGCTGGCCGACCAGGCGCCGCTCGATCCGTTCGAGTTCGTGCGCAGCATCGCCGTCGCGCGCATCACGATGCCGAAGGCGCGCGTGCGGCTGTCGGCCGGGCGCCAGCAAATGAGCGATGCGGTGCAGGCGCTATGCTTTCTCGCGGGTGCCAATTCGATCTTCTACGGCGACAAGCTGCTGACCACCGGCAACCCCGATGTCGCGGCAGACCGGCTGTTGCTGGCCCGGCTGGGGTTGAAAACGCCGTGAACGAGCGCAAGCCGCTGACGCTGCACCGCCTGCGCGAAATGCACGCGCAGGGCGAGCCCATCGCGATGCTGACTTGCTTCGAGCTCGCGAGCCTGTTCAACCCGCAGGCTTCACTCCCAGCTTGAACGCGATCATCGCGCGCAGCTTGTTCGGCACCACCGGCTTGATCAGCAGGTGAAAGTCTTTGTCGTGCGCCTCTTGTTCATGCCCGCTCATCGTGCTGCCCGTGACCACGATGGCCGGCACCTGTTGGCCGAAACGTGAGCGCAAGGCGACGATGGCATCCACGCCGGTCAGCCCGTTTTCAAGACGAAAGTCGACGATCAGCAAGTCGGGCCGTACCAGCGCCGGGTCGCAGCCTTGCGCCCAGGCGCTGCAACTGGCCACGCTGTCGAACGCGGCCAGCGTGGCACCCCAGCCCTTGAGCAAAACCTCGAGCCCGGCCAGCACCGCCGGCTCGTCTTCCACCACCACGATCAAGCGCCCGTTCAGCGTGATGCTCTGCAACAGCTTGCCGCTGGGAAGCGGCAAGCTCTGGCGCGGCACTTTGCCCAGCGGCAATTCCAGGTTGAACACCGTGCCGCGCCCCGGCTGCGAACGCAGGCCCAGCGGCGCGTGCATCAGCTCGGCCAGCCGCTTGACGATGGCCAGGCCCAGACCCAGGCCTTTGCGCTGGTGCGGCGCCACGCGTTCGGTGTTGGGCACCTGGTAGAACTCATCGAAGATCAGCGCCTGCTGTTCTTCACGGATGCCCAACCCGGTGTCCCACACCTGCAGCAACAGGTGGTCGCCGCGGCGTCGGCAGCTCACCAGCACCGAGCCGTCGTTGGTGTAGCGAATGGCGTTGGACACCAGGTTGCGCAAGATGCGTTCGACCAGCAGCGGGTCGGCGTGCACCACGTGCTGGGCGCCGCGCAGGCGCAGCGCAAGGCCCTTCTCGAATGCCGTGGGCTCGAAGTGCAGGCGCAGCTTGCGGAAGATGCTGCCGATCTCGAAGTGCTCGGGGTTGACTTCGATGCCGCCGCTGTCGATGCGCGTGATGTCGAGCAACTCCGAGAACAATCCCTCCAGCGCGTCGACCGATTCGTTGATGCTGTTGACCAGGTGCGCCACCTCGGCGTCGTGGCTCTTCTGGCGCAGTGCTTCGGCGAACAGGCCCATCGCATGCAGGGGTTGGCGCAAGTCGTGGCTGGCAGCGGTGAAGAACTGGGTCTTGGCGCGGTTGGCCACTTCGGCCTCATGGCGAGCGTCGTCGGCGGCCTGCTTTTCGATCCGCACCCGAACCAGCAACGCATCAGCGCGCAATTTGAGCTGGATCAGGCGCTGCTGTGTCTGGCGAAAGTTGCGCGCCAGCAGCGTGGTCAGGATCAGGATCAGGACGACTTCGGCCGCGAGTTGGTAGTGGTCGAAATCACCGACGCTGGCAATGCGCAACACCATCGGCATGAAACACAGGGTCGCGTATGCGATGTACAGGCGCGGCTGAACCGAGAGCACCGGCACTGCGGCGACAGCAAAGGTGTAGATCACGATGATCAGTCCGGTCTGTTGCACCGGGTTGCCCCGTGGGTAAAAGATCCACGCCGTCAGGCCCCACAGGGCGGCGGTGCAAACGGTGCCGACGTTCGACCACAGTTGCCAACGGGCCCAGTCGACGGTGCTGAGCCGGGTCGCGCGACTGAAGCGCTGCGCCATCACGAAGCGCATCAGCAGCAGCGCCGCAAACGCCGCCAGCCAGGGCAGCAGCAGCGCCAACGGCGTCAGGCTCCAGAACAACCAGCAGACCACACCGACCCCGGCCACGTAGCCGGTCAGCGCCGCCGGCATGTAGTCGAACGTGCTTTGCACCTGTTCGGGCAAGGCCGAAAGGTGCCTGGCTTGCGCCGATTCTGCGGCGTCAGCCAGCGGCAAGTTCAGTTCGACTTGCGCCATGCCGTCAGGCCGCCTTCCTGCCGCGACATCTGGCTCACCGCCAGCACCGCCTGCGTGCGCGTGCTGACGTTCAGCGCGCGCAAGACCGCGGCCACGTGGTCTTTCACGGTGTCCACCGACAGGTTCAATTCACGCGCGATCAGCTTGTTCGGTTTGGCCTGCAGCAGCAACGCCATCACCTCGGTCTGGCGCGGCGTGAGGCCGAGCGAACGCATGGCGGGCTGGGTCTGAAATTCGCTGTTCATGGCTGTTTCACGCACCACACGCAACACGCTGGGCACGGTATCGCCCTCGGGCCTTTCAGAAGGGCGCTCCGAACCCATCGTCATCGGCGGCACGTAGATGCCGCCCGACATCACCATGTGCAGTGCTTCGAACAAGGTGTCGTTGCTGGCCCGCTTGGGCACGAAGCCCATCGCCCCCAGATCGATCGAGCGGATCACATCGCTGGTGCGGTCGCTGGCCGACACCACCACCACGGGCAGTGCGGGATAGGCGGCGCGAAATTCGGTGAGCACGTCGAAGCCGTGCGCGTCGCCGAGTTGAAGGTCAAGCAGCACCAAATCGAACTCGGCGTCTTTCTTGAGAATGTCGCGCGCCTCTCGCGCCGTGCCGGCACCGACCACCGTCACGTCGTCGCCCAGGCCCTGGATAACGGTCTTCAGTGCCGACAGGATCAATGGGTGGTCGTCGATCAGCAGGACTTTCATGCGGAACTCCCTTTTTGCGGTGGGCAACGACCAGCGCGTGGCGAATCGTAAGCGACACCGACACCGACCCTGGCACCGTGATAGCATGAAAATAATCAAATGGATAGCACTGGAAAAAGCATGGCCAACATCAGTTTGCGTGGACTTGAGGCTGGCGCGCTGGCGGACCTCAAGGCGCGCGCCGAAGCAGAGAGCGCGAGTGTGAATTCAATCGTGCTGAGCTTGATCGACCAGGGTCTGGGCAGAACCAAGGCCAAGGCCGTTCGTCGGCGCCACGACGACCTCGACGCGCTGGCCGGCAGTTGGCGAAAAGCCGAGGCGGCTGAATTCGAGCGCGCGACGGCACCGTTCGCAAAAATCGACCCGCTGTTGTGGAAATGAGATGAGACCGATCTTGCTCGACACCAACGCCTACAGCGCGTTCATGCTGGGAGCCTCCGAGGTGGTCGAAATTCTGGCGCAGGCAGACACGCTGTACATCAACAGCGTGGTGCTGGGCGAACTGCTGGGCGGCTTTGCTGTTGGCAGCCGAGAGGCGAAAAACCGGTCTGAGCTGGCACGCTTTCTGGCCTCTCCCCGCGTCGCAGTTCTGCCGCTGACCGCCATCACGGCCGACAGTTATGCACTCATCTATGCGTCGCTGCGGCGCAAGGGACAGCCCATTCCCAGCAATGATCTCTGGATTGCGGCCAGCGCACTCGAACACGGCGCCGCGCTGCTGACGCGTGACGCGCATTTCGCGCACATCGAGGGCCTGCGCAGCGGGCAGCGGCTGGACGATTTCTTGCCGTGACAGCGCCCCCAGGCCCTGGGAGTCAGGTGTAGCGCCGCGCGATCGACTCGGCCACGCACACCGGCTTGACCGAGCCCTCGCGCAGCATGGTGATCTCGACCGTGACCTGCGCGCCGCACTCGAGCGCCTCGTAGGCCTTCAGCACGAAGCTGCCGCGCAGGCGGCTGCCCACCGGCACCGGGGCCGGAAAGCGCACGCGGTTCAGGCCGTAGTTGACGCCCATGCGGGTGTCGCGCAGCTCGAACGCCGAGGCAAACATTTCGGGCAGCAGCGACAGCGTCAAAAACCCGTGCGCGATCGGCGTGCCGAACGGGCCCGCCGCAGCGCGCACCGGGTCGACGTGAATCCACTGCTGATCGCCGGTGGCTTGCGCAAACAGGTCGATGCGGTGTTGGTCAACCGTGATCCAGTCGCTGTCGCCGATGTGCTGGCCGACCAGCGCCTGCAGGTCGGTGAGTTTGTCGAAGCTTCTCATTCGGTTCCCTTTGAACAGTTTTCAGCGGCACGATGATATGGCCCCCTCCCCCGCTGGGGGAGGGCTGGGGGTGAGGCGGGGTTTTCAAGGCGCATGCGCCTTGCCCGCTGAACGGCATCGGCCTGCAAGCCGATGTGCGCAC
>JAYVCL010000052.1:0-2612 GCA_043749975.1 Burkholderiales bacterium
CGGTCTGCTGTGGGATGGCCTGGGCGCCCCGGCGACGTTCATCGCCCCCCCTGTGCCAATATGACCTGCGCCACCTACCCCCGAGAGATCAGTGAGCAACGAGGTAGGTATGACGATCAACCAGCAACCCAAGGTCGCGATGGACGCAGTGACGAGTTCAGCCGATCCGGGCGCATCGCAAGGAGCCCGTAGGGCGACCGAAGATGCGCCCGGATCGGCGCCGTCGCCGGTCCCGCCCGGCAGCGACTCCGAGGTGGTGCCACGCGCTCGGCGCCGCACGTTCACCAACGCCGACAAGCGCCGTATTCTGCAGGCCGCCGACCTGTGCACCAAGCCTGGCGAGGTCGGCGCGCTGATGCGCCGCGACGGCGTGTACTCATCATCGCTGAGCACCTGGCGACGCCAGCGTGAGGCTGCTGACCTGGCCGCACTCGCGCCGCAAAAGCGCGGCCCCAAGTCCGACCCTGCGAGGGTCGACGCGCTGCAGATCGCCCAGCTCACCCGCGAACGCGACAAGCTGCGAGTCGAGGCGGCAAGTCGGACTCCGGTTTGTGAAATCGACTCAGCAGCGGATGCGCGTCGCAGTTGATCGTGTGCATGCTGTAGCTCTCGTGAATCTCGCCGGTTTCCGAACGCCCCAATTTGTCCGCCCAGATCGAATGAGACCGATCGACTGGCCGATGCGCTCATAAGCAGACCCGATTGCCTCCAGCGCAAATTTCTTGTTAGACGCAGCGGCGTCGATGCGGGAAACTGATGTCTTCTCGATTTGGACGACAACGCAAGCTTATGGACACAGTCTCTCCACTGGCCGTCGGCCAACTGTCTATATGGACCGACGTCGATCCCGCGCATGAACGGGACTTCAACCGGTGGTACGACCGCGAACACATGCAAGAACGCATGAGCATTCCTGGATTCCGTCGTTCACGACGATTTCATTCGCTCATCAGTTGCCCACGGCCGTATTTGGCGCTGTACGACACCGACAGTGTGGAGGTCTTTCGTAGCCAGGCCTATCAGCAGGCGTTTGCGCGACAGACCGATTGGTCCCACCGCAATTTTGCCCGGATGCGCGAGACCCAGCGTCGTGTCGGCGATTTGATCGTCGATGTCGGCCAGGGAGAGGGTGGTGCGCTGGCACTGTTCGTCGTCAAGAAGGGCAGCCTGCAGCCGACCCAGATCGGGCAACATTTCCAGGCCGTGGTCGAGCGTGATCGGGTGGTCCGAGCCTCGCTTCTGCGCACCGACGTCGAATTGTCAGCGCCGCTGTCGGCCACCGCCCCGGCGGCACAGGCCGACATGGTGGCAATGGTCGAAGCTACCGATGCCGATACGGCCTTCGGAGCGGCGGGCCTTCTGGCACGCCAATTGAAGGTTGAACAGACCGGCAGCGTGTACGTGTTTCAGGTCATGTCGCGGCTCGGGGCATGATGGCTTGCGTCGACTGCCGCGCATTGAAGCTCTTCCCAGAGGATTAGACGATGGCCTTGCTCGCCCATACGATCGCGCAATGGCGCGCCGAACTGGCCACCGGGCACTGCTCGGCCCGTGAACTGACCGAGCAGGCACTGGATGGCGCCCTGCACGGCAGCGAAGCACAGGCAACCTTCCTTGAGGTCCACGCCGTCGCGGCACGCGCGTGTGCCGACGCCATCGACCGGCAGCGGGAGGCCGGTGTCCCCTTGCCTGCACTCGCGGGCATTCCGATTTCGATCAAGGACCTGTTCGACGAGGCCGACCATGTCACCCGTGCCGGTTCCCGCGCGCTCGATGACGCGCCACGCGCGCGGGACGATTCTGTTGTCGTACGCCGGCTGCGCGCGGCCGGCGCGGTCATCGTCGGCCGTACCAACATGACCGAATTCGCGTACTCGGGGCTCGGCCTGAACCCGCACCACGGTACGCCGCGCAACCCGTGGGACCGCGCGGCCGGCCGCATCCCCGGCGGGTCCTCGTCGGGCGCCGCGGTCTCGGTGACCGACGGCATGGCGGTCGCGGCCATTGGCACCGACACCGGTGGCTCGGTGCGCATCCCGTCCGCACTGTGCGGGTTGACCGGCTTCAAGCCGACTGCCGAACGCGTTGCGCAGGACGGTTGCCTGCCGCTTTCGCCCAGCCTCGACTCGATCGGGCCGCTCGCGCGCAGCGTGGCGTGCTGCGCCGAACTCGACGCGGTGTTGTCGGGCGCGGCACCGGCGCCGCTGCATGCCGCGCGTCTGCAGGGGCGGCAATTCGCGCTGCCGCGCACCTTGGCGTTCGATGCGCTCGACAGGGCGGTCGCGACCGCATTCGAGAATGCACGCCGGCGCCTCGAAGCAGCCGGCGCGGTGTTCGTCGATCTCGACATTCCCGAGTTCGCAGCGCTCGCGCACATCAATCGGCTCGGCGGCTTCATTGCAGCGGAGGCCTGGGCCTGGCACGCGCCCTTATTGGCGCAGTGTGAAGCCGACTACGACCCGCGCGTGGCGACGCGCATCCGTCGCGGTGCGGCGATGACGGCGGCCGAATACATCACGCTGCAGGCTGAGCGCAGGCGCTGGATCGCCGCGGTGGGCGCACGGCTGCGCGACTTTGATGCGCTCCTGATGCCGACTGTGCCCATCGTCGCG
>JAYVCL010000053.1:0-7290 GCA_043749975.1 Burkholderiales bacterium
CCGTCGATCACGATGTGCGCCACATGAATGCCTTGCGGGCCCAGCTCGCGCGCCAGGCTTTGCGCCAGCGCACGCAGCGCGTGCTTGGCCCCGGCGAAGGCCGCGAACCCCGATGATCCGCGAATGCTGGCGGTGGCACCGGTGAACAGGATCGTGCCGTGGCCGCGCGGAAGCATCGCCTTGGCCACCTCGCGCCCCATCAAAAAGCCGGCCAAGGCACCCATTTCCCACACCTTGCGGTAGACGCGCTCGGTGGTGTCGGTGACGTTGAAGCGCACGTTGGCCCCGATGTTGAAGACCGCCACCTCGATCGGTGCCACGTCGCGTTCGATGCCGCTGACCAGTGCAACCACATCGTCTTCAATTCGCGCGTCCGAAGCATAGCCATGCGCCTCGCCGCCGTCGGCCCGTATGCGCTCCAGCAACGGGGCCAGCTTGTCGGCGCTGCGCCGAGTCACGCAGGCCACAAAGCCCTCGCGGGCGAAGCGACGGGCGATGGCACCGCCCGTGGCGTCGCCGGCACCAACCACCAGCACGGACTTCTTGTCGGTCATGGGAGTCTCCAGTCTCCCGCGCATGGTAGCCACCCTGCTGCGTGTGGGCGGGCCGATACACTTGCGCGCGTTCGCCACCACCCGGTTTCCCCATGTCAGACCGACTCGCCGTCCTGCCGCAATACCTGATGCCCAAGCAGGCCATGACAGCCTTCGGCGGCGTGGTCGCCTCCGGTGCCTGGGGCCCACTGACGACGCAGATCATTCGCTGGTTCGTGGGCCGCTACGGCGTGAACATGGCCGAGGCAGCCAGCCCCGACATCGCCAGCTATCGCAGCTTCAACGACTTCTTCACACGGGCCTTGAAGCCCGGCGCGCGGCCCTTGGCAGCGGCCGATCTGATCTGCCCGGTGGACGGTGCCATCAGCCAGTTCGGCCGCATCGAGCGCGACCAGATTTTCCAGGCCAAGGGCCACCACTACTCGACCACCGCGCTGGTCGGCGGCGACGCCGCGCTGGCCGCGCAGTTCGACGATGGCCACTTCGCCACGCTGTACCTGAGCCCGAAGGATTACCACCGCATCCACATGCCCTGCGACGGGCGGCTGTCCCGCATGGTCCATGTGCCCGGCGCGCTGTTCTCGGTCAACCCAACCACGGCGCGCGGCGTGCCCGGATTGTTCGCGCGAAACGAGCGCGTGGTGTGCGTCTTCGACGGCCCGCACGGGCCCTTCGTGCTGGCCCTGGTGGGGGCCACCATCGTCGGCAGCATGGCCACGGTGTGGCACGGCGTGGTCAACCCGCCGCGGGTGAAGCAGGTGCGCGAATGGACTTACGGCGAGCCGCCGCTGCACTTGAAGCAGGGCGACGAGATGGGCCGCTTCTTGCTGGGCTCGACCGTGGTGCTGCTGTTCCCGAAAGGCGGGTTGACATTCAACCCGGCGTGGCTGGCGGGCCGCTCGATTCGGCTCGGCGAGGCGATGGGGAACCTCGCTGCGACGTAGCGGCTGGTTGAAGAACCCGCCCATCCATGACCGTGGTGCGATCTGTACTTGAATTGATGGAGGTACACACAATGCGTACGAACATTGAGATCGACGACAAAACCAGGCTTGTCACCGGCCGACCTTTGTAGCCGCAGCGCTCCGGCCGAATGGCTGGTGTTGAGGGTCTTTGCTTTGGTGACTTTCATTTGGCCCAACAAATGAAAGTTACTCGGCCTTCAACGTGACCCGGCAGTCGAACCGAGATCCGACCCGAATCCGATAACCGCTACTTCACCCACGTATTGAGCTGGATGATCGGCAGCAGCACGGCCAGCACGATCAGCATCACCACCATGCCCATCACGACGATCAGCAAGGGTTCCAGGATGGTGGCCATTTGCAATGCGCGGCGCTGCACTTCCATGCCGAGCTGGCGCGCGGCGCGTTCCAGCATGGTGGGCAACTGGCCGGTCTGTTCGCCCAGCCGCGAGAACATCGCCAGCAGGCCCGGAAAACGTTTTTTTCCGGCCAGCGCCGAGGCCAGCGGCGCGCCTTCGCGCACCTGCGTCAGCGCCTCCATGGCATCGGCCCGCATGGCACGGTTGGACAGGGTTTCGGCTGCCGCCTGCAGGGCTTTGAGAATCGGCACGCCAGCACCCGCCAGCATCGCCAGTGTGCCGGCAAAGCGCGCTGCGTTGTAGCCGCGCGCCAGCTTGCCGACCAGCGGCAGGCCGAGCCAGGCGGCGTCGAAGCGTTCGCGAAAGGCCTCGTTGCGCAGCATCAGGCGCAGCGTGACGCCGGCACCGGCGAGGGCCAGCAACAGCACCCAGCCATAGCTGCGCAAAAACGCGCTGATGGCCAGCATGGCCAGCGTGAGCCCGGGCAGGGCGCGCTTGGAGCTGGTGAACACCGAGGCCACTTGCGGCACCACGTAGGTGACCAGAAAGATCACGATCACGATGGCGATCAGCGACACGATGGCCGGGTACAGCGTGGCACCGATCAGCTTGGCTTTCAGTTCCTGGCGCGCTTCGAGGTCGTCGGCCAGCCGTTCCAGCACCTGGCCCAGCGCGCCGCTTTGCTCGCCGGCCGCCACCACGCCGCGGTACACCTCGTCGAACTCGCGCGGGGCGCTGCCCAGCGCCTGGGCGAAAGGCGCACCGGCATTCACTTCGGCTCTCAGGTGCGCAAGCAGCTCGCGCTGGCGCGGCTCTTCGGCCTCGTCGGTCAACGCGGTCAGCGCGCGTTCCAGCGGCAGGCCGCTGCCGACCAGGCCGGCGAGCTGGCGCGTCCACACCGCCAGATGGGTGGCGTTGAAAACCCGGCGCGAAAAGCTGCGGCCTTGCGCCTGGGTGCCGGCCGACGCGACCTGGGTCACCTCCAGCGGCACCAGCGCCTGCTGGCGCAACTGCGCCCGCGCCGCCCGGGCGTTGTCGGCCTCCAGCAGGCCGGTGGTCGACTTGCCGGCGGCGGTGAGGGCTTCGAATTTGTAGGCGGGCATAGGACGCGGAGCGAAGGGCGAGGGGCCCCGTTCTACGGGGATCGACCAGCGCAGCGGCCGGCGAGCGGCGCGGGCTCAATGCCCGCGTCGCGAGAACGCGCTGCACCTCGTGAACTTTTCTTCATTTTCGCGTGACCCGCATCACTTCCTCAGGCGAGGGGCTGCGCCCAGTGAACTTTTCTTCATTCTCGCGTCACCCGCATCACTTCCTCAGGCGAAGTAATTCCTTCCAACACAAGCCTCTCCCCATCGTCGCGCATCGACTGCAAACCGCCGTGCTCGGCCGCCACGGCCAGTTGCGATTCGGCGGCGCGGTTGTGGATCAGTGAGCGCACCGTGTCGTCGGCCACCATCAACTCGTAGACGCCCGTGCGGCCCTTGTAGCCGGTGTTGCTGCAGGCCGCGCAGCCCACGGGGTGGTAGCGGCCCAGCGCATCGAGCTTCTTGCACTGCGGGCACAGCTTGCGCACCAGCCGCTGCGCCAGCACTCCGAGCAGGCTGGAGCTGAGCAGGAAGGGTTCGACGCCCATGTCGATCATCCGCGTGACGGTGCTCGGCGCGTCGTTGGTGTGCACCGTGGCCAGCACCAGGGGGCCGGTCAACGAGGCTTGAATGGCAATCTGCGCGGTCTCGTAGTCGCGAATCTCACCGATCATCACCACGTCGGGGTCTTGGCGCAGGATGGCACGCAGCGCCTTCGCGAACGTCAGGTCGATCTTCGGGTTCACCTGGGTCTGGCCGATGCCGGCCAACTCGTACTCGATCGGGTCTTCGACCGTCAGCACATTGGTGCCGCCGATGTCGATGCGCCCGAGCGACGCGTACAGCGTGGTCGTTTTGCCCGAGCCGGTGGGCCCGGTCACCAGCACGATGCCGTGCGGCTGTTTGATGAGCTTGTCGAAGCGCGTCAGCACCTGGCCGCTCATGCCCAACGATTCGAGCGTGAACTTGGAGTCGCCCTTGTCCAGCAAGCGCAGCACGGCGCGCTCGCCATGCGCCGATGGCAGGGTGGACACGCGCACATCCACGGCGCGGCCGCCGATGCGCAAGCTGATGCGGCCGTCTTGCGGCAGGCGCTTCTCGGCGATGTCCAGCTCGGCCATGATCTTCAGGCGCGAGATCAGCGCCGCGTGCAGCGCCTTGTTCGGCTGCACCACTTCGCGCAAGGTGCCGTCGACCCGAAAGCGCACCGCGCTGCTGCGTTCATAGGGTTCGATGTGGATGTCCGATGCGCCGTCTTTGGCGGCTTGCGTGAGCAGCGCGTTGAGCATGCGGATGATCGGCGCGTCGTTCGACGCCTCCAGCAGGTCCTCGATCGCCGGCAGTTCTTGCATCATGCGGCTCAGGTCGACCGCGCTCTCGACCTCGCCGATCACCGTCGCGGCACTCGACTCGCTGCCCGCGTAGGCCACGGCGATGCGGTTGGCCAGGGTGGACGCCGACTCGCGCTCCAACCGGTCCACCTGGTACAGCCGCAGCACTTCGCCAAGTGCGGCCAGCGACACCGTTTCGGGCGCCCACAGCACCAGCCGCTCGCCGTCGTTTTCAAGCAGCAGGGTGTGCGCCTTGGCGTAGGCGTAGGGCAGGGGGTGGCGTGCGCCCATGGTGCGTCAGCGTCAGTCAGTCAGTTCGTCGGGGCCGAGGCCGCTGGCGGCACCAGCAGCGGAATCGGGTCGGCCGGCAGCGGCCGCAGCGGTGGCAGCACCGGCGCGTCGTTGATGGGAACGGTCACGCTCGGCGAGGGCTGCGTTTCTTTTTGCTGCGCGCGAATGGCGTCGTAGCGGTCCAGGGTGATCGCATCGGCGGCCTGCTGGGTGCGGATGATCACCGGGCGCAGAAACACCATCAGGTTGGACTTGCTGCGGCTGCGGTTGTCAAGCCGGAACAGGTTGCCGAGCACCGGGATATCACCCAGGTAGGGCACCTTGGCCACGCTGCCGGTGTACTCGTCTTTCAGCAAACCGCCCAAGACCATGATGGCGCCGTCGTCCACCACCACGGTGGTTTCGATCGCGCTCTTGTCGGTGGTGGGGCCGGCAGGCGTGGTGGCCACCACACTGGAGTTTTCTTGATAAATCACCATGCGAACGGTGCCGCCTTCGCCGATTTGGGGCTTCACCTTCAGCGTCAAGCCCACGTCTTTGCGCTCCACGGTCTGGAACGGATTCACCGAGCTGCCGCTGGCACCGGTGTTGGTGAACGAGCCGGTGATGAAGGGCACGTTCTGGCCGATCACGATGCGCGCTTCTTCGTTGTCGAGCGCGATCAGGTTGGGTGTGGACAGCACATTGCCGCCCAGGTTGGTTTCAAGAAATCGCGCCAGCGCGCCGAGCGTGTAGATGTCGCCGATCTTCTTCAGGATGCCCACGTTGAAGCCGGCCGGAATGCCGCCGGCGATGGCGGCGGCAATGCCCGTGCGGCCCTGGGCGGTGGCCGCTGACAGGTTGATGATGTTGCTGTTGCCGCTGCCGAAGCTGGTGCCCGCGCCGAGGATGGTGCCGTCGCCCTTCTGGCCCGACACGCCTTGCCACTGGAAGCCGAAGTCGGCCACCTTGTTCGCATCGACCTTGACGATCATCGACTCGATGTAGACCTGCGCGCGGCGCGAATCGAGTTGTTCGATCACCGCCCGGAGCTGGCGGTACAGCGGCTCGGGGGCGGTGATGATGAGCGAGTTGGTCGACGGGTCGGCTTGAATGAAGCCGCCGGTCGAAGGCCCCGCCGATGTGGCCAGGCTGGCCGTGCTGGCGGTGCTGGCACCGGCCGTGACGCTTGCACTGATCGCCCCGCCAATCCCGACCGGCGGTGCCGCAGGCAGGCTGCTGCTCGAAGCAGCACCGGTCGAGCCGCTGGAGTTGGCGCTGTAGGCCGCGCGCAGCACGGCTGCCAATTTGGTGGCGTCGGCATTCTTCAGGTAGACGACCCAGATGTTGCCGGGGGCGTTGGCGGCGCTGGTGGGTTGATCGAGCTTGCCGATCAACGAGCGCACCGTGGCCATGCGCGACGCATTGGGCGCGCGCACGATCAGCGAGTTGTTGCGCGGGTCGACCAAAATCGTCGGCGCGCCGGTCACGGCAGCGCCTGGCACGCCCGGAATGCCGCCGGTTTCGGACAGCCGCTGCACAAGCACCGCCACGTCGGAGGCGACCGCGTGCTTCAAGGCGATCACTTCCACCTCGCCGGCACCCGGCGTGTCCATGGCGGCGATGATCTTGCCGATGCGCAGCAGGTTGTCGGCGTAGTCGGTGATGACCAGGGTGTTGTTGCCGGGGTTGGCGTTGATGGTGTTGTTGGGCCCGATCAGCGGGCGCAGCACCGGCACCAGGTTGTTCGCGTTCTCGTGGTTCAGGCGAAAGATTTGCGTGATCACCTGATCGCCGCGGCGCGACACCTCACCCACCGACACGGTGCCTGCTTGCACTTTCGCCTCGGATTCGGGCACCACCTTGAACAAGCCGCCGACCTCCACCACGGTGAAGCCCAGGCCGCGCAAAGCCGCCAGGAAGTTCAGGTACGCCTCGCGCGGCGACATCGGCTCTTCGCTGTACAGCGTCATCGTGCCCTTGACGCGCGGGTCGACCACGAACTGCTGCTTCAAGATGGCCGCCATCGCTCGCGTCACACCCTCGATCTCGGCGTTGACGAAGTTGAGCGTGACGGGTTCGCCGCGAAAGCGCGTGCTCGTCGACTGGGCCTGTGCCAGCAGCGCCGGGCTCAGCGTGGCATAAAGAAAAGCCGTGGCCACGAGGCTGCCCAAGGTCGAGGCCATCGAGGCCGGCCGTCGTTGCGGCGGTCGCACGCGGTGTGCTTGCTTGTTCATGGTCATCCGATCGAAATGACGGACCGCGCGCCGTCGCGCCGCCCGATGATGTTCAGCAGGTTGGACAGCGCCGCTTCGTCGGCGGCCTGCGCTCGCGCTTCGCCGCGAAAGCGGAGTGGGCCGGCCCCGGCGGTGCCTGCGCCGCTGAGCTGAAGTGCGCCTTCTTGTGTCGTCAGGTTCAGTTGGGTCGAGCCGGCGTTGGCGGCGTCGCCCGACACCCTCAAACGGTAGCTGCCCAAGGTCGGCAAGGTGGACAACCGTGACGACACACCGATCATTTCCAGGTCGGCCTGGCCGTCCATGCGCCAGCGCCCCTGCACCGCCTCGACCGTCATGCCGGGCGATAGCAGGCGCGCCACCCCGCCCAACTGCAAGGTGTTGAATGGCGTGCCCAAACCGCCCAACCAGGCGCTGGGCCATTGGCCGACCCAGCCGGCTTTCGGCAGTAGCATGGCCTTGATGCGGCCGAAGCCGGGGCGCAATTGCAGC
>JAYVCL010000054.1:0-7720 GCA_043749975.1 Burkholderiales bacterium
GTGCGCAACGCCGTCGACCAGACCGCCAAGGAAATCGGCACCCGCTTCGATTTCAAGGGCTCGTCGGCCCGCGTCGAGTTGAAGGAAAAAGAGCTGACGGTCTGGGCCGACAGCGACTTCCAGATCGCCCAGGTGATGGACATCCTGCTGGCCAAGCTGGCCAAGCGCAGCGTCGACGCGCGTTTTCTGGACCGCAGCGCCAAGGTCGAAAAAATCGGCGGCGACAAGGTCAAGCAACTCATCGTCGTGAAGTCGGGCATCGACACCGACAACGCGAAGAAAATTCAGACGCTCATCAAGCAAAGCAAGCTGAAGGTGCAGGCCGCCATCCAGGGCGACACGGTGCGCGTGACCGGCACCAAGCGCGACGAGTTGCAAGCCGCGATGGCGCTGATCCGCAAAGACATCGCCGACGCGCCGCTGTCGTTCAACAACTTCCGGGATTGAACATGCGCAGCTCCCGAGTGGCGATGTGCGCCGCCTTGTGCGTCGTCTTGTGCGCGGCATTCGCAGGCGCAGCAGGGGCGCAAACCGTGTCGCTCAGCGGCAGCATGGGCGACAAGGCGCTGCTCGTCATCAACGGCACGCCGCGTGCGGTGGCCGTGGGGACCACGCAGATGGGCGTGAAGCTCGTCAGCGTGGGGGCGAATGAAGCCGTGGTCGAGATCGGCGGCAAGCGCCTGAGCTTGGCGCTGGGCGGCACACCGGTGAACCTGGGCGGCGCGGCCAGTGCAGGCGGCGGATCGCAAATCGTGCTGACCGCCGGGCTGGGCGGGCACTTCGTGACCCGAGGCAGCATCAACGGAAAGAGCGTGCAGTTTTTGGTCGACACCGGGGCGACCACGGTGGCCCTGAGCGAGACCGAGGCCGACCGCATCGGCCTGAACTTCCGCAACGGCCCACGCGGCCACAGCAACACCGCCAACGGCCAGGTGGTCGTGTACCGCGCCATGCTGGACGTGGTGCGCGTGGGCGATGTGCAGGTCTACAACGTCGAAGCGTCGGTGCTGCCGGCGCAGATGGAAGCGGTGCTGCTGGGCAACAGCTTTTTGACCCGCTTTCAGATGAAGCGCGAGAACGACGTGATGACCTTGGTCAAGAGTCGTTGAAGCGGCGCCGCCGTTGAGTCGAAGCCCAAAAGCACGGTCGTGCTAAAACACCGTTCGAACAGCGTGGCCCGATGCCGCGCAGGAGTTGACGCATGGACCTGAAATTCACCCCCGAAGAGCAAGCCTTTCGCGAAGAGATTCGCGGCTGGGTGACTGAGAACCTGCCGCAGGAACTGAGCCACAAGGTGCACAACGCCCTGCGCCTGACCAAGGCCGATTTGCAGCAGTGGGCGCGCATCCTGGGCAAGCAGGGCTGGCACGGTTGGGCCTGGCCGAAGCAATTCGGCGGGCCGGGCTGGAACCCGGTCCAGCGCCACTTGTTCGAAGAAGAATGCGCCCTCGCCGGCGCGCCGCGCGTGGTGCCCTTCGGCCCGGTGATGGTGGCCCCGGTGATCATGGCCTTCGGCTCGCCCGAACAGCAGCGCCGCCACCTGCCCGGCATCATGAGCGGCGAGGTGTGGTGGAGCCAGGGCTACAGCGAACCGGGCTCGGGTTCCGACCTGGCTTCGCTGAAATGCAAGGCCGAGCGCAAGGGCGACTACTACCTCGTCAACGGCCAAAAAACCTGGACCACCCTGGGCCAGTACGGCGACTGGATTTTTTGCCTGGTGCGCACCAGCAGCGATGGCAAGCCGCAGACCGGCATCAGCTTTTTGTTGATCGACATGAAGAGCCCCGGCGTCAGCGTGCGGCCCATCGTGTTGCTGGACGGCGAGGCCGAAGTCAATGAGGTCTGGTTCGACAACGTCGAGGTGCCGGCCGACAACCTGGTGGGCGAAGAGAACAAGGGCTGGACCTACGCCAAGCACCTGCTGGCGCACGAGCGCACAAACATTGCCGACGTGAACCGCGCCAAGCGCGAACTGGAGCGACTGAAGCGCATCGCCAAGGCGGAAGGCATGTACGGCGACACGCGCTTTCGCGACGAGATCGCCAAGCTCGAAGTCGATATCGTCGCATTGGAGATGATGGTGCTGCGGGTGCTCAGCGCCGAAAAGAGCGGCAAGCAAAGCCTGGACGTGGCGGGCCTGTTGAAAATTCGCGGCAGCGAAATCCAGCAGCGCTACACCGAGCTGATGATGCTGGCCGCCGGCCCTTACAGCGTGCCCTTCATCCACGATGCGATGGAAGCCGGCTGGCAAGGCGACCACGTCGGCGCAGCGCACTGCGCGCCATTGGCCGGCACTTACTTCAACATGCGCAAGACCAGCATCTACGGCGGCAGCAACGAAGTGCAGCGCAATATTGTTTCGCAATTCGTTCTGGGAGCTTGAGCATGGATTTCGACTTCAGCGACGACCAGGACATGCTGCGCGACTCGGTGCGCAAATGGGTCGACAAGGGCTATGACTTCGAGCGCCGCAAAGGCATCGTCAAGTCGGGTGGCTTCTCGAAACCAGCCTGGCAAGAGATGGCCGATCTGGGCTTGACCGGGCTGCATGTTTCGGATGAAGACGGCGGCATGGGCTTCGGCCCCACCGACGCGATGGTGGTGATGGAGGAACTGGGCCGCGGCCTGGTGCTGGAGCCGTTTGCGGCGGTGTCGCTGGTGGCCACGCACCTGCTCAAGGCGGGTCATTCGCCGGCTGCGGCGTTGTGGTTGCAAGGCATTGCCAACGGCAGCGAACGGGTGGTGCTGGCGCACCAGGAACGCGCGGCGAGGTACCAACTGGCGCATGTCACGACCACGGCGGAAAACGTCAACGGAACCTGGCAGCTCAACGGCATCAAGAGCCTGGTGCCTGCGGGTGCGCACGCGGGTGCCTTCATCGTGCCGGCGCGCGTGAGCGGTGACGTGGCTGACCCGGCCGGCATCGCGCTGTTCATCGTCTCCAAGGGCAACCCGGGGTTGACGGTGCGCGGCTACCCGACGCAGGACGGCGCATGCGCGGCAGACGTGACGATGACGGGCGTCAACGCGATCGAGTTGCTGTCGGCAGGCCCGGCCTTCGAGTCGCTGGAACACGCCATCGACATCGGCATCGCTGCGGTGTGCGCCGAAGCCGTCGGCGTGATGGACAAGCTGGTGGCGCTGACCATTGAATACATGAACACGCGCAAGCAATTCGGCGTGGCGATTTCAAGCTTTCAGGCGCTGAGGCACCGCATTGCCGACGTGAAGATGCAGCTCGAACTGGGTCGCTCGATGAGCTTCTTCGCGACCCTGAAATTGAACGACCCGCCCGCGGCCCGCCGCCGCGCGCTGGCACAGGCCAAGCTGCAACTCGGGCAATCGATGCGCTTCGTGGGCCAGCAGTGCATTCAACTGCATGGCGGCATCGGCATGACCGATGAGTACATCGCCAGCCACTGCTTCAAGCGGCTTACGGTGATGGAAATGAGCTACGGCGATTCGATGCACCAGTTGGGCGAGGTGTCGGCGCGAATGCAGGATTCGGCGGGCGTGTTTGCTTGAGTTGGATCGGCGCGCATCGCAAGCCTATAGCGGGTGTACCATTTGGCTGTTTGAAAACAACCGAATGGTGGAGTCGATGAGCAGCACAGCCGAAGTGGTAATTCCGTCCAGGGCGCTGCAGGCGCGCAGGGCCGCAGCCCACGCGGTGGCCGAACCGGTCAACGATGCCGGTGCTTTTTGGGCGCTGCGGCTCAAGAAACCCAGCGCGAACCTGCGCGAACGCCGGCGTGAACTGATCGATCTCGTCAACCGAGTGAGCGAGTCCCCAGGCGTGGTTCTGTTCCATGCCGTTGAAGCCGGCGTGCCGACCTACGTGGTGAACATGATTGCTGGCGCGACGGGCGAGCCCATCACGGCCGTCATGGACCTGATCGGTGTGTCGCAGACCACCTTTCGGCGCAAGGAAGAAGCCAAAGAGCGGCTTCCCGATGTGGCCGGGCACCGCGTCATGGGCTACTTGCGCGTGGTCGCGACATTGCGCAGACTTTTACAGGAGAGCGGCGACCCGGAGCAGTTGAAAGCCTTCGATGTCGAGGCCTGGGTGGCGCAGTGGATGCGCGAGGCCTTGCCCGAGTTGGGCGGCAAGACGCCGGCCGAAATGCTGCGCAACCCGGAAGGCCAGCGGGCCGTCGAGCAGGTGCTCGAACGCATGCGCGGCGGCTTGGCAGGATGACAAAAGGCGTGATCGTCAGCCTTTGGCGCGTGGCCTCGGACACGCCGCTGTGGATGGCCGACGACATGGCCGGAAAGGGTGCCGCCCAAAGGGGTGCGCGCTGGAACCATGCCGGCGAGCACGTCACCTACGCCGCCACGTCGATCTCGCTTGCCGCATGGGAGACACGCGCTCACTTCGGCAAGGGTGCCAAGCTGCCGTGGAACCGATTCCTGGTGCGCATCGACGTGCCGGACGAGGTCTGGGCGACGCGCGAAATGGCGTTGCAACCGCCACCTGTGGGCTGGGACGCGATTCCCGAGGGCTTGGTGTCGCGCGCAACAGGATCGAAGTGGCTGGCGGCGGGCGGCACGGCCCTGCTCGCGGTTCCTTCCGTCATCGTCAATGAGGAGAACAACATCCTCATCAACCCGGCGCACGCGGACGCCCGACACATCACGGCGACCAAGCTGCGCCGCTTCGTCTACGACCCACGGGTTTGAGGTTCCACGGCTCGACGCCAAAGAGCACGCCGATCGGGCTGCTCTCGACCACCGCCCCTCCCTGATCGCACGTACCTCCGGCGTCGGATTGTTTGCACTTGCGCAGCGCTCCTGGCTGACGGACCGGGCCTTTGCCCCGCGAAATGACGGCCTCATGGCCATGGCCGATCGAGCGGCTTTCTGCGATCATTTCCGCAATGCGCTTGCCGCTCGCAAAAACCGTTCGCGGTGCGCCGCCAACACGCTGTCGGCAGGTGCTGGCACGAGGGAGAATTCCCATGAAATACCTCGTCTTCATGCTGCTTTGCGCCATGCTCGGTGGCTGTGCCACGCCACCCGCGCAGCCGTCGCCCGAAGCGCTTTTTCACGACGAATTGTTCGCCGCCCCGGCCCTGCGTGCAGACGCCGACCAGGTGTTTGCGCTCAGCGACGCGATGAAGCGCTACGTGCATGTCGACATCGCACACCAGTTGCGCACCGACGGGCCGGCGCGTGGCTTGATCAATGCGCTGTATCGGCACGATCAACTCAAACTCGACTACGACTCGGCCGCCACGCGCAACGCGGCGCAGGCCTTCGAGGCGCGCCAGGGCAATTGCCTGTCGCTGGTCATCATGACCGCAGCCTTCGCGAAGGAACTGGGCTTGCAGGTGACCTACCAGACCGTGGCCGCCGAAGAAACATGGAGCCGCAGCGACGGCATCGCGTTCTTGAGCACCCACATCAACCTGACGCTCGGGCCGCGCGCGATCCATGCCAGGGCCGGCTTCGATGCAAGCCGAAGTCTGACCATCGATTTCCTGCCTGCAGAAAGCATTCGCGGCCAACGCGCCCAACCGGTCGCGGAAGACAAGGTCATCGCGATGTACATGAACAATCGGGCAGCCGAGGCGCTTGCCGGCGGGCGGGTCGCTGAGGCCTACGGATG
This sequence comes from Burkholderiales bacterium, assembly GCA_043749975.1. Lineage (GTDB taxonomy): Bacteria > Pseudomonadota > Gammaproteobacteria > Burkholderiales > Burkholderiaceae_C > JANYJJ01. The sequence continues at coordinate 5,609 of JAYVCL010000054.1, forward strand.
GGCCCGCGGTGCCATCGTTCGAGCGCCGGATTTCTTCAGCCCGTACAACACGCTGGGGGTGGTGTACACGCGCCACGGAAACCCGCAGGCCGCTGAACAGGTGTTCCGCCACCTGATTCAGCACGACCCCACCGACAAGCAGGCGCTGTCCAACCTGGCAACGATGCTCGACAAGCTGGGACGCGCCGAGGAATCGACGGTGCTGCGCGAGCGGCTGACGCGGCTGGAGCCGTATCCGCCGTTCCACTTCTTTCAGCTCGGCACGGCGGCCATGCAACGGGGCGACTTCAAGGCGGCGAAGCTTCTGTTTGCGAAAGAGGTCGATCGGGCCGACTACAGCAGCGAGTTTCATTTCTGGCTCGGCGTCGCCAATTTCAGGCTCGGCGAGTTGGACGAGGCGCGCAAGCAGATCGCGCTTGCGATGGAAAACAGCACCACCCGCGCCGACCATGCCCTGTATGCGGCGAAGCTGGAACGGCTGCGAGCCGACGGGCTGCGATAGGCCGAAGCGCCAGCGCCAGCTCAAGCTCTGAGTGCCCAATCAGGCGCTGCCATGGTTGAATCGCGAGCATGACTGTTTCCCTTCGCCGAAGCCGATGAACGGCCTCTTTCCGGGCTCGATCAGTGACGTGCGCGGCCTGCTCGTCGGCCACTTCACCGACCCGCGCCGCCCCACCGGTTGCACCGTCATCCTGACGCCGCAAGGCGCGGTGGCCGGGGTCGATGTGCGCGGCGCGGCACCCGGCACGCGCGAAACCGAACTGCTGTCGCCGTTGAATGCTGTCGAGAAGGTCCACGCGATCCTGCTGGCAGGCGGCAGCGCCTTTGGCCTGGACGCAGCCAGCGGCGTGATGCGCTGGCTGGAAGAACAAGGCGTGGGCGTGCAGGTCGGTCCTGTGCGGGTGCCCATCGTGCCGGCGGCCATTCTGTTTGACCTGTTCATCGGCGACGCGTCGATCCGGCCCGATGCGGCTGCCGGCCATGCCGCCTGCGTGGCCGCCAGCGCCCAGCCATCGGCGCAAGGCAATGTCGGCGCCGGTGCGGGTGCAACGGTGGGCAAGCTGTTCGGCATCGAGCGGGCCATGAAGGGCGGCATCGGCTGCGCGTCGGTCACGGTCAACGGCATCACCGTGGCAGCGCTGGTGGCGGTGAATGCGGTGGGCGATGTGGTCGACCCCGCCACGGGCGCGGTGGTGGCCGGGGCGCGCAGCGTCGACGGCGGCTCGATGATCGGCACCACGCGGGCGATCCTCGACGGCGCGGTGCTCGCGCAGTTGATGCCGGGCAGCGCCACCAGCATCGGCGTGGTCGCGACCGACGCGGTGATCAACAAGGTGCAAGCCAACAAGATCGCGCAGATGGCCCACGACGGCCTGGCCCGCAGCATCGACCCGGTGCACACCCAGGCCGACGGCGACACGCTGTTTGCGCTGGGCACCGGCAGCAGCGGCCTGCGCGTTCACACCACGGTGTTGGGCGCTCTGGCGGCGGTGGTGGTGGCGCGTGCGGTGTTGAACGCGGTGCGCGCCGCCGAAGGCGTTGGCGGGCCGGGCTTGCCGAACCTGCCATCGGCGCGCGACATGCGCGCCGTCGCCGCATCGCAAAGCTGATCCGAGGCGTCTGTTGAACCTGCCATGAAGCTGTCGCAAGTGCTGTTCTCCCAAGGCTTCGGCCCGCGCCGCGAATGTGAAGGGCTGATCGTCTCGGGCCACGTGGCGGTGCGCGGTGCCATTTGCGACGATCCCTTCCTCGATGTCGCCACCGATGGGCTGGTGTTCAACGTGCGCGGACAAGACTGGCCCTTCCATGAGAAGGCGCTGATCCTGCTGAACAAGCCAGCCGGCCATGAGTGCTCGCAAAAGCCCAAGCACCACCCCAGCATCTACAGCCTGCTGCCGCCGCCGCTGCGCCGGCGTGATGTGCAGGCCGTCGGCCGGCTCGATGAGGACACCACGGGCCTGCTGCTGCTGACCGACGACGGCACGCTGATCCACAAACTCACGTCGCCGAAGCACCATGTGCCGAAGGTTTATGAGCTCGGCTGCAAGCACCCGGTGAGCGAGGCGCAGGTGCAGGCCCTGCTGCAAGGGGTGATCGTGATGGACGACACCG
>JAYVCL010000055.1:0-3299 GCA_043749975.1 Burkholderiales bacterium
GGCCGGTGCCGACCTCGGCCAGGCGCAAAAACAGGCCACCAACTGGACCGCGATCAGCATGTTCGCGATCTTCGTGGTGTTCACGTTGTTCGTCACCAAATGGGCGGCGTCCAAGACCAAGTCGGCCGCCGATTTCTACACCGCGGGCGGTGGCATCACCGGCTTCCAGAACGGCCTGGCGATTGCCGGCGACTACATGTCCGCGGCCTCGTTCCTGGGCATTTCGGCGGCGGTGATGGCGAGCGGCTTCGACGGGCTGATCTACTCGATCGGCTTTTTGGTCGGCTGGCCGGTCATCACCTTCCTGATGGCCGAGCGGCTGCGCAACCTGGGCAAGTTCACCTTCGCCGACGTGGCGGCATTCCGCTTCAAGCAGGCCCCGGTGCGCATCTTCGCGGCCTCGGGCACGCTCGTCGTCGTCGCGTTCTACCTGATCGCGCAGATGGTCGGCGCGGGGCAACTCATCAAGCTGCTGTTCGGCCTGGAGTACTGGATTGCGGTCGTCATCGTCGGCTCGCTGATGATGGTCTACGTGCTGTTCGGCGGCATGACGGCCACCACCTGGGTGCAGATCATCAAGGCCTGCCTGCTGCTGGGTGGTGCCACCTACATGGCGGCGTCGGTGCTGTGGTACTTCGGTTTCAGCCCCGAGGCGATGTTTGCCGGTGCGGTCAAGATCAAGACCGACCTGGCGCTCAAGGACGGCAAGGTGGCCGAGGTCGCAGCCAAGATCGGCCAGTCGATCATGGGGCCGGGCAACTTCGTCAAAGACCCGATCTCGGCCATCAGCTTTGGCATGGCGCTGATGTTCGGCACCGCCGGCCTGCCGCACATCCTGATGCGCTTCTTCACCGTGCCGAGCGCCAAGGCAGCACGCACCTCGGTGATGTGGGCGACCGGCTGGATCGGCTACTTCTACCTGCTGACCTTCATCATCGGCTTCGGCGCGATCACCTTCGTGCTGACGAACCCCGACTTCCTCGATGCCAAGGGCGCGCTGCGCGGCGGCGGCAACATGGCGGCCATCCACCTGGCCAACGCGGTCGGCGGCAACATCTTTCTCGGCTTCATCTCGGCGGTGGCATTCGCCACCATCCTCGCGGTGGTGGCGGGGCTGACCTTGTCTGGCGCCTCGGCCGTGTCGCACGACCTGTACGCCACGGTGATCAAGAACGGCCAGGCCGACAGCGCCTCGGAGTTGAAGGTGTCACGCATGACCACCGTCGCGCTGGGCATCCTGGCGGTGCTGCTGGGCATCGTGTTCGAGAAGCAGAACATCGCCTTCATGGTGTCGTTGGCGTTCGCGATCGCGGCTTCGGCCAACTTCCCGGTGCTGTTCATGAGCGTGCTGTGGAAAGACTGCACGACGCGGGGTGCGGTCATCGGCGGCTTCCTCGGGCTGATCTCGTCGGTGGGGTTGACCATCGTGTCGCCGTCGGTTTGGGAAGCCACCTTGGGCAACCCGAAGGGCTCGGCACTGTTCCCGTACACCTCGCCGGCGCTGTTCTCGATGACCATCGCCTTCGTCGGCATCTGGTTGTTCTCGATCCTCGACAAGAGCCCGCGGGCGAAGATCGACCGAGACGGTTTCCTGGCGCAGCAAGTGCGATCCGAGACCGGCATCGGTGCTTCCGGGGCCTCGGGACACTGAGCCCGGACCACTCCGGTTGAGTTGACAAACGGGACTGTGGGCTTGAAGCCGACAGTCCCGTTTCAGCATTTGCATTCAACATTTGCACGCGATGCCCCCCGCCACGCGCGACCCACCGCTCGACCTGATGGGCCTCGTCTCCAAGCATTCGGGGCTCGATGCGGCGCAGATCGACGAGGCTGCGTCGCTGGCCGAGCTGCAGCGCGCCGCCGAGCGCATCGACGCGCTGATCGCGCTGCTGCAACGGGGTGGCGTGAAGATCGAGCTGATTGCCGGCCTGGTGAGCGAGCTGAACGCGCGGCTGTTCGCGCGCGCGTGGTCGCTGATCGCGCCGGCCGAACTGGTGGCCAACAGTTGCCTGATCGTGATGGGCAGCGAAGGTCGCGGCGAGCAGATTCTGAAGACCGACCAGGACAATGCGCTGCTGCTGCGCGACGGCTTTTCGGACGACGGCGTGCCACAAGCCACCGAGCGCTTCAGCGCCGCGCTGATCGACTTCGGCTACCCGCGCTGCCCCGGCAACATCATGCTGAGCAACCCGCTGTGGTGCCAGCCGCTGATGTCGTTCAAGCAAAGCTTGCGCGGCTGGATGTTCGGCGGGGAACCCGACGGCGCGATGAACCTGGCGATCTTTCTCGATGCCGCCGCAGTGGCCGGCGATGCGAGCCTGCTGCTGCAGGCGCGGCGTTTCGTCGACGAGTTCGGGATCGACAACGACGCCTTCTTCGCCCGTTTTGCGAGCGCGGCCGATCAGTTCGGCGAGCCCGATGGCTGGTGGACGCGGCTGACCCACGTGCGCGACCACGACGAGGCGGTGATCGACCTGAAGAAGCTCGGCACCTTCCCGATCGTGCACGGCGTGCGCAGCCTGGCGCTGCAGCACCACGTCAGCGAGCTGGGCACGACGGCGCGGCTGCGAGCGCTGGCAGACCGACAGCAGTTGCCGGCACCGATGGCGCGCGACCTGACCGAGGCGCTGCACTTTCTGATGGCGCTGAAGCTCGACAACAACCTGCGCCAGCGCGGCGCTGGCCTGGCCACCGACAACCTCGTGCACCTGTCCACGCTCAGCACGCTGCAAGCCCAGCGGCTGAAAGACACGTTGGCGATCGTCAAGCGCTTCAGGCAGCATCTGCACCAGCACTTCCGGCTCGATTCGCTGTGAGCCGCAGCCAGGAGCCGTCGATGCACAAAGATCTGGGCCCACAGCGGCTGGCCGCGTTGTTCGTCGGCGGCTGGTTGCTGCTGAATTTTCCGCTGCTGGCACTGTGCGACCGTGACGCGACGGTGCTCGGCTTGCCGCTGTTTCCGGCTGCGCTGTTCATGCTGTGGGCCGGCCTCATCGCCGTGCTCGGCTGGATCGCCGAACACATGCCCGACTGACCCGACTGACCGCAACGATGTTGTCCGCCCCGCTCGTCGTCGGTGCCTCGTTCGTCTATTTGCTGCTGCTCTTCGCCGTGGCCGCGTTCGGCGATGCACGCGCGCGCCAGGGTCGGTCGGTCATCGGCAATGCCTGGGTCTATGCGCTGTCGATGGCGGTGTACTGCACGGCGTGGACCTACTTCGGCAGTGTGGGCCGCGCGGCCAGCAGCGGCGTCTGGTTCTTGCCGATCTACCTCGGCCCGACCTTGGCGATGGTGCTGGC
>JAYVCL010000056.1:0-2810 GCA_043749975.1 Burkholderiales bacterium
CGCCACCGACCGCGCGAGTTCGACGCCACGGGCTACACCCTCCAACTGAACAACCCGGCCTTGCTGGCCGAGTTGACCGGCATCGACGTGGTGAGTGATTTCCGCTCGCGCGATGTGGCCGCCGGAGGCCAGGGTGCGCCGCTGGCACCGGCCTTTCACCGTGCCGTGTTCGGCAGCGCGGGGGAGCGCATCGCGGTACTCAACGTCGGCGGCATCAGCAACCTCAGCGTACTCGGAGGCGACGGTTCGACGCTGGGTTTCGACTGCGGTCCAGGCAACGCACTGATGGACCATTGGTGCCTCACCCACACCGGCGCAGCGTTCGACCGAGGCGGAGCGTGGGCGGCCAGCGGCACGGTGGATTCCAGGTTGTTGGCGGCGTTGCAAACGGAGCCGTACTTCGACCTCGCGCCACCCAAAAGCACCGGCCGCGACCTGTTCAACCCGGCTTGGCTGGCCTTGCCCCTTCAGGCCCACGCGTGTTCGCCACAAGACGTGCAAGCCACGCTGACACAGTTGACGGCCTGGGCTTGCGCGCAGTCGGTGCTTCGCTTCGCGTCGGGCGCAAAGCGGCTGATCGTGTGCGGTGGCGGCGCGCTGAATGCGCAGTTGATGCGCAACTTGACCGCGCATTTGACACCCCTGCCGGTGCAGACCAGCGACGCCTGGGGCGTGCCGATCGACCAAGTGGAGGCGGCTGCGTTCGCGTGGCTGGCAAAGGCTTTCGTTCACCGCGAAGCCGGCAACCTGATTGCGGTAACCGGGGCTTCCGGCCCGCGCGTTTTGGGTGCGTTGTATCCGGCACGCTGATCTTCGTCGTGCATCAAAAAAGCCACCCGAAGGCGGCTTTTTTTCTCAACGAGTTTGCGATATCAGGTAGAGAAGCTCGAACCGCAGCCGCAGGTGGTTGTGGCGTTCGGATTCTTGATCACGAACTGGGCACCTTGCAGGTCGTCCTTGTAGTCGATCTCGGCACCCGCCAGATACTGCAGGCTCATCGCGTCGATGAGCAGCGTGACGCCGTTCTTCGTCATCTGCGTGTCGTCTTCGTTGACCACTTCGTCGAAGGTGAAACCATACTGGAAGCCCGAGCAGCCGCCGCCCTGCACGAACACGCGGAGCTTCAGGTCGGGATTGCCTTCTTCGTCGACCAGTTCCTTGACTTTCAGCGACGCACTGTCGGTGAAAATCAACGGCACCGGCGGGATGTCGTCGGCGGGCGATGTCTGGATGTTCTCGGCTACAGCACTCATGTCAGCTCCTTGGGACGTTCAACCCGCATTATCCTGCGTTCGAGGCAGCCAGCTTGAGCGCCGGCTTCTCAACAGCCTTCAACGGCCGCAATTCACCAACAATGGTGGCACCTCGGTGCATTTCAAGCAGCTCGTACCGCACATCGCCCTCGACCCGGGCCTTGGGCTGCAACTCGAGCAGTTCATCGGAATGAACCGGGCCAATGACTTCTCCACTGATGATGACATGGCCTGCGCTCACCTTGCCCGTCACCCGGGCTTTCTCGCTGATGACGAGCATGCTGCGCTCGCCGCCGCTGGCGAGCACGTCGCCGATGACTTCACCGTCGATGCGCAAGCCCTCGGTAAAGCGCAACTCGCCCTGAAATACGGTTCCCTCGCCGATCAGGGTGCGGATAGGCGGAGTTTTCTTTTTGCTGAACATGTGGTCTCCAATCGGGACGTTCACTTCGCCCCTCAAATCTTTGCAGTGGCTGTGGCTTTAACCACGCCGTTGCTGTCTGTCACCCTGACTGAAACTGTTTTTACCACGGCCTGGGTCGGGTGGTCGATCATTCCCTCCAGCCTGAGGGTTTGCTTGAGATGGATGCTTTGCGGACCTCCGGGTGCCGTCCCCGACCACGGCTTGCCGTCCAGCGTTCCGGCCAGGCTGACCTCGCAGCGGCCCTGGAACTCCGGCAGCGTCTTGCCCGCCTGCATCAGCAAGAGAAGGTATTTCACCCGCCCCGGCGCGTCAGATTGGGCTTGCAAGCCACGCACGGCAAGCCCTTCGTTGGCACTGGTCGGCAACAAACGCTCAAAGAAGCCGAGGTCGTTCTTGAGCGACAGATTCTCGGACTCGGTCTGGCGCAGTTGCTGGACCAGTTTTTCTTGCGCCACCTTTTCGGCCTTGAGCAGGCCTTCGGCGGTGTTCGCCACCGAGAGCGCCTTCTCGCGTTCACCCTGCAACGAAGCCACGTCGACGCGCAGCTTGTTCAACTCGGCCTTTGCGTCGTGGTCGAGGCCGGCAATGTCTTTCCCGAACTCGAACGCCCACAGCGCGAGCGAGGCTGAGAAGCCGAACACCAGCGCAATCAGCACCCAACGCAGCGGCCACGGCAGGTGACTGCGCACAATCATTCGCGGCGCGTTGACAGACAGGCGACGACGAAGCAGCTTCCAGCGCATCTTCGGAAGTCAGTCCGGGTTGGGTGGCGTGAAAAATAAGAAGGCCGCTGTGGGCGGCCTTCTTGGTGGGGTCGAACCGATCAGCGCTTGCTGAACTGCTTGCGGCGGCGAGCGCCGTGGAAGCCGACCTTCTTGCGCTCGACTTCGCGTGCATCACGCGTCACGAAGCCAGCGTGCTTGAGCGCGGGCTTGAGCGCCTCGTCGTAGTCGATCAGCGCACGCGTGATGCCGTGGCGTACCGCGCCGGCCTGACCCGATTCGCCGCCGCCGTGGACGTTGACCTTGATGTCGAAGGCAGCGTCGTTCGCAGTCAACATCAGCGGCTGCTTGACCACCATGATCGATGTCTGGCGGCCGAAATACTGCTCCACCGACTTGCCGTTCACGAGG
>JAYVCL010000057.1:0-3589 GCA_043749975.1 Burkholderiales bacterium
CAGCGCCGGCCACACCGCCAGCCGCAGCCGGTTGCGGGCAAAGCGAGGGTCGGCGTTGCTCTCGTCTTCGATGTGAGCGAGGCGGTGCTGCCGCACATAGCGTTCGATGCCTTCGCGCGGCACGTGCAACCACGGGCGAGCCCAATTCAGCCCGTCGCGCCGGGTGCAGCGCGGCATGGCCGACAGCCCGGCCGTGCCCGCCACCCGCAGTGCCTGGAGCAAGACGGTTTCAGCCTGATCGCGCCGGTGGTGCGCCAACAGCACGAGGTTGACACCCTGCTCCAGCGCCATGCTGCGCAGCGCCTTGTAGCGGGCCTGGCGCGCCCAGGCTTCGACGCTGTCGCCCTTGGCGGGCCGGGTCTGCAGGCGTCGAGCCACGAAGCGCAGCGGCCAGCCGCGCGCGGCCCACTTTTCACACAGCGCTTGACCGTGCGCCTGCCACGCATCGGCGTGCGGGCTCAGGCCATGGTTGACGTGCAGCGCGACGACCGCAATGCCTTGCTCGACAGCGCTGCTGGCGGTGGCGTGAAGCAGCGCGGTCGAGTCGCGGCCCCCGCTGAAAGCCACCGCAACGCAGAGCTCGCCTGCGACCGCAGGGCCAACCGAATCAACGGTCGGTGGTGTCGTTGAAGCGGCCGTAAGCCTGCAGGCGGTCGTAGCGCCGCTGCACCAGTTCTTTCGGTTTCAGGTCACTGACCTGGCGCAACGCATCGTTCAGTGCGCGCTTCAGGTAGGCCGACATTTGCTTGGGGTCTCGATGCGCACCGCCGACCGGTTCGTTGACGATCTTGTCGACCAGGCCCAAAGATTTCAGGCGATGCGCCGTGATGCCGAGTGCATCGGCAGCGTCGGATGCGCGTTCGGCTGTCTTCCACAAAATCGAGGCACAGCCTTCGGGCGAGATGACCGAGTAAATCGAATACTGCAGCATCAGCATCTGGTCGCCGACGCTGATGGCCAGTGCGCCGCCCGAACCGCCTTCGCCGATGATGGTGCAGATGATCGGCACCTCGAGTTGCGCCATCTCGAAGATGTTGCGCCCGATGGCTTCCGACTGGCCGCGCTCTTCGGCCCCGATGCCGGGGTAGGCACCCGGCGTGTCCACGAAGGTAAATACGGGCAGGCCGAACTTCTCGGCCAGCTTCATCAGACGCAGCGCTTTGCGGTAGCCCTCGGGGCGCGACATGCCGAAGTTGCGCAAGCCGCGCTCCTTGGTGTCACGGCCTTTCTGGTGTCCGATCACCATGCAGGCCTGGCCGTTGAAGCGGGCCATGCCGCCGACCATCGACAGGTCGTCGGCAAAGTGCCGGTCGCCGTGCAGTTCCTGGAAGTCGGTGAAGACTTCGTTGACGTAGTCCAGCGTGTAGGGCCGCTGCGGATGGCGCGAGATCTGCGTTACCTGCCAGGGCGACAGGCTGGAATAAATGTCCTTCGTGAGCTGAACGCTTTTCTTGCTCAGGCGGTCGATCTCTTCCGAGATGTCCACCGCCGATTCGCTCTGCACGTAGCGCAGTTCCTCGATCTTCGTTTCGAGATCAGCCACCGGCTGTTCGAACTCCAGAAAATGTCTTTTGCTCATTCAATCGGCTCCTTGTCAGGAAGGCGCAGTTAAGCGGTCAATAGTCTACCGGCAGCGGGTCGAGGCTGCGCCAGATGTACCAGGTGGCGACCGAGCGAAACGGTGCCCAGGCATCGCCGACTTCACGCGCCTCGGCACGCGACACCGGCTCGCCGCTGAAGTAGTTCACGCTGATGCCCTTGATCAATCCCAGGTCGTCGAGCGGCATGACGTTGGGCCGCATCAGGTGAAAGATCAGAAACATTTCGGCGGTCCAACGGCCAATGCCGCGAATGGCCACCAGCTCGTCAATGATGGCCTCGTCGTCCATCTGCTGCCAGTCCAGCACGTGCACCTGGCCCGACTGAAAGTGCACGGCCAGGTCGCTCAGGTACTCGACCTTGCGTCCCGACAGGCCGGCGCTGCGCATGGTTTCGGTGGCCAGCGTCAGCACCGCATCGGGTTTGACGCGGGCGGGTCCGCCTGGCATCAGCGCCACGAAACGATCCCACACCGACTGCGCAGCCTTGACCGAAATCTGTTGCCCCACGATGGACCTGGCCAGGGTCGTGAACGCATCGCCTCGGCTTTGCAGCCGCCCTTCGCCCAGTTGCGGAATCAGCTTGCGCATCACCCGGTCGCGCTTGGCAAGGTGCTTACATGCCTCGTCCCAATAGTCCGGCGCGACGATGCTGGCAATGCTCATGCTTTGACCCAGCTTGTGCCTTGCGCAGAGTCTTGCAGCACGATGCCGTGAAGCAGCAAGTCGTTGCGAATCTGGTCGGCCAACGAGAAGTTGCGGGTTTGTTTGGCTGCGGCCCGCTCGGCAATGCGAAGCGCAATGGTGGCCTCGTCCAACATGCTGCCGACTTGCAAATAGCTGCGCGGGGTTTGTTGCAACACGCCGAGTACACCGCCCAGGCCTTTGAGCAGCGCTGCGGCGTGAAGCGACTGCGTGCGATTGAGCTCGCCCGCCAGTTCGAACAACACAGCCACCGCGCCGGGCGTGTTGAAGTCTTCGTTCATCGCCGCCTTGAAGCTCGCCGCTTGTGGCTGCGACCAGTCGATCTCGACCTCAGGCACCTGCATGCCATCGAGTGCGGTGTAGAGCCTGCGCAATGAATTGCGCGCGTCGTCCAGATTGGCATCGCTGAAATTGAACGGGCTTCGGTAGTGTGTGCGCAGCATGAAGAAGCGCAAGGTCTCGCCGTCATAGCGCTGCAGCACGTCACGAATGGTGAAGAAGTTGCCGAGCGACTTCGACATCTTCTCGTTGTCTACATTCAGGTGGCCGTTGTGCAGCCAGTAGTTAACGAACGGCCGGCCCGTTGCGCCCTCGCTCTGCGCGATCTCGTTCTCGTGGTGCGGAAACTGAAGGTCGATGCCGCCGCCATGAATGTCGAAGTGCTCGCCCAAAATCGCGCAGCTCATGGCCGAGCACTCGATGTGCCAACCCGGTCGGCCGCGGCCATAGACGCTGTCCCATTTCGCGTCTTCGGGCTCGCTGTCTTTGGCGGCTTTCCAGAGCACGAAATCCAGCGGGTCTTGTTTGCCGTCCAGCACCGCCACACGTTCGCCGGCGCGCAACTGGTCGATCGACTTTCCCGACAGCTTTCCGTAGCCAGGGAATTTGCGCACCGCAAAGTTCACGTCGCCGTCGGACGCGCGATAGGCCAGGCCTTTTTTCTCCAGCGTGGCGATCATCGTCAGCATCTGCGGAACATGGTCGGTGGCACGTGGCTCCAACGTGGGCACCGCGATGCCCAGCGCACCGATGTCCTGGTACATCGCCGCCTCCATCTCGTCGACGAGTGTGCGAATCGGAATGCCGCGCTCCAGCGCGCGCTTGATGATCTTGTCCTCGATGTCGGTGATGTTGCGCACGTAGGTGACATCGAAGCCCGAAGCCCGCAGCCAGCGGTAGATCACGTCGAACGCCATCAAAAAGCGCGCATGTCCCATGTGGCAAAGGTCGTACAGCGTCATGCCGCAAACGTACATGCGGACACGGTTCGGATCGATGGGGACAAA
>JAYVCL010000058.1:0-4108 GCA_043749975.1 Burkholderiales bacterium
GATGGGCTTCGAGCCAACCAACCTGAGCGCGCTGAAGGTGCTGCCAGGGCCGGGCGGCGCACAGGCCACGCTGGCCGACTTTGTGCACCGCATCGACGCCTACGAAGAGACGCGCAACTTCCCCGCCGTCAAGGGGCCGAGCTATTTGTCGGTGCACTTGCGATTCGGTACGCTGTCGGTGCGCCAACTGGTGCGCGAGGCCTGGGCCCGCGTCGAGGCCGGCTCACGCGGTGCCGAGGTGTGGCTGTCGGAGTTGATCTGGCGCGATTTTTACCACCAGGTTCTGCACCACAACCCGCGGGTCGTCGCGGGAAGCTTCAAGCCCGAGTACGACGCGATCCGCTGGGAGCAAGGCCGCGCCGCCGACGCGCTGTTCGCCGCCTGGTGCGAAGGCCGCACCGGCTACCCGCTGGTCGATGCGGCAATGGCGCAAATCAACCAGACCGGCTACATGCACAACCGGCTGCGCATGGTGGTGGCGAGTTTCCTGACGAAAGACCTGGGGCTCGACTGGCAGCGCGGCGAGCAATATTTTGCCGACCACCTGATCGACTTCGACCTGGCGGCCAACAACGGCGGCTGGCAATGGGCGGCGTCCAGCGGCTGCGACGCACAACCTTACTTTCGCATCTTCAACCCGACCCGCCAGAGCGAAAAGTTCGACCCGGCGGGCAAGTTCATTCGCCGCTACCTGCCGCCACTGGCGGCATTGCCCAAGTCCGCGATTCACGCGCCGTGGGCCGCGAAGCCGGTCGACCTGGTGGCTGCCGGCTTCGTGCCGGGTCGCGACTACCCGCACCCGGTGGTGCAACACGATCAGGCGCGTGCCCGCACGCTGGAGCGCTACCGGGTGGTCAAGGCGCAGGCTTGATCTGAAAGGTCGGCCGTGGTTGCGGATGGCGCGGGCGAAACAGCCACGCTCAAACCACCGCGTCGTGCGCGGTGTAGCGGCCCACAAGGGCCAGCAAAGCTTCTTCGTCATAGGGCTTTCCGAGGTAGTGGTCCACACCCAGTTCGGCGGCGTAGTCACGGTGCTTTTGCGCGATGCGCGAGGTGATCATGATCACCGGGAGGTCGCGCAGTCGCGCATCGCCGCGAATGTTGCGCACCAGGTCGAAGCCGTCCATGCGCGGCATCTCGATGTCGCTGAGCACCATCTGCGGCCGCTCTTCGGACAGCCGCTCCAGTGCATCGAGCCCGTCTTTGGCCAGCACCACGCGGTAACCCTCGCGCAGCAGCAAACGCTGCGTCACGCGGCGCACCGTGAGTGAGTCGTCGACCACCAGGATCAGCGGTGCCGCCCGCACCACGGCGCTGGCAGCCGAGAGCTGCGCCGATTGCGGTGCCCGCACGGCCGCCTGCGTGGCAGCGCGCGCCGCTTCGCCATACAGCGTCGCCAGCGCCACCGGGTTGTAGATCAAGGCCACTGCGCCCGACGGCCGCAGTGTCATGCCGGCCAGGCCAGGCACCTTCGAGAGTTGCGGCCCCAGGTTCTTGACCACCACTTCCTGGTTGCCGATCACCTCGTCGACATGCAGAACGATGCGCTGTTGCGCACTGCGAATGACCACCACCGGCCGCGTTCGAGCGACCGCCTCGGCGCTTCGCGGGCTGAGCTGCAGCAGCGCCCCGAGCCAGAAGAACGGCAGATTGCGCTCGGCCACGGCGTAGGTTCCGCTCTCGCAGGCCTGGGCGATTTCTTCGTCTTTGGCGCGCCGCACGACTTCGACCAGGGTCGACGGAACCGCCACCGTCACCTCGCCCGAGCGCAGCATCACCACCTGCGTGACGGCGGTGGTCAGTGGCAGCACCAGTTTGAAGCCGGTGCCCAGCCCCGCGGCCGTCGAGGTTTCGATGCGCCCGCCCATGGCGTTCACCTCAGACCGCACCACGTCCATGCCGACGCCGCGGCCAGCCAGTTCGGTGACCTTGTCGGCGGTGGAGAAGCCAGCGGTGAAGATCAGGTTCGCCAACTCGGCGTCGGTGTGCGGCAAGTTGCCGTCGAGCAGCGCGCAGGCGACTGCCTTGTCGCGGATGCGCTGCAGGTTCAGGCCCGCGCCATCGTCGCGGAACTCGACGCCCACTTCGTTGCCTTCGTGGCTCAGCGCCACGACGATCGAGCCGCTGGCGTCTTTGCCCGCCGCGATGCGCGCCTCGGGCGCTTCGATGCCGTGCGTCACGCTGTTGCGCAACAGGTGTTCGAACGACGCCGTCATGCGGTCGAGCACGCCTCGGTCCACCTCGATGGAGCCGCCGACGATGTCGAGTCGAACCTGCTTGCCGGTTTCCTTGGCCGCCTGCCGCACCACCCGGTACAGGCGGTCGGACAGACCCTCGAACTCGACCATCCGCGTGCGCAGCAGGTCGCCCTGCAGATCGCGGGTCAGGCGCGCCTGCGCGGCCAGCTCGTCTTCGGTCTTCTCCAGCGTTCGCTGCAAGGTGCGCTGCACGGTGGCCACGTCGTTGACCGACTCGGCCATCATGCGGGTCAATTCCTGGAAGCGGGTGAAGCGGTCGAACTCCAGCGGGTCGAACGACTGCGCGGCCGCCTTGGCTGCTTCGAGCCGCGAACTCATCTGCGTTTCGCCGTGCAATTCGATCTCGCGCAGTTGGGCGCGCAGGCGCTCGAGGTTGTCGGTCAGGTCGACCAGCGAGCCCTTCAGCGTGACCACCTCGATCTCGATGCGCGCCCGCGTGATGCTGACCTCGCCGGCCTGGTTCACCAGCCGATCGAGCAAGGGCGCGCGCACCCGCACGGATGCCGTCGACGGGGCCGTGCTGCGGTCTGCCGGTTGTCGCGGTGCGTGGCTGCGACCGAGAAAGCGCGACCAATCGATCTCGGGCGCGTCGCCCACGGCCTGGACGGACACCTCGGCAAGACGCGCCGGCTGGCTCTCCGGGTGAAACTCGACCTCAGCTTCAAGCTCGGCCGCAAGCTGCGGCTCGGCCAACAGCGGTTCGATCGGCTGCGCCGCCACGGGCTCGGCCGTGGGCACGTGGCCTGCGGCCTGATCGATGGCTGTTTCGGCAGCGAGATCGGGCCTGCGCAGCGCTTCGAACTCATGCAGCAAGGCGTCGGAATGCGTCTGCAGCGCTTCGACCTCGGCCGGGTTCGGGTTGTCGTGGACCAGCAGTTGCTCGATGCGGTTCTCGAGCCGGTGCGCCATCTCGCCCAGGCGCATGGCACCGGCCAAACGCGCACCGCCCTTCAAGGTGTGCAGGGTGCGCATGCTGGCCGTCGCATGGCTGCGATCGTTCGGGTGCCTGGCCCAGGCGCGCAGCTTGGCCGAGAGTTGCGGCAGCAGCTCCTCGCCTTCTTCGACGAAGATGTGAAACAGTTCGGCGTCGAGCGCGTCGACCGAGTCGAGTTCATCGTCCACGTCGGGCACATCGCGCCGAACCGGCAAAGCCGCGACGGGGCTCGCCGGCAGGGTGACAAACGGCTTCAGCTCCGCCACCCCCAGCAGATCGAATCGGCTTTCAGGGTCGCCGAAGCCGCCGTGGGCGGTCTGTGCAGCGGGCTCGACAAGCGCCGGCTCGACAGGCTCGATCGTGGCGGGCCCGGTTTCGATTTCCGCTGCGGGCAAAACTTCGGCCAACGCAAGCGGCGCTGCGTGCGCGGGCACCGGATCGGGCAAGGCAACAGGTGTGAATACGCCGCCATCGAGCGACCCGGATCCGGTGCTGTCGCGCACTCGATCATGGGCTGCGGTCGAGGCTTCGAGTCGCCGCGCCGAGCTGATCTCGTGATCCACCAGCCGCTGCAACAACGCCGGCTGCGGCTCCTTCAGAAAGCCGGCAGCAAACTGGTGCAGCAAGCGGCGGATTTCTTCGGCGGCGTCGACGAAAAGCCGGCCTTCGTCGTCGGTGCCATGACCAATCGCTTGCGAGCGCATTTGCGCATGCTCCAGCGCCCGCGCCAGGTGCGACAAGTCGGCGAAGCCCACCGTCGCCGAACTGCCAGCCAGTGAATGCGCCAGCGCGATCGAGGTCTCGCTGATCGGCCGATGCAACTCCATCGCCCACTCGGCCATCTCGGTGCTCAGGCGACGCGACAGTTCATCGGCTTCGTTCAGATAGATGTTGAACAGCGGAATGCCGATGCGAA
>JAYVCL010000059.1:0-19539 GCA_043749975.1 Burkholderiales bacterium
GATTCTAGCGGACGCGTCAAGCTTGAGTGCGGGCAAGGCTGCCGCCGACGCCTTCACATCGCAGCGGCGCACGCGCCACACTCGCGTGACCCAATCACCGGCTCATGTGGCCGCAGGCAAGGGCTCACTTGACTTGTCAGATTCAGCCGTAATACTGCGTTCGGCGGGTTGCCTGCATGATGCGCAACGTGCCGTTTCGACAACATACCAACGAGGAGATCCCCATGACATTCGCTGCGGAGTTCAAAGAGTTCGCACTCAAAGGAAACGTCGTCGACCTCGCGGTCGGCGTGATCATCGGTGCCGCGTTCGGCAAGATCGTGGATTCGATGATCAGCGACCTGATCATGCCTTTGGTGGGCATGGTTTTCGGGGGTCTCGACTTCTCGAACCGCTTCATTCCGCTGGCCGGACAAACGGCCACGACCTTGATCGAGGCCAGAAAGACCGGCGCGGTATTTGCCTACGGCAACTTCATCACCGTGGCGATCAACTTCATCATTCTGGCCTTCATCATTTTCCTGATGATCAAACAGATGAACCGCCTCAAGCGCGCAACCCCGGTGACCCCGGTGACCGCACCCGAAGACGTGGTCTTGTTGCGTGAAATTCGCGACTCACTGAAGAAATAGTCCGACCGGCGTCGCGTTGCTGCGACGCCGGTCTCGACTTGTGCCCAGGGCCGCGCTGTGAAGCAGCGCGGCCTTCTTCTGTTTGGAGCGATACTTTGTGCACAGCAGCACGGAGCAAGCCCGGGAGCCACCGAGACAGGGTCTTGCCCAACACCTGATGAATTCCACCGATTCGCGACTTCCCGCCGCCCTGGAGGCAGCGCTTCGCCACGTCACCGACACCGCCGCCGCTGTGGCTGAAAAGGTCGCGACGGGCATGGGAACGCAGTCGCAATCGGCGACCCGGATTGCCGAGCGCGACTTGATGCTGAGCATGCACATCGAGTTGCGCCGAAAGATGGGCACGCTGAATCTGACCTTCAACGAAGTCCTCGGCACCAAGGTGCGCGAAGACACCGCGCCACGCGACGGCGCGCGCCGCAAACAGGCGGCCACCAACTGGCAGAGCTTGAGCCTGGTAGAAGACCGGGAAATCGAAGAACGCATGTTTTCCGAACGCATTGGCCAGCAGATCTCTCACGCCTGCGAGGCCGAGTTGCGCGACATGGCCGCCTACATGGGCACGGTGATCGGGCTGGGCCGGGCCGACGAGGATCGCAACCCGCTGCGTCCCGACGTCATCGGCATGGCCACCTACCGCGCGATAGAAGCCGCAACGGATGACCCCGAAGGACGCAAGCTGCTGGCGCGCGAGTTCGGTCTGGCGATGGCACAGGCGATGCCCGCTTGCTACTCGGCCATCGTCGGCAACCTTCAGTCGCGTGGAGTGAAGCCGGTGAGCCTGACGCTCAAAACCGTGGACGGGCCTGGCAACCTGCTGCCGGGCTACCAATCCGGTTACGACAGCCTGCGTGAAGACGCCCAGCCCAGCGGCGCTCACGCCACCGATCTGGGTGACGGTCTGGAGGACGCTCAGGAGCACGAACAAGAGCGCGACTCCGGCACCCGTCGCCCACTCAGTGGCAAGGGCAAGGGTGTTGCGGCCCGTGGTGCCGCCCGCACCGAAGCGGCGGGCCTGCGCGCGCCGGTTCACCGTGCAAGCGCGCACAAAGTCCAGGCCTACGACGAGCGCGGGCCGGGCTCGACCTCGGACGCTGAGCTGATGAACCTGCTGCGTCGGCTGACTTTTCTGGCCAGCCGTCCGGGCGACTTGCAAGCGGCGGCAGCGGCGGCCAGTTCAGCCGCCGGATTCGGCCCCACGGGTCGCAGCCGAAGCGATGCGATCGGCTTCAATTCACGCGCGCGCCCGGGGCCCAACGAGGGCCGCCGAGGCCGCGGCCAGACCACCGGCGGCAGTCCGCTGAGTGGCGGCGACACCGAGCGCGTGGGCTACGGTGAAGACATCACCGGCCTGATGGCGGTGAACCTGATCCGCGCCCACCGCGAAGAGCTGTTGCAGGCCTCCACCGGCAAGCTCGACCACATGGTGATCGACGTGGTGGGCAGCCTGTTCGACCAAATTCTGTCTGACAGCCGCGTGCCGCCCCAAATGGCGCGCCAGATCGCCCGCCTGCAACTGCCGGTGCTGCGCGTGGCCCTGGTAGACGCCAGCTTCTTCTCATCGCGCCGGCACCCGGTGCGCCGCTTCGTCAACCGCATTGCCTCGCTGGCCTGCGCCTTCGAGGATTTCGATGCCGGTCCGGGCAAACAGTTTTTGGAGCGCGTGCGCGAACTGGTGCAAGAAATCGTCGAAGGCGATTTCGACCAGGTCGACCTCTACAGCGCCAAGCTCGGTTCGCTGGAAGCCTTCATTGCCAGCCAGACCCAGGTCGAAGCCAAGACCAACGGCGCGGCCAGCTTGCTCGAGGGCAAGGAATCCGAGTTGCGCATCCAGCAACGCTACATGCTGCAGTTGCAGCAGGCGCTGGTGCCGGTGCCGATGCACGCCTACCTGCGCGACTTCCTGTCGCAGGTGTGGAGCCAGGCGCTGGTGCTGACAGCCAGAAGCCCGGCGGCCGACGCGACCCGGGCCAGGCGCTTGCGCCAAGTCGGCGTCGAACTGGTCATGAGTGTGCAACCCAAGGGATCGCTGCCGATGCGCAAGCGCTTCCTGATGCAGTTGCCAGGGTTGATGAAGGACCTGAACGAAGGCCTCAAGCTGATCGGCTGGCCCGACGCGGCGCAGAAAGAGTTCTTCGGCAAGCTGCTGCCCTCGCACGCCGAGTCGCTCAAGACCACGGCGATCAGCGAGCTCGACTACAACATGCTCGTCAAGCAGCTCGAAGCCATCTTCGCGGTTGGCGTTCCGGGCCAGGACGAGTTGTCGCGGTCCGACCCTCTGCCGGAGATGCCCGAAGCACAGATCGAGCATCGTTTTTCCGCCACCGAGGCAAAGCAGGTCGGGCTGGTTGCAGAGAGCACGATCGACTGGGCCGGCAAACTCGACATCGACCTCGGCTCCGACGCAACGGACACCCCCGCCGACACCCACGGCGACAGCGACAGTGGCCCGACCGCGATCGAGCACGGCTTGGACATCAACCTCGACCTGGTGGCCGCCGACTCGTCGATCGCCGCGCACGGCCCCGCCTTGATGGACCATGTGCGCGTGGGTTTCGCTTACCAGATGCACCTGAAGGACAGTTGGCAAAAAGTGCGCCTGAGCTATGTCAGCCCGGCGCGCGGCTTCTTCGTCTTCACCCACGGGCGCACGCAGCAGGAAACCCTTTCGCTCACCTCGCGCATGCTGGCCCGCATGTGCGAGACGGGACGCTTGCGCGCGGTCGAAAGCGCCTACCTGATGGAACGCGCCACCACGCGGGCACGCAAGCAACTGGCCGCGCTGAAGCTGCCGAGTCAACTGTAAGGTTGGCGCTACCGCGCTCCGAGACGCCGCGCCATCCGCACGGCTGCGATCAGGCTGGAAGCATCGGCCCGGCCGGTGCCCGCGATGTCGAACGCCGTGCCGTGGTCAGGGCTGGTGCGCACGAAGGGCAGGCCCAGGGTCACGTTGACGCCGTGCTCGACGCCGAGGTACTTCACCGGGATCAACCCGTGATCGTGGGTCATCGCCACCACGAGGTCGAATTCACCGGGATGGTCTGGGCTGTGGCGGGCGCGCATGAAGACCGTGTCGGGCGCGAATGGGCCGTGTGCATCGATGCCCTCGGCGCGCGCTGCCGCAACGGCTGGCGCGATGATGCTGAGTTCTTCGTCCCCGAACAAACCGCCTTCGCCTGCATGCGGGTTCAAGCCGGCCACGGCGATGCGCGGCCGGATCTGGCCCCAGGCGGGTGCCGCCTGGTGGGCGATGCGCAGCGTGCCGAGCACCGCCTCGAACGTGACAGCATCGATGGCGGCTCGCAACGACATGTGAATGGTCACCAGCACACAGCGCAACTCGTCGTTGGCGAGCATCATGCGCACGGCCGGCGGTGCCTGGCCCGGCAGCGCCGCCAGTGCTTGCAGCATCTCGGTGTGGCCTGGGTGCGCGACCCCCGCAGCAGCCAGCGCTTCCTTGTGGATCGGTGCCGTCACGATGGCCGACACCTGATGTGTCAGTGCCAAAGCCACCGCCTGCTCGATGCAGCGTGCAGCGGCAGCACCGGCTCGCGGGTCCACCCGGCCGATGGGCGCTTGCAGCAAATCCGCCGGCAGGCTGCGCGCCTGCAGCACCGCAAGGCAGGGCACAGGCAACCGACCCACGTCGGCCGGCGTGTCGATGCGGGCGACCGCCAGCATGCCACCGGTCCAGGCGGCAGCGCGGCGCATCACCGCCACGTCGCCCACCACAAAACAGCCACCAGCATCCGGCGTGCGAAAGAACTTCGCGATGATCTCGGGCCCGATGCCGCAGACATCGCCCTGCGTGATGGCCAACACAGGCCGTCGGGACGCGGGAGGGGATGAAGGTGGGCGAGATGGCAAGGCAATCATCTTCAGATTGTCGCTGTGAGTGTGATCGACAACACCGCTGTGACGGCATGTGTCGCTGCTAAGCTGCGCGCCGACTTGCCGAGGTTCACCATGTCGATTCACCCCGCCGCCCACCTGTTCGCGCGAACTGCCAGCCACGCACTGCTGGGCCTCAGCCTGAGCGTGTGCCTCGCCGGCTCGGCCGCTGCCGCACCGACCTCACCGGCCAAGCAACTGAACGCGCTTTTCGACGAGGACTGGCAATGGACGATGCGCAACCATCCCGAGTGGGCCACCTCGCTGGGCGACCACCGCTTCGACAGCCAGTGGACCGACAACAGTGCAGCCGCCATCGCGCAACGGGACGCACATGCGCGCGAGATGCTGGCGCGGGCGCAGCGCATCCCGCGCGACAGGCTGACCGGTGTTGACCGTGTGTCGCACGGCGTCTTCGTGCAGCAGCAGCAGATGAATGTGGAGGCGCAGCAGTTTCCGGTGCTGCGCACGCGCGTGCTGTCGGCCATGCAAGGGATTCACCTGGACCTGAGCGAGGTGATGAAAGAGATGCCGCTACGCACCGAAGCCCAGGTGCGCACCTTGCTGGCACGCATGGCAGCCTACCCGGCCCGCGTGCAGCAAGATGTTGCGCTGCTCAAAGAAGGGGCGCGGCTGGGCTGGGTGACGCACCAGGGCTCACTGGCGCGTGTGCCCGGGCAGATCGAAGCCCAGTTGGCCGACGATGCCCGACAGAGCCCGCTGTTCGCGCCCTTCAAGGAATTGCTGACGACGCCGAACAGCGACATCGGGCCTGAGAAGCGCGCCGAACTTGCCACCGCCGGCGAACGCGCACTGAACGATCAGGTGCAACCTGCCTTGCGCGAATTGCGCCGCTTCGTTGTCGACGATCTGCTGCCGCGCAGCCCCGACAGTGGTGCCATGAGCAGCTACCCCGGCGGTGCAGCGGTCTATGCCTATGCCGTGCGCGAGCAAACCACCACCGACATGGCCGTGCAGGCCATCCACGACCTGGGCCTGAAAGAAGTCGCCCGGCTGCGCGCCGACATGGAAGGCACGATGAAGCGCAGCGGCTTCGAGGGCAGCTTCGTGCAGTACGTGGAGTTTCTGAACACCGACCCGAAATTCTTCTACACCTCAGCCGCCGAGTTACTGGCCGGGTACCGCGACATCGCCAAGCGTGTCGACCCCGAACTGGCCAAGCTGTTTGCCGAACTGCCACGCGCGACCTACGGCATCCGCGCGATCGACCCCCACCGGGGCGAAGGCCAGCCCGAGTTCTACGACTCGCCGGCCGCCGACGGTTCGCGCCCGGGCTGGTTCAATGCGAACGTGGTGGCATTGAAGACGCGGCCCATCTGGGAAATGGAAGCGCTGTTCCTGCACGAAGCGGTGCCCGGTCACCACCTGCAAACCGCACGCGCGCTCGAACTCGGGGCACTGCCGAAGTTTCGTCGCAGTGCCTGGTACGTGGCCTATGGCGAGGGCTGGGCGCTGTACGCCGAAGGTCTCGGCGAGCAACTCGGGCTGTACACCGATCCGCACGCCAAGTTCGGTCAGCAGCGCATGGAAATCTGGCGCGCAGCCCGGCTCGTGGTGGACACCGGCATCCACGCCCTGGGCTGGACGCGCCAGCAGGCCATCGACTGGATGACCGAGCGCACCGGCGTCGCGCGCGATGACATCACTGCCGAGGTCGACCGCTACTACGTCTGGCCCGGCCAGGCGCTGGGCTACAAGATCGGCCAACTCAAGATCATCGAGTTGCGTGAGCGTGCGCGCACCGCCTTGGGCGACCGCTTCGACCTGCGCCGCTTCCACATGGCCGTGCTCGATCACGGGGCGGTGCCGCTGAACGTGTTGCAGCAGTTGCTCGACGAGTGGATCGTCGCCGAACAGCGCGCAAGCCGAACGCCGGCAGCGCCGCGCTGAACTATTCGTCGTCCTTGACCCGGTGTTGCCCCATCAATTGCTGCTGCACCGATGGCGGCACCGCCTCGAAGTGACTCATCGCCAAGGTGTAGCGGCCCTGCCCGCCGGTCAGGCCGTTCAGGCGGGCCTGGTAGCCGTTCAGCTCAGACAGCGGCACCACGGCGTTGACGGTCATGCGGCCCGAGCGCGCTGACTGGCTGTCGGCAATCACACCGGCGTGGGTGCCGTTGACCTGACCGCGCTTGGCCGATAAATCACCGGTGATGTCGCCCACGCTGTGCTCGGGCGCGCTGATCTCGACCTTGACGATGGGCTCCAGCACGATGGGGCCGGCTTTGCGCACCGCGTCCATGAACGCCTTGCGCCCGGCGGTGGCGAAGGCGATGTCTTTCGAGTCCACGCTGTGGTGCTTGCCGTCGTACACGATCACCCGCACATCGTGCAGTCCGTAGCCCGCGATCACGCCGCTGTCCAGCACCTGGCGCACGCCCTTCTCGACCGCAGGAATGAACTGGTGCGGAATGGTGCCGCCCTTGACCTGGTCGACGAACTCGAAGCCGGCCCCGCGCGCCAGCGGCTCGATGCGCAAAAACACCTCGCCGAACTGCCCCGCGCCGCCGCTTTGCTTCTTGTGGCGGTGGTGGCCCTCAGCCGGCGTGGTGATGGTTTCGCGGTAGGCGATGCGCGGCGCCCGGGTGATGAGCTCGCACTTGTAGGTCTCCTGCATGCGGTCGATCAAGGTGCGCAGATGCAACTCGCCCAGGCCGACCACCACGGTCTCGTTGGTGCTGGCCACGTGCTCGACCTTCAGGCAGGGGTCTTCATCGATCAGCTTTTGCAGCACCTCCCACATGCGCTGCTCGTCGCCACGCCGCTTCGGCTCGATGGCCAGGCCGTGCACCGGCACCGGGAAGTCGAGTGGCGCGAGGTGCAGATGGTCGTCTTCGGCCGCGTCGTGCAGCACCGCGTCGAAATGCATTTCGTCGACCTTGGCCACGGCGCAGATATCGCCCGGCAGGCCGCGCGACACCTCGACGTGTTCCTTGCCCTTCAGCATGAACAGGTGCCCCACCTTGAACGGCTTGCGCCCATCGCCGATGAAGAGCTGGCTGTCGCGCGTGACCGTGCCCTGGTGAATGCGGAAGACGCCCATCTTGCCCACGTAGGGATCGACCGTGACCTTGAACACATGCGCGATCACGTGCTGGCTGGCGTCGGGCACGGCATGCAGTTCTTTCGCGGCTGCACCCTCACCCTTGAAGAATTGAGGCGGGTTGCCTTCGAGCGGATTGGGCAGCAGGCGGTCGATCACGTCGAGCAGCTCGGCCACGCCGGCACCGTTGCGCGCCGACACGAAGCAGATCGGGATCAGATGGCCTTCACGCAGCGCCTGTTCCAGCGGGGCATGCAACTCGCCGGCGTCCACGTCGCCGTCGTTCAGGTAACGCTCGACGAAGGCCGCATCGACCTCGACCACCTGTTCGACCAGCGCCCGGTGGGCTTGCTCGACCGACGAGAAATCCGGCTGCGGGGCGGGCGGCGATGCGGGCGATGCGGGCGTCGATTGATCACGACTGAAAAAGCAATCCACCACCTGCGTGCCGCCTGCGGCGGGCAGGTTCAAAGGCAGGCACTCCTTGCCGAACGCGGCCTGAATTTCGGCCACCAGGGCGGCCAGGTCGACGCCCTGCGCGTCGATCTTGTTGACGATGACGAGGCGGCACAGCCGGCGCTGCTCGGCCCAGTCGAGCATGCGCACGGTCATCATCTCGACACCCGCCTGGGCGTTGATGACGACCGCTGCGGTGTCGACAGCTTCCAGCGCCGTCATCGACTGGCCCACGAAGTCGGCCACGCCGGGCGTGTCGATCAGGTGCATGCGCGTGCCGTGGTGCTCGAAGTGAACCACGGCCGATTTCAGCGAGTGCTGCGCGCGCCGTTCCAGCGGGTCGAAGTCGCACAGCGTGCTGCCGCGTTCGAGGCTGCCGGGCGCGCCAATGGCCCCGGCCTGAACCAGCAAGGCCTCAATCAGGCTGGTCTTGCCAGAAGCGGTTTGGCCGACGAAGGCCAGGCTGCGAATCTTCGCGATGTCGGCCGCAGCGGCGGCCAAGCCGGCGCCCGGCATCGCGGTGGGGTGGCTGGACGGCATGACGATCCTCCTGGGTGGCGCACAGCCTCCAGCCTACGGGATCAATCGCGGCGCGGCAAGCGGGGCGGCCGCAGCAGGTCAGATCAGCGGCCTCGAGCTCGGCTTGCCGTCACCGTACAGGTCGGCGAGCCGCGCCAGCGCATGGACGTCGCGCAGAAACAGCACGCCGCCTTCGATGCGGTGCAGCCCGCGGCGCTCCAGCCTGCGCAGGGTCTTGTTGGTGTGCACCAGCGACAAGCCCAGGCTGTCGGCAATGTGCTGCTGCGTCAAAGGAAACGGCACGCCCTGGGTGGCACCATTGCCACCGTCGCCGCCGCTGTTGTGGCCGCCGTTCGGCAGCAACGCCGCCGTGCGCTTGAACAGCAGGATCAGCAAGCTGGCAATGCGCTCTTCGGCGCTGCGCCGCCCCACCGACAGCAGGTTGTCGTCGATCAAGGATTCTTCCTGCGCCGCCAGCCAGGTGATGTCGAATCCGATGCTCGGCGCGGCGCGGTGCAGCTCCCACAGCGCGTCGCGCTGGAACACGCACATCCGCACATCGCTGAGCGCTTCGACGCCGTGCGGCGACGCATCGGTCATCTTTTGCTGCACGCCGATGAAGTCGCCCGGCAGCAGAAAATTCAGGATCTGCCGACGCCCGTCGCTGAGCGTCTTGAAGCGAAACGCCCAACCCGAAAACAACGTGTAGAGCGGCGCGTCGGCCTGCCCTTCATGAATGATGGTTTCGCCGGCCCGCAGGCCGACCTGGCGCTTTTTCAGCGATTGGATCAGCGCCAGATCGCCCGGCTCGTAGGGCACGAACAGCGGCAATGCGCGCAGCGGGCACTGGTTGCAGGGCACGTCGGTCATGGCCGGGTCATCGCCGGGTCATGGCCGGCAAGCCCGGCGCCTGTTGTGTCATACGACACATCGCCAAGGCCGCGGCGTCGATACATTGCATGGCTGCTCGCTCCCGTTAACCTACCGTAGCCATGTCACCCAGCCCGATCACGTTTGATCCGCCGATACAACGGTTCGTGTACATCAGCCGGCTCGCACCGGACATGCCGCTGGATGCAGTGAGCCTGATTTTGCGCCAGTCTCGGGCCAGCAACCGCAGCCTTGGGATCAGCGGCGCGCTGGTGTTCGACGGCGAACGCTTCTGCCAGTTGATCGAAGGCACACCCGAGGCGGTGCACGACTTGGCGGGCCGCATCGAGCGCGACCCGCGCCACTGCTCGTTCCGTGTGCTGCACGACGCGGCTGCGGCAACGCCGCGCCTGTTCGCGCAATGGCAGGCCGGCTATTGCGAGCACGAGGCGCTGGACCCGCTTGACAATCGCGACCGCATCGACCCGGAACAGGCGCTGAGCGCCTTCATCCAGTTGCTGCCGGGTTGCGATTTGTCGGTTTGAGGGCACCCCCAGGCCGACGACATACGTCGTCCTGCCCCGATGTCACGCCGGGTTCTCGATCTCGATGAAACGATGTTCCACAGCGAAGCGCTGCGCCACATGCGCGCCAAGGGCGGCGGGACCATATCGCTCGCTGGCGTGGTGGCCGCAAGCGATGAAGGCGACGCCGGTTTCACGCGCGTAATGGGCCTGCGGCTCGGAGATTTCGCCGGTGACGAAGGCGTCGGCCCCCGCCGCAATGGCGGCCTCGAAGTAAGACTGCGCGCCACCGGTGCACCAGGCCAGGCGGCGCAGCGGGCGGCCGTCACCCTCGACCAGGGTCGGCGTGCGGCCCAGTTCCTGCCGCAGCCTCGCGGCCAACGCGCTGGCGCTGCTGGGCTCGGTCAGTGAGCCGATGAACCCCAGCTCTTGCTCGCCGAAGCGGGCGTCGGCTGTCAAGCCCATGCGCAGGCCCAACTGCGCGTTGTTGCCCAGGCTTGGATGCGCGTCCAGCGGCAGGTGATAGGCAAACAGGTTGATCTGGTGCGCGAGCAGCCGCTGCAGGCGCTGCTTCAGCCAGCCCGTCACGCGGCCATCATGGCCCTTCCAGAACAGGCCGTGGTGCACCAGCACGGCGTCGGCACCTGCGTCGATGGCAGCCTCGATCAGGGCCAGGCTGGCGGTGACCCCGCTGACGATCTTGCAGACCTCGGCTTTGCCCTCAACTTGCAAACCATTCGGCCCATAATCCCGAAAACGTGCCACCTCCAGCAGGGTGTGCAGGTGCGAATCCAATTCGGTACGCGAGACCATTTCAAATCACTTTCATGCGCAAAACCTGGCTCATTTTCTCTCAAGCGGTCACCGTGGCCGTGGCGGTGCTGTTTGTGGTCAGCACGCTCAAACCCGACTGGGTTTCGCGCCGCCAGGGCAGCGTGCTGCCCAGCGTCGTGTCGATCAGCACCGTCGCACCCGGCGTGCTGCCGGTGGTGGCGGCCAGCGGCGCGCCGATCAGCTACGCCGCCGCGGCGCGGCGTGCTTCGCCTGCGGTGGTCAGCATCACCGCCAGCAAAATTCCGGCGCGCAACCCGCACGCGAACGACCCCAACTTCAGGCGCTTTTTTGGCGACCCGGGCCGACAGCAGCAGGCCCAGGTCGGGCTGGGTTCCGGCGTGATCGTGTCGCCGGAAGGTTTCTTGCTCACCAACAACCACGTGGTCGACGGTGCAGATGACATCGAGGTGATGTTGACCGACGGCCGCAAGGCGCATGCAAAGGTCGTCGGCACCGACCCCGACAGCGATGTGGCCGTGCTCAAGATCGAGCTCGACAAACTGCCCAGCATCACCTTCGGCAGCACCGACAACCTGCAGGTGGGCGACGTGGTTCTGGCCATCGGCAACCCGTTCGGCGTCGGGCAAACGGTGACCTCGGGCATCGTCAGCGCGCTGGGCCGCAGCCAATTGGGCATCAACACCTTCGAGAACTTCATCCAGACCGACGCGGCCATCAACCCCGGCAATTCGGGCGGCGCCCTGGTCGACGCGAATGGCAACCTGCTGGGCATCAACACCGCCATCTACTCGCGCACCGGCGGAAGCATGGGCATCGGCTTTGCGATTCCCGTGAACACGGCGCGGCAAGTGATGGAAAGCCTGATCAAGGACGGAATGGTCACACGCGGCTGGATCGGTGTGGAGCCGCGCGACCTGACGCCCGAAATCGCCGCCACCTTCAATCTGCCGGTCAAGGAAGGCGTGCTGATCACGGGCGTGCTGCAAAACGGCCCTGCCAGCGACGGCGGTCTGCGGCCTGGCGATGTGGTGGTGAAAGTGGCCGACACGTCGGTCAACAACACCTCGCAACTGCTCAACGCAGTGGCCTCGCTGAAACCGCAGTTGCCTGCCACCATCAGCGTGCAGCGCGGCGACAAGGCGCTGGAATTGAAGGTGACCGTGGCGCAACGGCCGAAGGTGCAATTGCAGAAAGAGCAGTGACCGGCGCAGTGCTGCCCGTTACGACGCCGCAGTTTCTTCCGGCGCTTTGGTGTGCTTGATGAAAACTTGCGCCGCCCAAATGCCCACTTCGTACAAGATGCACATCGGGATCGCCAGCGCCAGTTGCGAAACGATGTCGGGCGGTGTGATGACGGCGGCGATGATGAACGCGATCACGATGAAGTAGCTGCGGAACGCCTTGAGCTTGTCGATGCTCACCAGCCCCATGCGCGCCAGCACCACCACCACCACCGGCACCTCGAAGGCGGCACCGAAAGCAATGAACATGGTCAGCACGAAGCCCAGGTAGGCCTCGATGTCAGGTGCCGCCGTGATGCTCTTGGGCGCGAAGCCCTGGATGAACTTGAACACCTGGCCGAACACGAAGAAATAGCAAAACGCCACGCCGACCAAAAACAGCAAGGTGCTGGAGACCACCAAGGGCAGCACCAGTTTTTTCTCGTGCGTGTACAGGCCCGGTGCCACGAAGGCCCAGACTTGATAAAGAACCACGGGCAGGGCCAGCAAGAACGCCGCCATCAACGTGATCTTCAGCGGCACCACGAACGGTGAGATCACATTGGTGGCGATCAGCGTGGCACCCGGTGGCAACTGCGCCACCAGCGGCGCGGCCAGCAGGTCGTAAAGCTGTCCCGGGCCGGGCCAGATGCACAGCACGGCAAAGCCGATGCCGACCGCCACGACGGCGCGAATCAGCCGGTCTCGCAACTCCACCAGGTGGGTGACGAAAGGCTGCTCGGTGCCCGCGAGTTCATCCGGCTTGGGGTTGTCAGCGCTCATGGAACGCGCGGCGGCCGAAAGCGCGCCACCCGCGCCGCGCCCGACTGCGCCTTGCCCCGAATGCCGTTGCGCTGCTTGTACCACTGCGGCATGGCACCGCGCTTCAGGCGCCAGTGCTTTTTCGGGTGCTTGTATTCCAGTGGCGGCGTCAGGTCGTCATGCTGGCCGCTGTTGTGCGGCAACAGCGTCGAGTTGTCGTTCCAACTGCTGTTCAGATCAGACCTGGTCTGGTGAATTTCGCTGGAGACGGTTTGCTCCACATCGCGGGCCGCGTCTTCAAACGTGCTCTTCATCTTCTTCAGCTCTTCGAGTTCGATCGAGCGGCTGACCTCGGCTTTCACGTCGGACACATAGCGCTGCGCCTTGCCGATCAGGTGGCCCACGGTGCGAGCCACTCGCGGCAGCTTTTCAGGGCCGATGACGATGAGCGCCACAGCGCCGATCAGCGCAATCTTGTCAAACCCGAAATCAATCATGTGTCATGCGCGCAGCGCACCATCTGCTCCTTCCCCTCTCGGGGGAAGGCCGGGATGGGGGAACCGCCCACGCACTCCGCCAATCGGCTCAGGCTCACGACCGCGTCTTGGCTTCCACGTCGACGGTGTTGGCGTCGCTGGCCTGCTTGGCAGTCACCTGCGGGTTGGCGGCCGAAGCGGCCGATGCGTCGGCACTGGCACCGCCGTCTTTCACACCGTCCTTGAAGCCCTTGACGGCTCCGCCCAGGTCAGCCCCGATATTTTTCAGCTTCTTGGTGCCGAACACCAGCACCACGATCAGCAGCACGATGAGCCAATGCCAAACGCTGAATGAACCCATGACTTTTCTCCTGACGACAGTTACGACGATTCTAGGTCAGCCCTTCAGCCAGGGCCTGGGGCCGCCCATGACGTGCATGTGGAGGTGATACACCTCTTGCCCGCCGTCCTTGCCGGTGTTGACGAGGCTGCGAAACCCATTCGTCACCCCCAGTTCCAGCATCAGCTTCGGTGCCAGCGCCAGCATCTTGCCGAGCACGCGTTCGTGTTCGGCGCCCACATCGGACAACGTGGCGATGTGCTGCTTTGGCACCATCAAAAAATGCACTGGCGCCCACGGATGGATGTCGTGAAAGACGAAAAGTTCATCATCCTCATAGACCTTGCGGCTGGGAATCTGGCCCGCAATGATTTTGCAGAACAAGCAATCAGGGTTGGAGCTCATGGCGGGCTGCAACTCAAACAGCCGGCACAGGCATCGGCTTGCGCTCGGCAAAATTCCACCAGCCGCGGATGAAGCGGTACAGGTACCACAGGCCGATCGCCATGTAGGCGATCCAGCCGGGGATCACGATGATCCACAGCGGCGAGGCCAGCGCCAGCCACAGCAAGGTGAACCAGAAGCTGCGCGCCTGCCACCGAAAGTGGCTTCTGAAAAAGTCGTTCGGCAGGTCGGGCTTCTTGATGTAGTTGATGATGATCGCGATGACCGAGAAGATGCCGGCAGAAAACCACGACAGGGTGTGCAAGCCGTACAGCACATGGGTCAACAGCGTCAAATTCTGGTGCTCGTCGTGGACCGAGCCGTCGGCTGAAATCACTTCGTTCATCGCTCTTCTCCTTCGCGTTGTTGCGCCTTGCGGGCCGCAAATTCTTCCAGTCCGGACAAGCCTTCGCGGCGTTCCAGTTCGGCCAGCACATCGGCGGGTTTCAAGTCGAATGCGCTGAGCGCCAGCAGGGTGTGAAACCACAGGTCGGCCACCTCGCCGACGATCTTTTGCCGGTCCCCGTCTTTGGCCGCCATCACGGTTTCAGTCGCTTCCTCGCCGATCTTTTTCAGGATCGCGTCGGTGCCCTTGTGGAACAGACGCGCCACATAGCTGTTGCCAGGGTCGCCGCCCTTGCGTTCCTCGATCACTTCGGCCAGGCGGGCCAGTGTGTCGTTGCTATTCATACGTGACGCCTATTTGTAGATGGACTGCGGGTCTTTCAAGACCGGCTCGGTGATGTGCCACGCGCCGTCCTTGTAAAGCTGGAAGAAACAACTGTGTCGGCCGGTGTGGCAGGCAATGCCAGCCTCACCCGGCGCGTGCCCCGTCTGCGTGACTTTGAGCAGCAGCACGTCGTTGTCGCAGTCGAGCCGCATCTCATGCACGGTTTGAATGTGGCCCGACTCTTCGCCCTTGTGCCACAACCGGCTGCGCGAACGGCTCCAATACACCGCCTGGCCCAGCTCGGCCGTTTTCATCAACGCGTCGCGGTTCATGAAGGCGAACATCAACACGTCGTTGCTGCCGACTTCCTGCGCAATCACGGGCAGCAGGCCCTGTGCGTCCCAGTTCACTTCGTCGAGCCAATTCATGCGGTCGAGTGTAGCAATCAGGCCTGGTGGGTTGCGCCTTCGAACCCACGCTCTTGCGCGAACCACCGCAGCACCGGAACCGTGCCGGGCAGCACCGGCGCAACGGTCACCGGCAAGGTCTGCCAGGCCATGCTTTGTTGCTCGCGCATCTCGAAACTGCCGGCCCACTCGAACACCTTGCAGAAGTGCAGCCGCACTCGCGCATGCGGGTAGTCCATCAGCTCGATCTTCCACGCTTGCACCGCGGCGATGTCGATGCCCAGTTCTTCATGCAGTTCGCGCCGCAATGCCTGCTCCACCGTCTCGCCGGGCTCCAGCTTGCCGCCGGGAAATTCCCAGTGACCGGCATAGACCTTGCCCGCAGGGCGCGAGGTCAGCAGGAAGCGGCCCTGGGCATCGATCAACACCCCCACCGCGACATCTACCGGCGTGCGCTCGATGGCCTGTGATGCGTCGATCACGTGCGGTGTCTTCCGCTGTAGTCTTTCGCGAACTGAAACGCGACCCGCCCGGAACGCGAACCGCGTTCCAGCGCCCACACCAGCGACTCTTGCCGGGCGGCGGCGATGGCGTCTTCAGCCACATCGAAGCCACGCAGCCACTGCGCCACGATGGCCAGGTATTCGTCCTGGCTGAACGGGTAGAAGCTGACCCACAGGCCGAAGCGTTCGCTGAGCGAAATCTTTTCTTCCACCACCTCGCCGGGGTGCACCTCGCCGTTTTCCTGGTGCTTGTAGGTCAGGTTGTCGGCCATGTATTCGGGCAGCAGGTGACGCCGGTTGCTGGTGGCGTAGATCAGCACGTTGTCCGAGGCCTGCGAGATCGAACCGTCGAGGATCGACTTCAGCGCCTTGTAGCCGGGCTCGCCTTCGTCGAAGCTCAGGTCGTCGCAAAACACGATGAAGCGTTCGGGCCGCTCGGCCACCAGGTCGACGATGTCGGGCAGGTCGACCAGGTCGGTCTTGTCGACCTCGATCAGCCTCAGTCCGCGCACGGAAAACTCATTCAGGCAGGCCTTGATGAGCGAACTCTTGCCGGTGCCGCGCGCGCCGGTCAGCAGCACGTTGTTGGCCTGCAAGCCGGCCACGAATTGCTCGGTGTTGCGCAGCAGGCGTTCTTTCTGCGGCTCGACTTCGACCAGGTCGGCCAGGCGAATCGACGCCACATGGCGCACCGGCTCGATCAGGCCCGACCCGCCACGCTTGCGATACCTGAACGCAATCGAAGCGGCCCAGTCGGGTGCGGTCAGCGGGTGCGGCAAGACGGTTTCTAGGCGCAGCAGCAGGGCTTCGGCGCGGGCGATCAGGTGCAGCAGCGGGTCGGTGGAAGTGGGCATGCTGGAGGCTCGCGCGAGGCCGTTGAAATCGAATCGCGCAGTGTAGCGGCGGGGCTGCCCGCGCAAGCGCAAACACCCGATCAAGGCAGCGCGGCGACCGAGTCCCCCGCAACCACGAACACCCGATCACCAGGTGCCGGCTGAACCGCATGCATGCCGGTGAAAGCACCGAAAGCCGGCAGCACACCTACGTGATCGCCGAACCAGAAACACGGCAGGCGCAGACGTTCGCGCGCCCGGCCCGCGATCTTCACGCAGGGGTGGATGTGCCCCGCCAGCACATAGGCTTCGGGCCGGGCCTGCGGGTGGTGGCACAGCGCCAGGCCATGCATCAGCAGC
Organism: Burkholderiales bacterium; assembly: GCA_043749975.1. GTDB lineage: Bacteria > Pseudomonadota > Gammaproteobacteria > Burkholderiales > Burkholderiaceae_C > JANYJJ01. The sequence goes on from JAYVCL010000059.1 coordinate 16,767, forward strand.
GGCTCGTCCACCGCCTCGATGCCGAGCGCCGATGGGGGATCGCCGGCGCGGTCGTCGTGGTTGCCGCGCACCAGCGTGAGTTCGAGCGCGGCATGCGCACTGCGCCAGCGCGTCACAGCGGCCAAGGTGGCTGTTGCATGCGATCGCGCCGAATGCAAAAAGTCGCCCAAAAAGACGATGCGCCGCACGCCATGACGCGCCACCAGGGTGCTGAGCCCAGCCAAGGTCTCGGTGGTGGTGCCGCGCGGCACCGGCACCCCCAAAGCTCGAAAGCTGACCGCCTTGCCGATGTGCGCATCGGCCACCAGCAAGGTGGCGCTGTCGGCCAGCAACGCCGCCTTCTCGGGCAACAGGGTCAGCGTTCGATCGCCTGCGGTGACGCTTGCAGTCACCCGCAGTCAGGCCATGAGCAAGTGCATCGCGACGTCGAGGTACTCGGTCGGGTTGCGCTTGAAGCCGGAGCGCGCGTAGCGTTGCAGGCGGCCGACCGCGAAGGCGGTGATCACCGAGGCTTGCGCGTTCGCATCGACGGTTGGCGCGGCAGACCCGGCCGACTCGGCGGCCATGCGCAAACTCTGCCGCAGTTGCGACTCGATGCGGTCGAAAAACTGGTTCATGCGGGTCACCAGGCGGTCGTTCTCGAACACCAGCGCGTCGCCCACCATGACGCGCGTCATGCCCGGGTTTTTTTCACCGAACTGAAGCAGCACGGTGACGACTTTTTGCGCCTGCACGACGCCCGAGGTTTCACGCTCGTTGATCTGGTTGGCCAGTGTGAAAACGGTTTGCTCGATGAACTCGATCAGCCCTTCGAACATTTGCGCCTTGCTGGCGAAGTGACGGTACAGCGCGGCTTCGCTCACGTCGAGTTTGGCAGCCAGCGCGGCGGTGGTGATGCGCTCGGCACCGGGTTGCTCCAGCATCGCGGCCAGCGTCTGCAAAATTTGAACGCGGCGTTCGCCGGGCTTGGGGCGCTTGCGAACTGGTGTGGTGTCGGCACCGGCGCTGCTGGCTGCGGGGGCGGTCGCGGCGGCGGCGGGGCTGCCTGTTTCGATGTCGTCTGTGGTGGCCTCGGGTTCGTCCTGCGGGACGTCGTCAGAGCGGGAAGTCATTGCGCGTGCACCACAGTGATCTGAGCGTTTGTACCCGCTTGATTCTTGCACACACGTATGGGGGCTTGCGGCAAGGGTGAACACCAACTTCCGTGGCTTTCTGGCGATCGGCCGCGGGGCTGCGCAGGTAGCGTTGCATCCACACGGTGCGCATGCCGACGCGTCGCGCCGAGCGCTGGTGAGCCAGCGTGTCCTCGACCAGCACGCAGCGGTGCGCGGGCACCTTCAAGCGCGCGGCCAGGTGCCGCAACATGCGCGCATCGGGCTTGGGCCGGTGCTGGCCGAACATGGTCATGTCTTCGATGCAAAGCACGCCGTCGAAGCAGCCACCCAGCCGCAGCGTGTCGAGCACCCGCAGCGCATAGGCGCGCGGCGCGTTGGTCAGGATGAACTTGCGGCCGGGCAGGCGCTTGAGCGCGGCGCGGTCGTGCACGCTGCAACGCAAGCGGTCTTCCAGACCCGGCAGGCGGTGGGTCTGTTCCAGGAAATGAGACGCCTTCACGCCGTGGTGGCGCACCAGACCGAGCAGGGTCGCGCCGTAGCGACGCCAGTAGTGCTGGCGCAGCGCACTGGCCGCGTCGATCGACAATTCAAGGTGGGTCGCGACGTAGTCGCTCATCGCGAGGTTGATCGACCCGAGGGCGGCATGCGACGCGTCGTGCAAGGTGTCGTCGAGGTCGAACAACCACACGCGTGAGGCATGCGTGCTCGCGGTGACGCTTTTGGCAACCCGCGCCGATCGTTTCGGTCTCAAGCCACCCCGATTCGGCTGACATTCATTTTCAGTGCGACCGAATCATGGTGCCGTAAGCCTGCTCGGTCAGCACCTCGAGCAGCATCGCGTGCGGCACGCGGCCGTCGATGATGTGCACGGTGTTGACGCCGTTCTTCGCCGCGTCGAGCGCCGAGGCGATCTTGGGCAGCATGCCGCCGCTGATGGTGCCGTCGGCGAACAGCTCGTCGATCTCGCGCGCGCTCAAGTTGGTCAGCAGCTTGCCGGCCTTGTCGAGCACGCCGGGGATGTTGGTCAGCATGATCAGCTTCTCGGCCTTCAGCACCTCGGCCAGCTTGCCCGCCACCACGTCGGCGTTGATGTTGTAGTTTTCGTTGTTGCTGCCGAAACCCAGCGGCGAGATGACCGGGATGAACTGGTCGTCTTGCAGCGCCATCACCACGCTCGGGTCGATCGACTCGATCTCGCCGACGCTGCCCACATCAACCACCTTGCTCGGGTCTTTGTGATCCACCATCTTCAACTTGCGCGCGCGGATCAGCCCGCCGTCCCGCCCGGTCAGGCCCACCGCCTTGCCGCCGGCCACGTTGATGAGGCCGACGATGTCTTGCTGCACCTGGCCGGCCAGCACCCATTCCACCACTTCCATCGTCTCGTCGTCGGTCACGCGCATGCCCTGGATGAAGGTGCCCTTCTTGCCGATCTTGGCCAGCGCGTCTTCGATCTGCGGGCCGCCGCCGTGCACCACCACCGGGTTCAGCCCGACCAATTTCAGCAGCACCACGTCTTCGGCAAAGTCTTGCTGCAAGGCCGGGTCGGTCATCGCGTTGCCGCCGTACTTGATGACGATGGTCTTGCCGTGGAACTTGCGGATGTAGGGCAGCGCCTGGGCCAGGATCTCGGCCTTGTCGCGCGGCGAGATGTGCGA
>JAYVCL010000060.1:0-3620 GCA_043749975.1 Burkholderiales bacterium
ACCTTCCAGCCTATGTGCGTGCCAACCTGGACTGGCATGTTCAGGTTGTGCGCGCCAGTCACAACGAGCTGTTGATTGCGTTTATCTCGGCGGTTTCACCGTCGGTTTACGCAGCTACCGATCTGGACGGATTCAATTCTATTGACGTGCGCAATGCGGTAATTCGCTCCCACCGCCGCGTGATGGACGCTATCGGAGCGGGTGACGGCGACGCCGCGGCGCGGCGCATGGACCGTCACGTAGCTGCGTATATCAGCGATGTACAAGAGACACAGAGCAAACATGAAGGCATTAAGCCGAAGGAGACGTAATGGCAGGCATAGTTGGTATTGACGTGGGCGGAACTTTCACCGACCTGTTTTTTTCAGGCGACGCGAAACGGCCGCACGTTATTTTGAAGGTGCCGTCGACGCCGCACGACCCGTCCGTCGGCCTGCTGAATTCGCTCAAGGCGGCAGGGCTCACCGCGGATGAACTCGACGCCATCCTGCACGGAACCACTATTGCCACCAATGCGGTGATCGAGCGCAAAGGCGCGCGATGTGCCTTGATCACTACAACAGGGTTCCGCGACATTCTGGAACTTGGGCGACGCGACCGGCCAAACATGTACGGGCTGGAAGGCACGCATGAGCCCATGGTGCCGCGCGACTTGCGTTTTGAGGTCAGCGAGCGGCTGGACTTTGAAGGCAACGTGCTGGTGCCGCTGGATGTGGCCGGCCTGCGTGCCATTGGCCAGGTGCTGAAGGCGCTTGAGGTCGAATCAGTCGTCGTCGCCTTTTTTCACGCCTATGCCAACCCGGCGCATGAATTGCTGGCCCGCGACATTCTGGCGGAAATCAACCCGGCCTGGGAACTGGTTGCCGCTACGTCAGTGGTGCGCGAGTATTACGAATTTGAGCGCACCAGCACAGCGGTGGTGCAGGGGTATTTGCAGCCGTTAGTGGCGCGGTACGCCAAGAATCTGGCGCGCCAGTTGAGTAATTGGGGTTACGAGCGCGATGTCGCCATCATGCAGTCCAACGGCGGCGTGGCGCCCTTGCGCCAGTTGGCTGAACGCGCGGCTTACATTGTTCGCTCGGGCCCGGCAGCGGGGGTGATGGCGGCGGCGCAGCTGGCGGCCGAGGCAGGTTTTTCACACATCATCACCGGCGACATGGGGGGCACCAGTTTTGACGTGGCGGTGGTCATCAACGGCGAGCCCAACGTGGCTGAAAGCACCAATCTGGATTTCCGCATTCCGCTGCGCCTCCCCATGATTGACGTACACACCATCGGCGCGGGCGGTGGCAGCATTGCGCACCTGGACCGCGGCGGCATGTTGCTGGTCGGGCCGCGCAGCGCGGGTGCGGTGCCGGGGCCGGTGGCGTACCGGCGCGGTGGAACCGAACCCACGGTGACCGACGCCAACATTGTGTTGGGTCGCATCAACCCGGCGAGCCCCATGAACGGTACCGATTCCACGCTGGATGTTGCCGGGGCGCGCGCCGCAGTGCAACGCCTTGCCGAAAAAATGGGCCTGGGGCTGGAGCAGACCGCCGAAGCCATTTTGGCTGTGGTCAACCAGCGCATGGCCGGGCGTATTCGTTTGATGTCGATCGAGCGCGGGCTCGATCCGCGCGACTTTGCCTTGGTGGCATTCGGTGGCGCCGGGCCTCTGCACGGTGGCGCCCTGATTCGCGAGGTGGGCATCAGCACCATGCTGGTGCCGCTGTACCCCGGCGTGTTATGTGCCCTGGGTTGTGTCTACGCCGACTTGCGCTATGACATTTCCCAAACACTGGAAAAACGCCTGGACAAACTCGGTGCCGGTGAACTGGCCGATATTGTCACTCGCCAGCGTCAGCAAGGTCAAAAGCAGATTGACGAAAGCCAGGTGCCGGTGGACACCACCACCATTACCCATGCGGCAGACATGGCGTATGCCGGGCAAATTCATTCTCTGCGCGTGATGATTGATGCGGATTGGGATTCCGCCCGGCTGGAGCTGGCTTTCAACGACGTCTACCGCGAGACTTTTGGCAATACGCTGGTGGGTATGCCGGTGGTGATCGTCAACTTGCGGACCATCGCGGTGGGCAGGCGCTCCAGCGCGGCGCTCCCCAAAAGCAACTCAACAGCAACGGGCGTACCGCACGCCAATTCCCGCCGTCCTGTGCACTTCAATGGCTGGTTCGATACACCGGTCTATCTGCGCGACGACTTGGCGCCTGGCATGCAGTTCGAGGGCCCGGCCATCGTCGAGCAGAGCGATACCACAACGGTGGTTGAACCGGACATGGATGTGACGGTCGATGCCAAGGGCAACCTATTAGTGAAAGTGAGGGACGTGAAATGATGAACCCGGTAACCTTGGCCGTGGTGCGCGGCAGCCTGGAGCAAATCGCCGATGAGATGGACCTGCATTTGATCCACGCGGCCATCTCACCCATCATTTCTGAAACCAATGACTGCGCCAACGGCATCTTCCACCCGACCACGGGTGAGACCATTGCCCAGGGCCGTTATGGTTTGCCGGTGTTTTTGGCGTATATGCAATTCACGGTGCAAAAGGTCATTGAAATGGCGCTTGAGGACGGTGGCTTTAAGCCCGGTGATATGTGGATCTTGAATGACCCCTACATCGGTGGCAGCCATTTGCAGGACGTGCAGTTGATTGCGCCGGTGTTTGTCGATGGCGAACTTTTTGCAGTAATGGCGACCACTGGCCACTGGATGGACATTGGCGGCAATGTGCCTGGCGGCTGGGCACCCAAGGCCACCGAAATTCATCAGGAAGGCATCATCATCCCGCCCGTCAAGCTGTATGAAGAAGGCAAGATCAACAAGGCGCTGGTAAGCATGTTCAAGGCCAATGTGCGTCTGCCGACCGAGATTGCGGGCGACCTGGCCGCCATGTCCAATGTGTTCTCGGTGGGAACGCGCGGAATTGAGGCGCTGGTCAAGAAGTTTGGCCGCCCGGTTTTATCGGACTGCCTGAATGAAATGATCGCGTATTCGGAGCGCCAGATGCGCTCCTACATCAGCGAACTGGCCGACGGCACCTACAGCTTCGAGGACCATTTCGACAATGACGGCATTGTGGATGCGCCGATTCCCATCCGTCTGGCCATCACGGTCAAGGGTGAAGACATGTTCTTTGACTTCACCGGCACCGGAGCGACTTCACGCGGGCCGATGAACATGTCGCGCAACACCACGCTGTCGTCGTGTTATGTGGCCATCAAACACATATTCCCGGATGTACCGGTCAATGGCGGCACCTTCAGGCCAATTCATTTCACCTTGCCCAAAAACACGCTGCTGTCGGCTGAATACCCAGCGCCGGTGGGTGGCTATCTAGACCCGGTTGGGCGGGTAATTGATGTGGTGTTTGGCGCTATGTCCAAGGTGATACCCGAAAAAGCCCCGGCGGCATTTTTCGGCACCACCGGTGTCGTGACGGTGAGCGGCACCCATCCGCGCAGCAAGAACTATTTTGTCGGCGTGTTCCCTTACCCCGGCGGTTATGGCGCAACAAAGGCCAGTGACGGCTTGATCAACGGCACGCCGCCGCAGTCGATGGCCAATTTCATGTCGCTGGAGATGTGCGAACACCGCTTTCCGCTGCGGTTTGATTA
>JAYVCL010000061.1:0-34393 GCA_043749975.1 Burkholderiales bacterium
GCTTTGTAGCGCAGCACGCTGACGCCGGCGGCGATCGCCGCGGCCTCGCTCTTGCGGATCAGCGCCCACGCGCGGCCTGGCATCGAGGCGCGCTGCCATTCGATCAAGGCCATGCCGAGCGCGAGCCAGAACACGGTGTAGCGGAAGTAGGCGGCGTCGCCGCCGGCGATCCACGGCCGTTCGATCAACGCGCGTTGACCGTTGACGACATGGCCGGCGAAGCCGGGTCCGCCATCGGGAAAGCCGATCACGTTGACCACCACCTGGAATGCCGCCGCCACCATCAAGGTCAGCAGCGCGAGGTACAGGCCACGCATGCGCAGCGCGGGGAGGCCGACGATCAGGCCGAACACGGCGGCCACCAAGGCACCGGCGAGCAGGGCGATCTCGAACGGCAACCCGAAGCCGTGGATCAACCGCAGGCAGACCCAGCCGCCGACGCCGCTCAACGCGAATTGCGCCAGCGAGACCATGCCGAGTTGCCCGTACAGCAGCGCCACCGTGCCGGCGACGAGCGCCAGGCAGGCCGCGGTCGTCAGGGTGTTGAGCCAGTACGACGAGAGCAGCCAGGGGCCGAGCAGCGCCAGACACGCGAAGGTGACGAGCATCGGCGCGACGCGCCGCAACGGTGTGCCGGGCGGGATGTCGGCCTTGTCTTTGTCGCGTGCCATTGCCCGGGGCTCCTATTCGAGATGGCTGTTGTCGCGCGACAGGCCGATGCCCAGCCGCTGCTGCCACAAAATCGCCAGGATCGCGATCACGAATGCCGTCGCCGAGCCGTAGCGCGAAATCGTCGGCGACAGCGAGGTCAGCGCCTCGACGATGCCGATCGCCAGGCCGCCGGCCACCGTCAGCGGCAGCGAAGCCAGGCGCCCCACCACGGCTGCGGCCATCGCCGGGATGACCAGGAAGGTGAGCACGGTGGGATTGAGCCGCACCATGTTGCCCATGAAGATGCCGGTGATGCCGGCGAACAGGCCCGCGATCGTCCAGGCCCAGGTGTCGACCCGTTTGATGCGAACGCCGAGCAGCCCGCTCAAACTGCGGTTGCTCTGCAGCGCACGCATGCGCAGGCCGAGCGGGGTTTTGGCGAGCAGCCAGACCATCGCGAGCGTCATCGCGGCGGCGAGCAAAAGCGCGAGCAGCCGCGTGTGGCTGATCAGGCGCCGGCCGTCGATCTCCAGGCCGCCGCTGTCGGTGGGCAGCGCCAGGCGGCGCGGGTCGTCGCCCCAATACCACTGCGCCATGCCCATGATCATCAGCGCGAAGCCGAGCGTGGCCATCGCGCGCACGATGCGGTCTTGATGGGTCAGCGACGGAGCGATGAAGCGGCCGTAGGCCCATGACAGCAGCGTTGCCGCGCCGATGCCCGCGGCATAGCCCATCCAGTTGGCGTATTCGAGGTCGATGACCTGCCAGCACACCATTGCCGCCAGCCCACCCAACGCGCCGTAGGCGAAGTTGACGACACCGCTGGCGCGGTACAGCACAACCAGGCCGACGCCCGAGAGTGCGTACACCGCGCCGACGCTGACGCCGACGACCAGGAAAGGCAGCAACGAGTCCATCGATTTTGGGTTCGTGGTGGGCGCGTGGTGGGTGCGTGGTTGTGCGCGGTTGGCGGATAGGTCAGTTGACCAAGCCGCCCTTGGACTCGATCGCCAGCACGTCGGCCAGGTCGGAGTCTTTGGACTGGAAGCATTCGGTCAGCGTCTTGAAGCCTCCCCCGGTGAGCTGCGCGACGCGGCCACTGTGGTTGGGTTGGTGGCGATCGCCGGGGCCGTAATACCAAGGCCCGCACAGCATGTCGGTGCACTGGTTCTTGATGCCCTTGAACGCGTCGGCCACCGACTTGCGGTCGATCGTTCCCTTGATGCCGAGCAGTGCGTCGGTGGACATGCGCGCCGCCAGGTGGCCGGCTTGCGAGAAGGAGTCGATCGGGTCTTTCTTGTCGCCGTACTTGGCCATGATGGCCTTCCAGTTCTTGGTGTCCGGGCCGGCGCTGTCGAGCGGCTGCAACTCCATGTGCACGTACAGCTTGCCGTCCCAGTACTTGCCCGCCGCTTTCGGCATCTCGGTGTGGTAGGCCGACGTAGGCAGGCCCCACTTGATGGACTTGGCCATGTCCTGCTGCTCGGCGGCAGTCAGGATCGGCAACATCATGCCGCGCGGCATGCCCAGCACCACACCGTCGGGCTTGGTCGCCGACACCTGCAGCACGATCGCATTGCCGTCGATCTGACCCGGGTCGAAAATCACCTGCTTGACGTTGACGCCATGCGCCTTGCCCCAGGCTTCGACCCCGCCGCAGACCCAGTCGCCGAAGCCGGGAATGCCCGGGGCGACGCAGGTGACGTTTTTCAGCTTGAAGGTCTCGGCGATGTATTGCGCGGCCCCGATCGTCGACTGGCGCGGGCCCTGGTTGAAGGCGGCGTAGTTCTTGCCGTAGAAGCAGGCGCGCGGCACGCCGACCCCGGCCACCACCGCCACGCCTTCTTGTTCATACAGTTTGGTGTTGGCACCGCATTCGACGAAGCTGCTCGAACCGACCATGCCCACCACCTTGGTGTCTTTCACCAACTTGGAGGCGGCCTGCGCGGCGACCTCGGGGTTCCAGGTGTCGTCCTGCACGGTGTACGCAACAGGGCGCCCGTTGATGCCGCCGTTGGCGTTGACGCACTTGAAATACGCATCGGCCGAGCGCGACGCGGACGAAAAATCCTCAGGTCCGGTCTTGCCGACGATGGCACCGATCTGGATCGGCTCGCCAACGGCTTTCTTGCCGTTCGAGAGGCCGCATTTGTCTTGAGCCTGGACGCCGCTGGCGGCGATTGCGGCAACAACGGCCACCAGGGCGGCGAAAGTCTGCTTGTTCATTGGGTCGTGTCTCCGAGTCGGGTGAGCCCCGTTTGTTTTTCAATCCGCTGCGGGCGGGGCTGGACTACCGCAGCGGTAGCGCGCGTTAACTGTGCGAACCGCCGATGCCGCTCAGCCCGGGCGTGCGAAAGCGGATCACGTCCTTGTGCTTGAGGCCGTTCTCGGCGAGCGACTTCGACGGGTCGGGCGTCCAGGGCCGGCCCGACTTGAACCACTGCGCCTGCGTCCAATCGATGCGCGCGAAATCGGGGTGTTCGCCGTAGACGCCCGGCAGCACCGCGCTCGACAAGGCGCCGAACGGCGTGTCGGGTGGCAGCGGCAGGCACACCGGCGCGCAGAACAAAAGGTGGTCTTCCCAGCCGATGTAGAGAAGCGGCGCGGGGAAGTTTTCACGCACGTCGGCGGCCGGGAACGCGTAGGGCTTCAAGGCGACGACGCTCATCCCTGTGCTCCCAGCAGGGCATCGCCGCGCCAGGCATCGAAGTTCTTCTGGTCTTCGGAGCCTTCGAAGTCGAAGTTGTCGCGCCCCACGTTCATCTCGTAGTAGTCGAGCACGGCCGCCAGCGGGTCGAAGCCTTCAGCCGTCGGGTCGGTGCCGGGCTTGAAGCAATGGCCCTGATAAATCTGATGCACCGGCAGCAAGGACTGGACGTACTTCTCGGGTTCGAAGTCGAAGATCTCTTTGCAATGGTCGCTGCAGAAGTGGTACTTGTCGCCCCCGTGGTCGGACTCGCGGTAGCAGATGCGCGTCGCATCGCCCGGCTCGGTGAACAGCATCGGAATCTGGCAGGTGGTGCACAGCATCGGCAGCGTCTTGTTGTAGAAGCGCTTGCCTTGCTGTTGCTGCGAGCGCAAGTGCTCCAGACGGGGGCGGTACAGCGTGTCGAAGCTCGAAGGGTACTTTTCCGCCAGCCACTGCATCTCGTCTTCGTTCGGCACCCAGGTGTGAAAGGGTGCGGCGGCGCTGTAGTTGTAGAAGGTGTTCCAGGCCTGGTGGCTGATGTGGTCCTTGCCTTCGCAGGCGTCTTTCCAGCCCTTCGGCTCGCGGATGCCGTAACGCGCCAGGTCCTTGAACAGCGCACCGCCGCTCTGTTCGGCGTACATCTCCCAGGCTTCTTTCCAGCTCATCACGCGCTTGGGCAGCATGTAGTCCTGCATCATCGCTACCAGCGTGAGCACGCGGTAACCGCGCCAGAACCACTTGTCCATCCAGCGCTGCACGATGGGCAGGTTGCCGGGGTCTTGCTCGAGCATGAACTTGATGCACTCGATGCCCAGGGTCATGTGCCGCGATTCGTCCGATTGCGCAGAGAAGCCGAAGGTGACGGTGGACATGTCGCCGTTGTGCGCCGCGCCCGACATGAAGGGCACGAACAGCAGGTTGGTCAGCACGTACTCGAACGAGAAGCTCACGGCGGTGAGGAACTCGAACGGACCGGAGCTCATCGCGTCTTCGAAGAACGACTTCGGCACCGACAGGTACCAGACCCGGTCGAACCAGTGGTTCGCGTGGTGCATGCCGTTGAAGTACTTGTTGTAGTGCGACAGCGCGTGGGTCTCGGTCTGGTAGTGGCGCAACTCGTCGACCGATTGCAACTGGCACGCCACGCGCGCCCCCTCGCCGCTGAAGTGCCGCCCCACATGCGCGAAGCCGCGGTGCGCACAGTATTCGAGCGGCGTCACGCCCTGGATAAACAGCTTCAGTGCATTCACGTAACGCGCGTCGCTGATGCCGAGTTGGCCGTTGTTCTGCGCAAACGCGTCGATGACCGCGTAGAGCTTTTTCTCTTTCTCGCCCTGGTACTTCCAGTACGACTCCATCGTCAGGCGGAACGGGTCTTCCCATTGGTCCCAGTCGTGAATCTTGATGCCCTCGTACTTGTCGTACGGGAACACGCGCTCCATCGGCTGGTAGGTGGTCTGCCAGCCGAGGCCGCGGGTCATCGCGGCGTAGCGGTCTTTCAGGCCGAGCTTTTTCTTGGCGACGCGGGCGTCCACGGTCAGTGCCTCCAGCTCAAGGTGAACTGGTCGTCGTCTTCGTCGATGTAGCCGGTCAGCGTGACGAGGTTGACTTGTATTTGCTGCAAGTCGAACGGGCGGCCGATGTGCGCTTCGATCGTTTCGCGCTTGATCGTCAGGCGATCGGGCGCGTCGATCTTGACCAGGCCGGGCGAATGCACCGCAGTCGCTGCGGGGTTGTCGGCCAGGATCGCGTCGACGATCGGGCGCGAATCCTCGTTGGCCTGGAAGGCGATGAATACGTTGGACATGGGGCTTCCCGGGTTCAGAGGCGCAAGGATCAAACAGCCAGACCGCACTTCACGGCACGCGCATCGAGCGCGGCGCGAATGTCTTGCAGCATTTGCTGGCCGGCTTCGCCCAGCGCCAGTTCGGCCACCGGGGCCAGCGCGGCCTGCGCACGGTCGCTCCAGGCCTTGGCCCAGCCGGAGATGAGCTGCCGGTTGGCATCGGACTCGGCCGCGGCAATTTTCAAGACCGCGTCGATCCAGCGCGCGCTTTCGTCGTGCCACTCGGGCATGAAGGCGGTCAGCATCGCCACCGCCGTGCCGCCGCGCAGCGACAGCGAATCGTCGACGAAGCGGCCATAGATCAGCGGATACAGCAAGGCGTCGAGCGCCAGGTTCTGCGCCACGAACAACTCGAACGGGTCTTTCAACACAAAGGTGTCTTCGACATAGCGGCGCAGCACCTGCCAGTGCGGGTCGCCGACCCAGGCATTGCGGCCGGCCTCGAGCACGCCGGGCTCGTCCAGCGCCAGCCCCAACCGCGTCAGGTACTGCGCCGCGCCCAGGTGGTCCAGCGCGTGGAACATGGCCGGCGCGGTGAAGGCCGTGCCCCAGCCGTAGGCGCAGATCGAGCAGTTGTTCATGTTGCCGCCCCAGGCCACATGGCGCAGCGGCATCAACACATCGCAGGCCTCGGCGCGCAGCGCATCGGGCAGCTTGGCAATCAGTCCGCGCGACTCGACGAACTGGTAGTTCGATTCCATCGCATCCTGCTGGCGCGCCCGGGTGGTGGTCCAGGTTGCGTAGTAGAACTGGCGCGGGTCGCGCAGCACGTACCAGTCGGCCAGCACCACAGCCGAGCGCGAAGCGTCGAACAGTTCGTGCTCGGGGTCCCAGGTCGGGCGGTAGTGGAAGTTGGTCGCCGGCTGCGCGCCCAGCGTCGCCTCTTGATATCGCGAGGCCGGCTTGTCGCCGCCGATATAGCGCGCAACGTGGTCGTAGGTGTGGCGCAGCGGCTGGATCTCACGGGCCTGCAGGTCGATCGTCATCGGGCGTGTCCTTGTGGGTTTTGGATGCGTGTGTCGGTCGGTCAGGCGTCGAGCCGCTGCACCCGGTGCGTGAGGCAGAACTCATCGAAGGCAGCCTGCGGCAAGACGAGATCGACGGCCAATTCGGGCCAGCCGATCGAAAACTCGAAGGCCACGAGTCCGGCCTTGGGCTCGCCCGTCACGCGCACGAACTTGCGGGTGGCGTCGAACGGCGCGCTGTCGGGTGCCACGGAACTCGGCTGCATGCGTGAATCTCTCTGTGCGGTGGAATCTGCAACGCACAGGGCATGCCAGCGGTAGGTTCGAAGTCGACAAAATCCCGATAATTCAGGGAAAGTACTGACGAAACGGGTCTCAAGCTTCGGCTTCCGAAGCTCCGTGAAGCGGTTTGAAACGGCGGCAACGCGTCAGAAGTCACGATTTCATCAAGTCAAACTGAGGTGGATTTGATCAAATGGTCAATTCGTTGGAAATCTGAAAGCTGCGGCAACTTTTCCCGGATTGACGGCGCATGTCGTGATCTCGATAATTCTTGGAATGAGCCCGTCTGGTATTCCGCCGCTGCCGTCCGACGCCGACCTTCGCCGGCTGGTTCACTTCTCGGCCGGCGACGGCCGCATCTGGCTGGCCAGCCAGCGCATGTTGCTGGTCCACAGCGCGGCGCTGGGCTCGCTTCGGCGCGAGTTGATGGACACCATCGGACGCCAGCAGACGCGCCGCCTGTTGATGCGCGCCGGCTACGCATCAGGCGAACGGGATGCGGTGCTGGCGCGCCAGGTGCGCCCGCATGCCTCGCTGTTCGACGCCTTTGCCGTCGGCCCGCAATTGCACATGCTCGAAGGCGCGGTGCAGGTCACGCCGGAACAGTTCGAACTCGACCTCGATGCGGCGCACTACCAGGGCATCTACCGCTGGGATCATTCCTGGGAAGTCGAGACCCATGTGCGCGCCTTCGGGCCGCAGGCCGAGCCCGTGTGCTGGATGTTGCTGGGCTACGCGTCGGGCTACACCAGCGGCTTTTTCGGCCGGCGCGCGCTGTACAAGGAAGTCGCGTGCAGCGCCTGCGGCGGCGACCACTGCCGCATCGAAGGCAGGTTCCAGACCGAATGGCCCGACGGCGACGAAATGGCGCGCGAGTACGACGCCGAATCGATGCTCACCCAGATGGGCGAGCTGCAGTCCAAGGTCGAGGCCTTGCGCACGCAACTCGAAGCGGCGGACGAGGCGGGCCCGCTGATCGGCCGCTCGCGCGCCTTCGAGGCCACCGTGGAGCTGCTGCGCAAGGCCGGGCCGACGCAGGTCAACGTGCTGCTGACCGGCGAGACCGGTGTCGGCAAGGAGCGCTTCGCGCGCGCGCTGCACCGCATGAGCCCGCGCGCCGACAAGCCCTTCGTCGCAGTCAACTGCGCCGCACTGCCGGCGGAGTTGATCGAGAGCGAACTGTTCGGTGCCGAGAAGGGCGCCTTCACCGGTGCCAACACGGCCCGCGCCGGGCGCTTCGAGCGTGCCGACGGCGGCACGCTGCTGCTCGACGAACTGGGCGAACTGCCATTGCCCGCGCAGGCCAAGTTGTTGCGCGTGCTGCAGCACGGCGAGGTGGAGCGGCTCGGGGCGACGCACTCACGCAAGGTCGATGTGCGCGTGATCGCCGCCACCAACATCGATCTCGAAGCCGCAGTGGCCGCCGGCACCTTCAGGCGCGACCTGCTGTACCGGCTCAACGTGTACCCGATCCGCATCCCGTCGCTGCGCGAACGGGTCGAAGACATCGAGCTGTTGGCAGACCACATCCTGCAGCGCTTCACGGCACTGCACGCCAAGCGTGTGCCCGGCTTCACCGATCGCGCGCTGGATGCGATGCGCCACCACGCGTGGCCCGGCAATGTGCGCGAGCTGGAAAACCTGATCGAGCGCGGCGTGATCCTGGCCAGCCCGGGCGAACCGGTGGACGTGGGCCAACTGTTCCCGAGCCTGCCGGGCGCAGCGGCGACAGTCACCGTAAATGCCGCCGGCCAACTCGAACGCAGCCAGCCTAGCGGTGCCGGCGATTTGTTCGACCAGGTGCTGGCCGAGGGCTTCGGCCTGGAGTCGCTGGAGGACGCGCTGATCCACGAGGCGGTGCACCGAGCCGGCGGCAACCTGGCCGCTGCCGCGCGCACGCTCAGCCTCACGCGGCCACAACTGTCGTACCGGCTGCAACGCAGTCGCGAGCGCCTGGAACAGTGATGGCCAAACGAACCTTCCTAGCCCTGGTGCAGCCCGACAACGACGACGCCGGCTTGAACGCCGGTGCCGCGCGCACGCTGATCGAGCGCGCCTACTCGCATCTGCGCGACGACATCGTCGAAGGCGTGCTGGCCCCGGGCGAGAAGCTGCGCGTCGAGCACCTGAAGACGCGCTACGCGGTGGGCGCGGGAACGCTGCGCGAAGCCATCACCCGGCTGGTCAGCGACGCGCTGGTGGTGGCCGAAGGACAACGCGGCTTTCGAGTCGCCGACATCGCCATCGACGACCTGCTGGACTTGACCGAGTTGCGGCTGCACGTCGAGATCGACGCGCTGCGCCGCTCGATCCGGGTTGGCGACGAGGCCTGGCGGACGCACCTGCAGGCCAGCTTCGACGAGTTGTCGGCCTATGAGCAACCGGTGCAGCCCGAGCAGCGCAAGCGCTGGGAATGGCTCAACAGCCGCTTCCACGAATGCCTGATCTCGGGCCACGCCTCGCCCTGGACCCTGCGGGTGTTGCGCACACTGGCCCGCCACGGTGAACGCTACCGCAGGTACGCGATCGGCCTGCCCGACAGCGGCCGCGATGTGCACGCCGAGCACCGCGAACTGTTCGAGCTGGCGATGGCCGGCAACGAAGCGCGTGCAGCGCTGGCGCTGGAGGCGCACATCCGCACCACGCCGGAGTTGCTGATTCAGGCGATGCGCGCGGGCCGAAGCCTGTTCGGGCAGCGCTGAAATTGCAGCTCAGAGGTCGAAGCGCACGCCCTGTGCGAGTGGCAGGCGTCCGCTGTAGTTGATCATGTTCGTCGCGCGGCGCATGTACCCCTTCCACGCATCCGAGCCCGATTCACGTCCGCCGCCGGTTTCCTTCTCGCCGCCGAACGCACCGCCGATCTCGGCACCGCTGGTGCCGATGTTCACGTTGGCGATGCCGCAGTCACTGCCTTCGCCGGACAGGAAGAGTTCAGCCTCGTGCAGGTCGGAGGTGAAGATCGACGACGACAGCCCTTGTGGAACGTCGTTCTGAAGCGCCACCGCATCTTGCAACTCGGTGTACTCGAGCACGTAGAGGATCGGCGCGAAGGTCTCTTCCCGCACCACCGAAGTCTGTTGCGGCATGCGCACCAGCGCAGGGCGAACATAGTGCCCCGCGCCGCCCTGCGCGACCTGCACACGTTCGCCGCCGACCACCGTGCCGCCTTCGGCGCGGGCCCGCTGCAGGGCAGCTTGCATGGCCGCGAACGCCGCGTGGTCGATCAGCGGCCCGACCAGCGTGGCGTCGGCGAACGGGTCGCCGATGCGCACCGCGCCGAACACCCGCACCAGACGTTGCCACAGCGCGTCGCTGCACGACCGATGCACGATGAGTCGGCGCAGGCTGGTGCAGCGTTGCCCGGCGGTGCCCACCGCAGCGAAGGTGATCGCGCGAACCGCCAACTCGAGGTTGGCGCTGGGTGCGACGATCATCGCGTTGTTGCCGCCCAATTCGAGAATGCACCGGCCCAGGCGCTGGGCCACCACTTGCGCCACGGCGCGGCCCATTCGCGTGCTGCCGGTGGCGCTGACCACCGCCACGTCGGGCGACGCGACCAGCGCCTCACCGATGTCGCGCGCGCCGATCAGCACCTGGTTCAGGCCGCCGCATGCGCCGTGCGGCAGCAGCTCGGCATGGGCCGCATGGAAGTCGCGCACCACGCGGCTGAGGATCGCGTCGCAGGCCAAGGCGCACAGCGGCGTCTTTTCGGACGGCTTCCAGACCACCGCGTTGCCGCACACCAGGGCCAGCGTGGCGTTCCAGGCCCAGACCGCGACGGGAAAATTGAACGCCGAAATGACCCCGACCACGCCCATCGGGTGCCACGTCTCCATCATGCGGTGGCCAGGCCGCTCTGAAGCGATGGTCAAGCCGAACAACTGGCGTGACAGGCCGACCGCGTAGTCGCAGATATCGATCATTTCCTGGACCTCGCCCAGGCCCTCGGAGACGATCTTGCCGGTCTCCAGCGTGACCAATTTGCCCAAGGCTTCCTTGTGCTGGCGCAGTGCATCGCCGAAGCGGCGCACCAGCTCGCCGCGCACCGGCGCAGGAACTTGCCGCCAGTGCTTTTGAGACTCGCGGGCGGCGTCGATCTTGTGGCCGAGCTGTTGCGGCGTGTGCATGCGCAGCGAGGCCATGAGTTCGCCGTGACAGGGGCTGACCAGCCTCAACTGCGCGCCCGTGCCGTCGGTCCCGGCTTCGAAATGAAGCGTGTCCAGCAATTCAGAAATTGTCGTCATCGTGATCTCCGAGGATGTGGGTCAGGGTTCAGGGTTCAGGCGGCCTTGGACCAGTCGCCCGGAACCGACAGCCGCGCCTTGAGCTCCTCTGAATCGGCCAGCCCGGCGTAGTAGTGGCCCACGCGCGTTTGCAGGAAATCGTTCAACGGCACATGCTCCTGGCCGACGAATCCGCGCTGCGGCAGCTTGCCGTCGCGAAGCAGTTGCACCACACCCACCACACCGGCGGCGGTGGTCAACTCGATGGCGGTGCGCTCGGTGCCGCGAAGCGTCTTGCCGAAAATGCGCGCCAAACGCGTCTCTTGCTCGAAACGCCCGCCGCGTCGGCCGCTGGCCGATGCGAAGACGATCACGATGTCCTCGCGGCTGTGCGGTATGGCTTGCTCCAACACCTGGCGCAGCAAATCGCGGTTCTCGATCAAGCGCAGGTCGTTCAGCAAGAACCGCATGGCGTCGCGGTGTCCAGGGTAGCGAATGGTCTTGTAATCGAGGTTGCGGACTTTGCCGGCGAGCGTCTCGGCAAGGGTGCCCAGCCCGCCCGAGGTGTTGAAGGCTTCGAACTCCTCGGCATCGAGCGTGAACGTCTCGTAGCCTTCGAGCGGCTGCAGCGTCGCCGCGAGTTTGTGCACGATCGCTTCGCACGGGTTGCAGTATTCGTTGATGACGCCGTCGATGCTCCAGGTGAAGTTGTAGCGCAGGCTGTTGGTGGCATGGCGCGTGAGGGCGCCCACGCGAAGGCGCAAGTCGTACAGCTCGTCGAAACGGCCGGCCATGTGCCCGCCCAGCATGCCGATCACGCCAGGCGCGAGGCCGCTTTGGGGCATCAATGCGGTGCCGGCGTCTGCCGCGATGGCCCGAATCGCCTGCGTCGCCGCGACGTCCTCGGTCAGGTCGAAATAATGTCGCCCGCTTCGCGCCGCAGCGGTGGCGACCTGGGTCGCGCAGTAGAACGGCAGGGCATTGATCACGATGCCGTGCTGCTGCACAGCGGCAGCCAGCGCGGCCTCGTCATCGATGTCGAGAACGGTGCGATGAATCAGCGGGTCTGGCTTCGACGCTGCCGGGATCAGCCGGTCCGCCAGCGTCACGTCGAGCTGGTAATACTCGGCCAACATGTCGGCGACCGTGCTGCCCACTTTGCCTGCGCCCAGAACCAGCATCTTGTGTTGCGATCGCGTGTTCATGTCGGTCTCTTTCGGGTTGCGCCATTGAGCCTGGAGCTTAGGCGCGGTGGACGTCGAAATATAGAGTCGCATTCGTCAATAAAGTGCATTGCAGACTGCGAAACGTCATTCACCGCGCTACATTTCGTCAAATGACCCTGACGCGAGGCCTGCTCCATGCGCTCAAAGACACCCGATCTCGACCCGGTCGATCGCAAACTGATGACCTTGCTGCAGGCCAACGCGCGTGAGTCGACGGCGCTTCTGGCGCGACGCCTCGGGCTGGCGCGAACAACGGTGTTGGCGCGCATCGCGCGGCTCGAAAAAGCCGGCACGATTGCGGGCTATGGGGTGCGCCTGGGTGGCGCGCAGCAGGCGGGGATCTCGGCGTTCGTGGGCATCTCGGTGCTGCCAAAGGCCGGGCCCCAGGTTCAGGCCGAGGTGTCGAAGCTGATGGAACTGGAAGAGTTGTCCACCGTCACCGGCGCCTTTGATTTCATGGCGCTGCTGCGCTGCAACTCGACGCTGGAGCTGGACCGCGTTCTCGATGCCATCGGTCAGCTCGAAGGCGTGCGCCAGACCCATTCGTCCATCGTTCTGACCAAGAAGATCGACCGGCGCGCCATCTGACGGAGATCCGTTCAAGCAAAGGGTCTCGGCAGGTAAACTCACATCTGGTTCGGCGTTGCTTCTCGGGGGCGCCGGCAACATCATGAGAAACAAACGCCGGGCCGCCCCAAGTGTTTCTCATCCCCTCGGGGGGCGGACGATGTATGTCGTCGGCCTCGGGGCGCTTTCAGCCGACCGGCTCCCCGCCTGCAACGGCCGGAGCCGGATTCATTTTTTGCAGCCACTGGACGACACCATGTACCGCTGTGCTTCCGCCACGCTCGCCGTGGCCATCGCTGCCTCGACAGCGCTCACTTCAACGCCCAGCGCGGCCCAGGTGCAGCGCAATTTTCCACCCAACGCCCTGCGCGGCGAACTGGTGGTGGGCGACCCGCCGCAAATCCTGCTGAACGGCAGGGCCTCGCAGCTTGCCCCGGGAACACGCATCCGCGGCCAGAACAACATGCTGCAAATGTCGGGCAGCTTGAGCGGCACCCGGCTGATCGTGCACTACACGCTGGACCTGGGCGGACAGCTCGCAGACGTGTGGATCTTGAGGCCCGACGAACTGGCCAAGCGGCCCTGGCCGAAGACGCTGCTCGAAGCGCAAACATGGGTCTTCGACTTCGGCGCACAAACCTGGGCCAAGCCATGAACGACAACACGCCGAGCAAGAAGGTGTTCATCAAGACCTTCGGTTGCCAGATGAACGAATACGACTCGGACAAGATGGCCGATGTGCTGCACGCAGCGCAGGGCTACGAGAAAACCACCGACGTGGAGCAAGCCGACCTGATCCTGTTCAACACCTGTTCGGTGCGCGAGAAAGCACAAGAAAAAGTCTTCAGCGACCTGGGCCGCGTGAAGCACTTGAAGGCCAAGGGCGTGCTGATCGGCGTGGGCGGTTGCGTGGCCAGCCAGGAGGGCGCTGCCATCATCGACCGGGCGCCGTATGTGGACGTGGTGTTCGGCCCGCAAACGCTGCACCGGCTGCCGCAGTTGCTGGACCGGCGCCGCCTCGAGTTGCGCCCGCAGGTGGACATCAGCTTTCCCGAGATCGAAAAGTTCGACCACCTGCCGCCGGCACGCGTCGAAGGTGCCAGCGCTTTCGTCTCGATCATGGAAGGCTGCTCAAAGTATTGCAGCTACTGCGTGGTGCCGTACACGCGCGGTGAAGAGGTGTCGCGCCCGTTCGACGACGTTTTGAACGAGGTGGCCGGGCTGGCCGCGCAGGGCGTCAAGGAAGTGACCTTGCTGGGCCAGAACGTGAACGCCTATCGGGGCACGATGGGCCACAGCGCCGAGCTGGCCGACCTGGCTTTGCTGATCGAATACGTGGCGCAAGTCCCCGGTGTGCAGCGCATCCGCTACATCACCAGCCACCCGAACGAGTTCACGCAGCGTTTGATCGATGTGTACGCCCGCGTGCCGCAACTGGTGAGCCACTTGCACCTGCCGGTGCAGCACGGCAGCGACCGGATTTTGATGGCGATGAAGCGTGGCTACACCGCGATGGAATACAAGAGCACGGTGCGCAAGCTGCGCGCGGTGCGGCCCGACATCAGCCTGTCCAGCGACTTCATTGTCGGCTTTCCCGGCGAGACTGAAGACGACTTCGACCGCATGATGAAGCTGATCGCCGACGTGGACTTCGACTTCAGCTTCAGCTTCTTGTTCAGCCCGCGCCCTGGCACGCCAGCCGCCAACCTCGCCGACGAAACGCCGCATGGCGTCAAGCTGAAACGCTTGCAGCATTTGCAGGCCGTGATCGAAGCCAACGTCAAGCGCATCAGCGACTCGCGCGTGGGCACGCTGCAGCGCGTCGTGGTCGAAGGCGCGTCACGCAAGGACGCGAGCGAGTTGACGGGCCGCACCGAGTGCAACCGCAGCGTCAGTTTCAAGGGCCCGCCGCGGCTGATCGGCCAGATGATCGACGTGACCATCACCGAGTCGCGCGCCCATTCGCTGCGCGGCGAGGTGCGGATGCATGAAGCCGAACCGACCGAGGTCGAGGCAAGAGGCTGAGCCATCGGCAGAACCGGTCAACGCCGCAGGCCGAACGCAAGCGCCCACAGGCTCGACGCACACGCCAGCAGCATCGCGCCGTAGCTGGCCATCTTTCCGTCGCGGCCAAAAACCAGCAGGCCCGCCAGCAAGGCCAGTGTCGACGCGCCGCTGGCCCACAAGCTCAGCCGCAGCCAACTCGCGCCCTTCAACTCGCGCCGCCAGAGCAGCTTGGCGATCAGCGACGCCACGACGCCCGTCCCCACGGCGGGGGCGACGAGGTTGAGCAGGTGCCACAGTGCGTCCAACGGTCCCATCGTGAGTCGTTCTCCAGCCAGCCAGGATCGCAGCGCGCTGCTTGTCCTTCGCGCGGCAGGCCCGTCGAAGCCAGTCGACCCCCGGCGCGCTGCAAAATTTTATAATTCAACGATGAGCGTGTTCGCCCTGGGCCTGAACCACACCACCGCACCGCTGGACTTGCGTGCGCGGTTCGCGTTTGCGCCCGACCAGTTGGCACCCACGCTGCATGCATTTCGGCAGCGCGTGCAGCGCACGCCAGAAGCCGCCATCGTCTCCACCTGCAACCGCACCGAACTGTACGTGGGTGCCGACGCCGATCTGGTGCTGCCGGCCATGGAGTGGTTGGCCGGCGTGGGCGGCGTGGGTGGCAGCACGCTGCGCGACCACACCTACGTGCTGCAAGGCGGCGCCGCGGCACGGCATGCCTTCCGCGTGGCCAGCGGCCTGGACTCGATGGTGCTGGGCGAGCCGCAAATCTTGGGGCAGATGAAGCAGGCCGTGCGTGAGGCCGACACGGCCGGCACGCTGGGTTCCACCCTGCACCAGATGTTCCAGCGCTCGTTTGCGGTGGCCAAAGAAGTGCGCACGTCCACCGAGATCGGCTCGCACTCCATCAGCATGGCCGCCGCGTCGGTGCGGCTGGCCGGGCAACTGTTCGAAGACCTGAGCGAGCTGAAGATTTTGTTCGTCGGTGCCGGCGAAATGATCGAGCTGGTGGCCACGCATTTCGCGGCCAGGAACCCGCGCTCGCTGACCATTGCCAACCGCACGCTAGAGCGCGGCGAGGTGCTGGCTGCGCGCCTGAAGGGTGAAGCGATGCGGCTGTCCGACCTGCCCGAGCGCTTGCACGAATTCGACGTGGTGATCTCGTGCACCGCCAGCTCGTTGCCGCTGATCGGGCTGGGTGCGGTCGAGCGGGCGCTGAAGGCACGCAAGCGCCGGCCGATATTCATGGTCGACCTGGCCGTGCCGCGCGACATCGAACCCGAAGTGGCGCGGCTGTCCGACGTGTACCTTTACACCGTTGACGACCTGTCGGCCCTGGTGCAGACGGCCGGCGAAAAGCGGCAAGCCGCCGTGCAGCAGGCCGAGGCCATCATCGAGACCGGGGTGCGGGGTTTCGTGCATTGGCTGGACCAGCGCGGCTCGGTGCCGCTGATTCAGGCGCTCAACGCGCAGGCCGATGACTGGCGCGCTACCGAACTGGCGCGCGCACGCAAGCTGCTGGCCAAGGGCGAAGACATCGACGCCGTGCTGGAAGCGCTGTCGCGCGGGTTGACCCACAAAATGCTGCACGGCACGCTGGCCGAACTGCATGCCGCCGACGGCGAGCAGCGGGCCGAACTGGCGCAAACCGTCTCGCGCCTGTTTTTGCGCGGCAGCAGCCGCACGACCGACGACCGACACTAGCGACGCTGCGCCCCCGCTTGGGGCCCAGTGCACGCCGTGTCGTCGCCAGTTGCACCGGGGCCGCCGTCGCCAGCGATCTGCCGCCGTCTCACACAGCCCTCGATGAAAGATTCGCTTCGCCACCAGTTTGAACGCCTCGCGATGCGCCTGGGCGAGTTGGACGCGACCCTGGCCGACGCGACGATTGCGTCTGACATGAAGCGCTTTCGCGAACTCACGCGCGAGCATGCCGAGGTGTGCGGCGTGGTGGACCGATTTCGGCGCTTCGAGCAACGCGAGCGCGACGGCGCATCGGCGCGCGAGCTGCTGAACGACTCCGACATGGCCGAGATGGCGCGTGAAGAAGTGGCCGCCGCGCAAGCCGACATGGACCGCCTGCAGGCCGAGCTGCAAGCCTCGCTGCTGCCGCGCGACCGTGACGATTCGCGCAACGCCTTTGTCGAGATCCGCGCCGGCACCGGCGGCGACGAATCGGCCTTGTTCGCCGCCGACCTGGCGCGCATGTACCTGCGCCACGCCGAGCGCTGCGGCTGGCGCACCGAGGTGATGTCGCAAAGCCTGTCGGACCTGGGTGGCTACAAGGAGCTGGTGCTGCGCGTAGAGGGCGACGATGTCTATGCGCGCCTGAAGTTCGAATCGGGCGGGCACCGCGTGCAGCGCGTTCCCAGCACCGAGACGCAGGGCCGCATCCACACCAGCGCCTGCACGGTAGCGGTGCTGCCCGAGCCGGACGAGACCGAAGAAATCCAACTCAACCCGGCCGAGTTGCGCATCGACACCTTTCGCGCCAGCGGTGCCGGCGGCCAGCACGTCAACAAGACCGACAGCGCGATTCGCATCACCCACCTGCCCACGGGCACCGTGGCCGAATGCCAGGACGACCGCTCGCAGCACCGCAACAAGGCCAAGGCCATGTCGGTGCTGGTGGCCCGCATTCGCGAAAAAGACCGCAGCGAGCGCGCGGCCAAAGACGCCGCCACCCGCAAAGGCCTGATCGGCAGCGGCGACCGCAGCGACCGCATCCGCACCTACAACTTCCCGCAGGGCCGTCTGACCGACCACCGCATCAACCTGACGCTGTACAAGCTGCAATCGATCCTGGACGGCGACCTGACCGAAGTGACCGCCGCGCTGCAAGCCGCGCAGTCGACCGAGCAACTGGCGGCGTTGGAGAGCGGCGAGGGATGAGCCTGTTTTCCGTCGCGCAGGCACTGGCCGAAGCGCGGGCCTGCGGTGTCGACAGCCTGGATGCGCAGTTGCTGCTGGCCAAGTGCCTGGCCCGCTCCAGAAGTTGGCTGATGGCGCACGACGACGCGCCGCTGTCTGCTGTGCAGGCAGGCCAGTACCGCGTCTGGCTGGCAAGGCGGGCCGCCGGTGAACCGTTGGCCTACCTGTTCGGCGAAAAAGAATTTCACGGCCTGCTGCTGCAGGTGGACGCGCGCGTGCTGGTGCCCCGGCCCGACACGGAAACCCTGGTCGACTGGGCGCTCGACCTGCTGCGCGACGAGCACGCCATGCCGGCAGCGCCACGCGTGATCGACCTGGGCACCGGCAGCGGAGCCGTCGCGTTGGCCCTGAAGCACGCATGGCCGAGCGCCGATGTGACTGCGCTCGACGCCAGCGAAGAAGCTCTCACGGTAGCCCGGGCCAATGCCCAAGCGCTGCAACTCGACGTGCGGTTGCTGGACAGCCACTGGTGGACAGCGGTTCAGGGCGAGCGCTTTCACCTGGCCGTCAGCAACCCGCCCTACATTGCCGCGCAAGACCCGCATTTGGCCGCTTTGGCGCACGAGCCTGGCATGGCGCTGGTGTCGGGGGCCGACGGCCTCGATGCGCTGCGCCACATCATCGAGTCGGCCCGCGCTCATTTGCTGCCGCGTGGATGGTTGCTGCTCGAACACGGTCACGACCAAGCCGATGCGGTACAGGCCTTGCTGGCCCGCCACGGCTTCGACCGGGTTCAGCGTCGACGCGACCTGGCAGGGCATTGGCGCTGCAGCGGCGCTCAGGCGTAAGCGATTGCACATCGCTGTGCTGTCTTCGTGCTGCGAGATGAATTTGCAGAATAACGCCGATGTCCGCGTTCAAATGTCGAACACGAAGCCGAAAGTCGGGCGTAGCATGAGGCTTCGCTTTGCCGGTCGAGCCCGAGACACCGTCAATTCAAGGAGCACCTAATGCGAGCAGCCCTTTGGATAGTCACCACCCTCATCGTCGGCACACCGTTGTGCTGCAGCGCAGCCACTGAAGGCGACGGTTTGCGGCCTTGGCCGCAGTGGCAGGGGCGGCTTTCGCTGGGCACATCGGACCCGCTCGGCAACCCTGACGCCTTGCCAGCCAACAGCAATGGCCTGAACGTGCGCAGTTTCAGCCTGATGGGCGACTACTACTTCGCAGGCTCCGCGCTGCGCACCGGCACGGCTGGCGGGTTCCGCGCCACCAGCGGGCTGATCGTCGGTGCGCGGCCATCCAGTGCCTTGTTCAGCAACGGTGTCGCCAGCCTTTCCGGCCGGGCCTTGAACATCGACCATCACAACGTGGCTGGCACCAGCCCATCGACGCCGGGGGATTCCGCCCCTGAGCCCGCGGCCGTGCCCTACCTCGGCATCGGCTACACCGGGCTGTCGAGCAAAGGCGGATGGGGCTTCAGCGCCGATGTCGGCGTGGTGGCCCTGAGCCCGCGCTCGACCGTCAAGCTCGGCCGCGTCCTGGGTGGTGCGCAGAGCCTGGACGACGTGCTGCGCGACATGCGTCTGTCGCCGCTGCTGCAATTGGGCGTGAGCTATTCCTTCTGACACCCGCGGGGCTTGACCACCCCAGCCGGTCAGAGCGGGGCGGATTTCCGTATAAGCTCGGGAATCCCCATTTCGCAAGTCCGAGGCCCGACCATGAGTGACGCTCAAGAACGCATCGACGAACTCGTCAAATCCAACCGCGTGGTGCTTTTCATGAAGGGCACCGCCCAGTTTCCGCAGTGCGGTTTTTCGGGTCGCGCAATGCAGATCCTGAAGGCCTGCAACGTGAACGACCTGAAGACCTTCAACGTGCTCGAAGACGAAGGCGTTCGCCAGGGCATCAAGGACTACGCCAACTGGCCGACGATTCCGCAGTTGTACGTGAACGGCGAGTTCGTCGGCGGCTCGGACATCATGACCGAGATGTACCAGGCCGGCGAGTTGCAGCAGGTGCTGGGCGCAACCGCCGCCTGAAGTCATTGGCTTTCCCGCTCACAGTCGCCCCTGCCCGCGTGGTGGTGGGCGTCACCGGTGCCACTGGTGCCGTCTACGCAGTGCGGCTGTTGCAGCGCTTGAAAGCCTGCGGCTGTGAAACGCACCTGGTGGTCAGCCCGGCAGGCGTGCTCAACGTGCACCACGAGTTGGGGCTCGACCGCAAGGCGCTCGAAGCCCTGGCGTCCCACGCCCACAACCCGGCCGACGTCGGCGCAGCCATCGCCAGCGGCTCGTTCACGACCTCGGCCATGGTGATCACGCCGTGTTCGATGAGGACGCTGGCCGCAGTCGCCCATGGCCTGTCGGACAACCTGCTGACACGCGCTGCGGACGTGACGCTGAAAGAGCGCCGGCGGCTGGTGCTGATGGTGCGCGAGACGCCGTTCAACCTGGCCCACTTGCGCAACATGGTGGCCGTGACCGAGATGGGCGGCATCATCTTTCCGCCCCTGCCGGCCTTCTACCACCGGCCGACGAGCATCGACGAACTGGTGAACGATACGGTCGAGCGTGTGATGGCGATGATCGGCGTGGTCGATGCCAGCCCGAAGTCCTGGCAGGGCCTTTGAGCCGTTGACGAATCAGGCCGCGTTGTAGTCCCAGGCCTTGCGCGCACCGAACACCAGGCTCGGGTATTCCGCCCTGCCGCGGCTGCCGTTGTAGCGGCCCAGCGCCAAAAACACGTCGCCGCGCTCGATGTCCAGGTAGTGCCGCAAGATCACGCAGCCGAAGCGCAAATTCGTCTGCATGTGGAACAGCCGGCTGGCGTCTCCGTCGCCGATCGTGCGGGCCCAAAACGGCATCACCTGCATGTAGCCTCGCGCGCCCGCCGAGCTGATGGCGTATTTGCGAAAACCGCTTTCGACCTGGATCAGCCCGAGCACCAGCGCCGGCTCCAGGCCCTTGCGCTTGCTTTCGTACCAAACAGCTTCGAGGAAATCGACGCGGCTCAGGTGTTCGGTGTTGCGCTTCTTCAGTCGCTCGCTGACCGCGCCCAGCCAGCGCAAATACTTGAGCCGCTGGTCCATGTTGTCGAACGACGGCTTGGGCGGCGCGCTGTCGGCCACGGCCGCGTAGAGCGCTGAACGCACCGCATTCGCCAGCGGTTCTTCGACCTGTGCGCCAGCCTGCGCTTCGCGCCATGGGCTGCTCAACCCCAGGCCCGACAACAGCAGCGCGCGGCGGCGCAGTGTCATGCCGCGAGCTTGCCCTTCAGCCAGGCCACCACGTCGCTCACCGCCACCGGCGTGGACTGGGCATCGCGCCGGCCCTGGTATTCGAGCTGGCCTTCTTTCAAGCCCCGGTCCGAGATGACCACGCGGTGCGGCACGCCCACCAGTTCCCAATCGGCAAACATGGCACCTGGGCGCTCGCCGCGGTCGTCGAGCATCACGTCGATGCCGGCGGATTGCAGCTCGTCGTGCAGACGATCGGCCGCCGCTTTCACCTCGGTCGAGCGGTCGTAGCCGATCGGGCACACCACCACGGTGAACGGGGCCAGTGCGTCGGGCCAGATGATGCCGCGCGCATCGAAGTTTTGCTCGATGGCGGCACCCAGAATGCGCGTGATGCCGATGCCGGAGCAGCCCATCTGCATCAACTGCGGCTTGCCGTGCTCGTCCAGATAGTGGGCCTTCATGTCTTCGCTGTAGCGCGTGCCGAGCAAGAACACATGGCCGACCTCGATGCCGCGCTGGATGGCCAGCAGGCCCTTGCCGTCGGGCGACGGGTTGCCCTCGACCGCGTTGCGGATGTCGGCCACCAGATCGGGCTCGGGCACGTCGCGGCCCCAGTTGACGCCGGTGAAGTGAAAATCTGCTTCGTTCGCACCGCAGATGAAATCGGCCATGCGAGCCACGGTGCTGTCGGCCAGCACCTTGACCGGCTTCTTCATGCCGATCAGCCCGAGGTAGCCGGGCTGGCTGCCGAAGTGGTCTTCGATCTCGCTCACGGTCGCAAAGCGAAAACCGTTTTTCAGGCCCGGCAGCTTGCTGGCCTTGACCTCGTTCAACGAATGGTCGCCGCGCACCAGCAGCAACCACAGCGTGGTCTTCGCGATGTCGCCCGCATCGTTCTTTTCTTCGGTCGCCAGCACCAGCGATTTCACGGTGCTCTGCAAGGGCACGCCCAGCAGCGTGGCCACGTCTTCACAGGTGCTTTTGCCCGGAGTCGGCGTCTTCGTCAGCGCTTGTGAGGGAGCGGCGCGCTCGGCCAGCAGCGGCACTGCTTCGGCCAGTTCGATGTTGGCGGCGTAGTCGGAATCGGGGCAGTAGACGATGGCGTCTTCGCCGGTGTCGGCAATCACCTGGAACTCGTGCGAGCGCAGGCCGCCGATGGCACCGGTGTCGGCCGCCACCGCGCGAAAGCGCAGGCCCATGCGCTCGAAGATGCGCGTGTAGGCGGCGTACATCTGGTCGTAGCTGAGGCTGGCGCAAGCCACGTCACGGTCGAACGAATACGCGTCTTTCATCGTGAATTCGCGCCCGCGCATCACGCCGAAACGCGGTCGGCGCTCATCGCGAAACTTGGTCTGGATGTGAAAGAAATTCTTCGGCAACTGCTTGTAGCTGCGCAGCTCTTGGCGGGCAATGTCGGTGATGACTTCCTCGCTGGTGGGCTGGATGACGTAGTCGCGGTCGTGGCGGTCTTTCACGCGCATCAGCTCCGGCCCCATCTTCTCGAAGCGGCCGGTCTCTTGCCACAGCTCGGCGGGTTGCACCACCGGCATCAACAACTCGACGGCACCGGCGCGCACCATCTCTTCACGAACGATGGCCTCGATTCGGCGAATCACCCGCAAGCCCATCGGCATGTAACTGTAGATGCCGGCCCCGAGCCGCTTGATCATGCCGGCGCGCAGCATGAGTTTGTGACTCACGACCTCGGCGTCGGCCGGCGCTTCCTTGAGCGTGGAAATGAAGAACTGGGTGGCTTTCATGCGGGGTGCCCGTGGGCTTTGAGTGCACGCGGTGGAAGCGCTGTGTGCGGCAAATGGGCCACCAACGCCGAGGGAAACCCAAGGGTTTGTTTCCCGTCACACCGGTGCAATAATCGATTCAACAAGAATTTTGGGGTTGATTATGCTCGACCGTGAAGGGTTTAGACCCAACGTCGGCATCGTCCTGCTCAACCAGAGAAACCAGGTGTTTTGGGGCAAACGACTGCGCACCCATTCCTGGCAGTTCCCGCAAGGGGGCATCAATTACGGCGAGACGCCAGAGCAGGCGATGTTCCGTGAACTCCACGAAGAAGTGGGCCTCATGCCAGAGCATGTGCGCATCATCGCGCGCACCCGCGATTGGCTGCGCTACGAGGTGCCCGACCACTTTATCCGGCGCGATGCACGCGGCCACTACCGCGGGCAGAAGCAGATCTGGTTCCTGTTGCAGTTGATGGGCCGCGACAACGACATGAACCTGCGCGCCACCGACCACCCTGAGTTCGATGCCTGGCGTTGGCACGAATACTGGATTCCGCTGGACGTGGTGATCGAGTTCAAGCGCGATGTCTACCAGATGGCGTTGACGGAACTGGCGCGATTTCTGCCCCGCAACAACCACCACAACCGCTACCTGAGGGCCGGCATGCGAACCCACCATCGGGACGAGGAACACGACGCACCGATGCCGCCAGGCATGTCAAACGACGACGCGAACGACGAGCGTGGCGAGCCTCCAGCAGCCGGTGAAGAAAGCGCCCCGACGCGGTGACGCGCAACGCTCAGGCAAGCACCAGATTGTCGCGGTGGATCATCTCCGGCTCGCCGGTGAAGCCGAGCAGACGCTCGAACTCGCTCGACGGCTTGCGCGCGATCAAGCGCGCCTGGCTGCTTGAATAGTTGGCCAGACCACGGGCGATCTCGTGGCCAGCCGAGTTGCGCACGGCAATCACGTCGCCCCTGTGAAACTCGCCCTGCACCTCGACCATGCCGACGGGCAGCAGGCTCTTGCCGTGGTCCTTCAACTTGGACACTGCGCCGTCATCGACCACCACCGTGCCACGCAGTTGCAGGTGATCGGCCATCCACTGCTTGCGTGCAGCCATTTTTTGAGTGGTCGCGATCAGTGCCGTGCCGATGGCCTCACCCCGCGCCAGCCGGATCAAAACGTCGGGCTCGCGGCCCCACGCAATGACGGTGCTCGCGCCGCTGCCGGCAGCACGTTTGGCGGCGAGCACCTTGGTGATCATGCCGCCGCGGCCAAGGCTCGACCCGGCACCGCCAGCCATTCTTTCCAGCTCAGGCGCCCCGGCCTTTGCCTGGTCGATGAAGCGCGCGCTCGGGTCGTGACGCGGGTCGGCTGAGTACAGGCCTGTCTGGTCGGTCAGTATCACCAGGGCGTCGGCCTCTACCAGGTTGGCAACCAAGGCACCCAGCGTGTCGTTGTCGCCGAACTTGATCTCGTCGTTGACCACCGTGTCGTTCTCGTTGATCACCGGGATCACCTTCAGGCCCAGCAAGGTCAACAAGGTCGAGCGGGCGTTGAGGTAGCGCTCGCGGTCGGCCAGATCGGCATGCGTGAGAAGCACCTGCGCGCTGCCCATGCCGTACTCACGCAGCTT
Source organism: Burkholderiales bacterium (assembly GCA_043749975.1). Classification (GTDB taxonomy): domain Bacteria; phylum Pseudomonadota; class Gammaproteobacteria; order Burkholderiales; family Burkholderiaceae_C; genus JANYJJ01. The sequence continues at coordinate 23,954 of JAYVCL010000061.1, forward strand.
GGTTTCGTAGATGTGCGCCAAGCCCATCTGGCCAACTGCGGCGGCGGCTTGCAACTCGTGGATTTCTTTGGGGCGCGTGGCCCAGCCCAGGCGCTTCATGCCTTCGGCAATGGCCCCGCTGGACACCATCACGACTTCACGGCCCTGCCCCGCCAGCACCGCCATCTGGCGGCACCAATTGCCCACCGCGTCGGCATCGACACCACGGCCTTCGTTGGTGACCAGGCTGGAGCCGACCTTGACGACGATGCGCCGCGCGTTTTTCAGCGCATCGCTCATGCGGCTGAGGCGGTGTCGTCGACGCGGTCGAAACGCGGGTCCGGATCGTCTGGCACCACGTTCTTGAGCTGCGCCACATGCTTGTAGATGGCGCGGATCAGCGGCTCGCAGCCTTCTCGGGTCAAGGCCGATATCTGGAACACCGGGCCCTTCCACTTGAGCCGCTTGACGAAGTCTTTCACGCGCTTTTCGCGCTCTTCAGCGGGTACCATGTCGAGCTTGTTGAGCACAATCCAGCGCGGCTTCTCGTACAGCGCGGCGTCGTACTTTTTCAATTCGCCGACGATGGCCTTGGCCTGTGCGACGGGATCGACCTCTTCATCGAACGGAGCGAAGTCCACCAGATGCAACAGCAGGTGGGTGCGCTGAAGGTGGCGCAAGAAGAGGTGACCCAGGCCCGCACCTTCGGCGGCGCCTTCGATCAGGCCGGGAATGTCGGCCACCACGAAGCTTTGCTCTGGTGCCACGCGCACCACGCCCAGGTTTGGGTGCAGTGTGGTGAACGGGTAATCGGCAATTTTCGGGCGCGCGTTCGAAATTGCGGCGATCAAAGTCGACTTGCCAGCGTTGGGCATGCCAAGCAAGCCGACATCGGCCAGCACGCGCAACTCGAGTTTCAGCTTGTGCTGATCACCGGGCCAGCCGGGCGTCTTTTGCCGGGGTGCGCGGTTGGTGCTGGTCTTGAAATGAAGGTTGCCGAAGCCGCCATCACCGCCTTTGGCGAGCAGCACGCGCTCGTCGGGAACCAGCAGTTCGGCCATCACCTCACCGCTTTCTGCGTCGGAGATGATGGTGCCCATCGGCATGCGCAGCACGATGTCTTCGGACGCGGCGCCGTATTGGTCGGAGCCGCGCCCGTTCTCGCCACTGCGCGCTTCGTGGCGGCGCGCGTAGCGGTAGTCGATCAGCGTGTTCAGGTTGCGGTCACCAACGGCAAACACACTGCCGCCGCGTCCGCCATCACCGCCGTTCGGCCCGCCGAACGGAATGAACTTCTCGCGCCGAAAACTCATGCAGCCGTTGCCGCCGCTGCCAGCGACCACGTCGATGGTGGCTTCGTCAACGAATTTCATGGTGATATGAGCCTGTTAGCGACGGACATGATGGAATCGGATGCCGCAAAAAACAAGCCCCGGAGGACCGGGGCTTTCGTCACTGCGCCGGTAGACCGGGGCTTTCGTCACTGACCCCGGTGAACCGAAGCCGTTCTGGGGCACGCACCGCGCGCCTAAACCGCCTTGATGCTCACCGTGGACCGGTTGCGAGGACCCTTGACGGAGAAAGCAACTTCGCCGTCGACCAGTGCGAACAAGGTGTGGTCCTTGCCGATCCCGACATTGGTGCCGGGGTGAAACTTGGTGCCGCGCTGGCGCACGATGATCGAACCCGCCGGAATCGCTTGCCCGCCAAAGGCTTTCACGCCCAACATCTTCGGTTGTGAATCGCGGCCGTTGCGTGTGGAACCGCCGCCTTTTTTCTGCGCCATTGTTTAGCTCCTTGAACTCTGAAGTGTCGGGGTTCAGGCGTTCACCGCACTGATTTGAATTTCAGTGAAATTTTGACGATGCCCTTGCCGTTTTTGGTAGTGCTTGCGGCGGCGCATCTTGAAAATGCGCACCTTGTCGTGCCGGTCTTGGGCCAGCACCGTGGCCACCACATTCGCACCCGTCACCAAGGGAGTCCCGACTGTCAATTCAGCGCCGGCACCGATGGCCAACACCTGGTCGATCGTGATCTCTTGGCCAACGTCCGCAGCTATCTGTTCTATCTTGATCTTTTCGCCTGCAGCAACTTTGTATTGCTTACCGCCGGTTTTTATGACCGCGTACATATCAGCCCTTTCAAAAAATGCTCCCAGCAGTCAAGCGTCAACACGCCCAACCCCTGCCTCGCGCTTTGCGCAGAGCCTTGGAATATACCATGCTGTGGATGACCTGCCACCGCCCGCTTTCACCAGGCGACACCAGTCAGCACGGGGGATGAGCTTGCTGCGGTGCCGCTTTCTATAATCAACGCTTTTTTCGAGCCTGCGCGTGTCTGCTGCCCCACCTCACTCTTCGGCTTCTTCGCTCGGCGCTGTGGCTCTGATGGCGGCTGACATGAAAGAGGTGGATGCTGTCATTCAGCGTCGCCTGGCATCCGACGTGGCGTTGATCGACCAGATTTCGCACTACATCATCGGCGCGGGTGGAAAGCGCATCCGCCCGATGCTGGTACTGCTGTTTTCGAGCGCCCTCGGATTCAAGGGACGAGAGCGATTCGAGTTGGCGGCCACGGTGGAATTCATTCACACGGCCACCTTGCTTCACGACGACGTTGTCGACGAATCGGCCTTGCGCCGCGGTCGTGAAACGGCCAACGCCTTGTTCGGCAATGCCGCCAGCGTGCTGGTCGGAGATTTCGTCTACTCGCGCGCCTTCCAAATGATGGTCTCGGTGAACCGCATGCGCGTGCTCGAGGTTCTTGCCGACGCCACCAACGTGATCGCCGAAGGGGAAGTGCTGCAGTTGATGAACATGCACGACCCCGACCTGGCGGTGGAGGACTACTTGCGGGTGATCCGCTTCAAGACCGCCAAACTGTTCGAGGCCAGTGCGCGGCTGGGGGCCATTTTGGCCGACGCCTCGCACGAGGTGGAAGAGGCCTGCGCCGACTACGGGCGCTCACTGGGCACCGCATTTCAGCTTGTCGACGACCTGCTCGACTACGAAGGCTCTTCGTCTCAGTTGGGCAAAAATGTGGGTGACGACCTGCGCGAGGGCAAACCGACGCTGCCCTTGCTGGTGGCGATGGAGCGCGGAACACTCACCGAGCGCGAACTGATTCGCCATGCCATTGAACATGGGGAGGTGGCGCGATTGGCAGACATTGTCGAGATCGTCCGCCACACCGGAGCGATCGGTGCCACCCGTGACGCTGCCCGCCTTGAAGCGGCCAAAGCACGCGACAGCCTGAGAGTTCTCGCAGCGTCTTCATATCGCGACGCCCTGCTAGAATTGTCCGTTCGTTCGATCGACCGATCTTCATGACCGATTCGTCATCTGGAGCGTGTCTCGAAGCTCCTCGCATCGGGGTGTAGCTTAGCCTGGTAGAGCGCTACGTTCGGGACGTAGAGGCCGGAGGTTCGAATCCTCTCACCCCGACCATTCCCGGCTGATTCGGCGTGTTTCGTCGGCCAGGGTCCGGCTGTTCGTCGCCAATCGTTGGACGTGAATTCTTGGCACTCGTCGTGCTTGCGGTGATTTACAGCCACCGGTGAATCAGCGATCATCATTGGATGCTGTACTGCGGAGTTGCTTGCCAGTGATGCGCCCCTCGACAACCCTCCTGTGTGATGGCCTTGCAGCGGCAGAACCGTGGGTGCGGGCAGCATCCGCTGAGCGTTCCGCGTAGGCCATGGACACCCTCGCGGATGCTCCGCAGTCTGCCCTCTCCGGCGTTGCGCGCGTTCTGGTTCACGCAGGCAGATTGAGCGCCAAGACGGCAGAAGAGCTGGTCAAGACCGCCAAAGACAGAAAATCCAGCTTCATCGCGTCGGTGATTGCAGCCGGCGCGGTTTCTCCCACAGATCTCGCCCACACGCTGTCAAACGCGCTGGCCTTGCCGCTGCTGGACCTGGACGCAATCGACGCGCAGAAGCTCCCGCGCAATCTCATTGAAAGCAAACTGGCGGCCCAGTACCAGATCATCGTGCTGGGCAAGCGGGGCAATCGGGTGTTCATCGGGGGTGCCGACCCGACCGACCAGGAAGCCGTCGAGCGCATCAAATTCGCCACGCAACTCACCCCCGAGTGGGTGATCGTCGAGCACGACAAGTTAGCGAAGCTGCTCGACGCGTCGAGCGCAAGCGCAAGCGAAACGCTCGAGTCGATGACCAGCGGGGACTTCGAGTTCGACGTCACCGACGACGTCACGACGCGAGAGGAAAATTCTGACGCGCAGTCCGATGTGGAAGATGCCCCGGTGGTGCGCTTTCTGCAAAAGATGCTGATCGACGCCATCAACGCCCGCGCGTCAGACCTGCATTTCGAGCCCTATGAATATCATTACCGCGTGCGCTTTCGCGTCGACGGCGAACTGCGTGAAATCACCCAACCGCCGATTGCCATCAAAGACAAGCTCGCCTCGCGCATCAAGGTGATCTCAAGACTCGACATTGCCGAAAAGCGCGTGCCGCAGGACGGGCGCATGAAGCTGAAGTTCGGCAGCAAGGCGATCGATTTTCGCGTCAGCACGCTGCCCACCTTGTTCGGCGAAAAAATCGTGATCCGGATTCTCGATCCGTCGAGTGCCAAGCTCGGCATCGAAGCCCTGGGCTACGAGAAGATCGAAAAAGATCGCTTGATGAAAGTTATCCAGCGTCCGTACGGAATGGTGCTGGTCACCGGCCCGACCGGCTCGGGAAAAACGGTCTCGCTGTACACCTGCCTGAACATTCTCAATCAGCCGGGCGTCAACATCTCGACCGTCGAAGACCCGGCGGAAATCAACCTGCCCGGCGTCAACCAGGTCAACATCAACGACAAGGCCGGGCTCACCTTTGCGACCGCCCTCAAGTCGTTTTTGCGCCAGGATCCGGACGTGATCATGGTGGGTGAAATCCGCGACCTGGAAACGGCCGATATCGCCATCAAGGCCGCGCAAACCGGTCACATGGTGATGTCCACGCTGCACACCAACGATGCGCCGACCACCTTGACGCGGCTGTTGAACATGGGCGTGGCACCGTTCAACATCGCGTCCAGCGTGCTGTTGATCACGGCTCAACGTTTGGCGCGCAAACTGTGCGAAACCTGCAAAACGCAAGCCGACTACCCGCTCGAGGCCATGTTGAAAGCCGGCTTTGCGCAAGCCGACCTGGACGGCACCTGGAAGCCCTACCGCGCCGTGGGTTGCTCGGCCTGCAACAACGGCTACAAAGGCCGCGTCGGCATCTACCAGGTGATGCCGATCACCGAAGAAATCCAGCGCATCATCTTGGCCGAGGGCACCGCCGTGGACATTGCCAAGCAAGCGCAGCGCGAAGGGGTGCGAGATTTGCGACAGTCCGGCTTGGTCAAAGTTCGTTCAGGCGTGACGACACTCGAGGAAATCATCTCGTGCACCAACGAATGATGGCCCTCAAATAACTCCACACTTCGACCGATAACCATCGCGGGGAGCACATCCTCGGAGGCACCATGGCGACCGCAACCGCGAAAAACATCAAAGAAATCGTCTTCGAGTACGAAGGCAAGGACAAGAACGGCAAGCTCGTTCGCGGTGAAATGCGCGCCGGCGGTGAGGCCATGGTGAGCGCCAGCCTGCGTCGCCAGGGCATCCTCATCACCAAGGTAAAAAAGCGCCGCATGAGCGGCGGCAAGGCCATCAAGCAGAAAGACATCGCTGTTTTCACGCGCCAGCTTTCGACCATGATGCGTGCCGGCGTGCCGCTGATTCAGTCGTTCGACATCGTCGCGCGGGGCAGCCCGAACCCGAGGCTGACGCGTTTGCTGACCGACATTCGATCGGATGTCGAAACGGGCACCAGTTTGTCGTCTGCATTTCGCAAGCATCCGCTGTATTTCGACGCGCTTTACTGCAACCTGGTCGAGGCGGGTGAAGCCGGCGGCATTTTGGAAGCCCTGCTGGATCGGCTCGCGATCTACCAGGAAAAGACGATGGCGATCAAAAACAAGATCAAGTCCGCTTTGATCTATCCGATCGCCGTGCTGGTGGTCGCGTTCGTGGTGCTGGCCGTCATCATGATCTTCGTGATTCCTGCCTTCAAGGACGTGTTCAGCTCCTTCGGTGCCGACCTGCCTGCACCCACCCTGGTGGTGATCGCGATGTCGGAGTTCTTCGTCAAGTACTGGTACCTGATCTTCGGCATCCTCGGCGGCGGCACCTACTTCTTCCTGCAGTCGTGGAAACGCTCGGTGAAGATGCAGAAGTTCATGGACCGCCTGCTGCTGCGCGTGCCGGTGTTCGGCGACCTGGTGAACAAGTCGGCCGTGGCGCGTTGGACGCGCACCCTGTCCACCATGTTCGCGGCCGGGGTGCCGCTGGTCGAGGCGCTCGATTCGGTGGGCGGCGCTTCGGGCAACGCGGTGTTTGCCGACGCCACCGTGCAGATCCAGAAAGACGTTTCCACCGGTGCGGCGCTGACCACCTCGATGCAGATGACCGGCGTGTTCCCGAACATGGTGCTGCAGATGTGCGCCATCGGCGAAGAATCGGGCTCGCTCGACCAGATGCTGGGCAAGGCGGCCGAGTTCTACGAAGACGAAGTGGATGAAGCCGTGAAGGGTCTGTCGAGCCTGATGGAGCCCTTCATCATCGTGATCCTGGGCACCTTGATCGGTGGCATCGTGGTGTCGATGTACCTGCCGATCTTCAAGCTCGGCCAAGTGGTCTGACCGGAGCCGATGGGTTCCCTGCTGTTGAACCTGCCGCCGCTCGACCTGTTGTTGTCGCCTCCGGTGCTGGCGCTGCTGGGGCTGTGTGTGGGCAGCTTCCTCAATGTGGTGATCCACCGCCTGCCCTTGATGCTCGAGCGTGGCTGGAAGCTGGACAGCGCCGAGATGCTCGGCATCACCCTGGACGACGATGCGCCCGCCGCCGTCACGCTTTCGAAGCCGCGCTCGCGCTGTCCGTCGTGTGCTCACGCCATCGCCTGGCACGAGAACATTCCCGTTTTCAGCTATTTGCGCCTGGCTGGCAAATGCTCGTCCTGCAAGACGCCGATCTCGCCCCGCTATCCGCTGATCGAGGTGCTCACCGCGGCACTGTTCGGTGCTGTAGCCTGGAAGTTCGGTGCCCAACCGATCGCCTTGCTGTGGTGCGGCTTTGTTGCCGTACTGGTCGCGCTGGCGGGCATCGATTGGGACACCACCTTGCTGCCCGACAACCTCACCTTGCCGCTGTTGTGGGCCGGCCTGGTGGCCGCAGCACTGGGCTGGACCATCCCGCTGCCATCGGCGCTGTGGGGTGCCGTGGCGGGTTATCTGTCTTTGTGGACGGTCTACTGGCTGTTCAAGCTGGTGACCGGCAAGGAAGGCATGGGCTTCGGCGACTTCAAGTTGCTGGCCGCACTGGGGGTGTGGCTGGGGGCGAACATGATTTTGCCGATCGTGCTGGCCGCGTCGATCATCGGCGCGGTGGTCGGCATCGTGATGAAGCTCAACGCCTCATTGCGCGAAGGTCGATATGTGCCCTTCGGCCCGTTTCTCGCAGGTGCCGGCGTGGTGGTGTTGCTGCTCGGTTCGCCCCGCGTTCTGGGCTGGCTCGGCTGGGCCTGAGCGGCAACTCAGGCGCTGAAGTGACCCCGCCGTTTTCCCTGCGCATCGGCTTGACCGGCGGCATCGGCAGCGGCAAGAGCACCGTCGCGGGCCTGCTCGTGGCGCATGGTGCGACGCTCATCGACAGCGACGCGATAGCGCGTGAAATCACGCGGCCCGCAGGCGCGGCCATTGAAGCGATTCGGGCAGCTTTCGGCGCACAAGCGCTCGACGCATCGGGCGGGCTCGACCGGGCGCGAATGCGCGCGCTCGCCTTCGCAGACCCGCAGGCCAAGCACCGCCTGGAGGGCATTCTTCACCCCTTGATCGGCATCGAAACCGAACGCCGTTCTGCTGCATCGACCAGCGCGGTGCGTGTGTTCGACGTGCCCTTGCTCGCCGAGTCGCCGCGCTGGCGCGCCAGGGTCGACAAGGTTCTGGTGCTGGACTGCACCGAACCCACCCAGATCGCCCGGGTGACGCTGCGTTCCGGCTGGAGCGCGGAGATGGTGCGGGCCGTGATCGTGCAACAGGCCAGCCGCAGCGCGCGCCGCACCTGCGCCGATGCGGTGATCTACAACGAAGGGGTCACGCAGGCCGAGCTGTCGATGCAGGTGCTGTCCCTGTGGCGTGCCTGGTGCGGTCAGCGGTAGGTGGTGAGCGCGTTCATGCCACGCTGTGGAACAATCGTCGCTGGCCGGCACTGATCCACGCGAACGCGCAGTGCAGGCTGCGGTCTTTGACGCAGAAGGAAGCCTCTTGGTCCTCTACGAATACCCGTTCAACGAGAGCATCCGAACCATGCTTCGGCTCGAGCACCTGTTTGATCGCCTGGGCCAGTTGATGGCGCGCGATTCGGCGATGGACCACCACTTCGCGCTGGTCACGATCTTCGAGGTGATGGACGTCGCCTCGCGCGCCGACCTCAAATCGGACCTGCTGAAAGACCTCGAGCAGCAAAAGGCGCTGCTCAACGGCTATCGCGGCAATCCGTCGGTGTCGCAGCAGATGCTCGACGAGGTGGTGGCCAGGATCGAGCATGCCTTTCACGGCCTGAACCAGTTGCCGGGCAAGGCCGGGCAGGCACTGACCGGCAACGAATGGCTTATGAGCATTCGCAGCCGCATCAGCATCCCCGGCGGCACCTGCGAGTTCGACCTGCCGGCCTACTACGCATGGCAGCAGTTCGAGCCACTGCGCCGCCGCGCCGACCTGCTGCAATGGGCCGCCAGCCTGATGCCGCTGGCCGAAGCCTTGAACGTGTTGCTGGGCCTGCTGCGCGACTCGGGCGTGGCGCACCGGGTGGTCGCCACCGGCGGGCAATACCAGCAAAGCCTGCCGCCCGGCCGCAGCCATCACCTGCTGCGCGTGCGCATCCACCCGGCCGATCAACTGGTGCCCGAGATCAGTGGTCACCGTTTGATGGTGCTGGTGCGCTTGATGCGCCAGGACACCGATGGCCGCTTGAAGCCCACCACCGCCGACGCGAGCTTCGAGCTCACCGTGTGCTCATGAAACCCGAAAAACCACGCATCGTCGCCTGCCCCCACTGCGGCGGCGACAGCATCTATGCCGCCAGCAATCCGTCGCGACCGTTTTGCAGTGAGCGCTGCAAGAACATCGACTTCGGCGCCTGGGCCAGCGAAAGCTTTCGCGTTGAGGCACCGCCCTCGGCGCAAGACGACGCCGACTCGGACGAGCCCAGACACTGAGCCGCGCCCTCAGCGGCCCACCGCTGCGTCGGCAACGTACGCCTGACTGCTGTGCCCTTGCAACGGCGCACTCCGCCCCTATAATCTTGTTTGCTAGCACTCAATCTGGTTGAGTGCCAACGGCAGTCACTTCGCGCAGCGAAGCACCGTTGCCAGCAAGTGAATAAGTGCACACTTTCGCTTATTCATTTACAAAACCTCGTTTTTTCATCAAGGAGACCCTATGAAACTTCGTCCGTTGCACGATCGCGTGATCGTCAAGCGCCTGGAACAGGAAACCAAAACCGCCTCGGGCATCGTGATTCCCGACAATGCCGCCGAAAAGCCTGACCAAGGCGAAGTGATGGCCGTGGGCATCGGCAAGCGCACCGACAAGGGCGACCTGATTGCCATGAACGTGAAGGTCGGCGACCGCGTTCTGTTCGGCAAGTACAGCGGCCAGACCGTCAAGGTCGACGGCGATGAACTGCTGGTGATGCGCGAAGAAGACTTGTTTGCCGTGGTCGAGAAGAAGTAATTCTTTCTCACCGCAGGCAACCTGAACCGATCAAGACTTAGGAGAAACACAAATGGCAGCTAAAGACGTAATTTTCGGCGGCGAGGCACGTGCCCGCATGGTCGAAGGCGTGAACATTCTGGCGAACGCGGTCAAGGTCACCCTGGGCCCGAAGGGTCGCAACGTGGTGCTCGAGCGCTCGTTCGGTGCCCCCACCGTGACCAAAGACGGTGTGTCGGTGGCCAAGGAAATCGAGCTGAAAGACAAGCTCCAGAACATGGGCGCGCAGATGGTCAAGGAAGTCGCTTCCAAGACCTCCGATATCGCCGGTGACGGCACCACCACGGCCACCGTGCTGGCGCAGGCCATCGTTCGCGAAGGCATGAAATACGTGGCCGCAGGCATGAACCCGATGGACCTGAAACGCGGCATCGACAAGGCCGTGACGGCTTTGGTCGAGCAGCTCAAGAAGCAGAGCAAGCCCACCACCACGAGCAAGGAAATTGCCCAGGTCGGTACCATCTCGGCGAACAGCGACGAAGAAGTCGGCCGCATCATTGCCGAGGCGATGGACAAGGTCGGCAAGGAAGGCGTCATCACGGTCGAAGACGGCAAGAGCCTGAACAGCGAACTCGAAGTCGTCGAAGGCATGCAGTTCGACCGCGGCTACCTGTCGCCCTACTTCATCAACAAC
>JAYVCL010000062.1:0-9308 GCA_043749975.1 Burkholderiales bacterium
TGCGGCCGGTCAAGCCGCAATCGCCTTGCGGGCCACCGACCACGAAGCGGCCGGTCGGGTTGATGAGGAACCTGGTTTCTTTCAGCCACTCGGCGGGCAGCACCGGGCGAATGATGTTTTCGATCACGCTGTCGATGAAGCTCTGCTTCATCTTCGTCGGCGTCTCGCTCTGGTCGGGATCATGCTGGGTCGACAACACCACGGTGTCGATGCTGTGCGGCTTGCCGTCCACGTAGCGCATCGTCACCTGGCTCTTCGCATCGGGCCGCAAAAAGGGCAGCCGGCCGTCTTTGCGCAACTGCGCCTGGCGCTCGACCAGGCGGTGCGCGTAGTAGATCGGCGCGGGCATCAGCTCGGGCGTCTCGTTGCAGGCGTAGCCGAACATCAGGCCCTGGTCGCCGGCGCCGGTGTTCATGACATCGTCGCTGGCGTGGTCGACGCCTTGCGCAATGTCGTTGCTCTGCTTGTCGTAAGCCACCAGCACGGCGCAGCCCTTGTAGTCGATGCCGTACTCGGTGTTGTCGTAGCCGATGCGCTTGATGGTGTCGCGCGCGACCTGGATGTAGTCGACGTGCGCGTTGGTGGTGATCTCGCCGGCAAGCACCACCAGACCGGTGTTGCACAAGGTCTCGGCGGCCACGCGGGACAGCGGGTCCTGCTTGAAGATGGCGTCGAGAATGGCGTCGGAAATCTGGTCGGCCACCTTGTCGGGGTGACCCTCAGAGACGGATTCGGAAGTGAAAAGGAAGTCGTTCGACACGCTGAAGCTCCAAAGAAAAATGAACCAGGTTGCACACTGCGTTGCCGACCTGAACCCCTTGGAGGAGCGGCGAACGCTTTAGCAGAATTTTTTGAGCTTGCGCCCGGCAGAATGGGTTCACCCTGCGTCGCCCTGCAAGTAGTTCATAACTCGGCGACATCCGGATTATAGGAAAGATGCTGACCCTGTTTCGATGCCTGTCCCGCTGCCCCTTGTGGTTGCTGCATGCGCTGGGCGGTGCCCTGGGCTGGTTGAGCTACGCCGCATCGTCGACCTACCGGCATCGCTTCGACGCCAACGCGGCGCAGGCCGGTGTGTCGCCGGCCGCGTCCCGACAGGCCGTTGCCGAGGCCGGGCGGCTGCTGATGGAGTTGCCTTGGCTGTGGCTGCGGCCCGCGTCGCAAAGCATCTTGCCCAAAGTGCGTTGGGACGGCCAGGCGTTGATCGAAGCTGCGCACGCACAGGGTCGCGGCATCGTGTTCTTGACGCCGCACCTGGGCTGCTTCGAGGTCACGGCGCAGGCCTACGCCGAACGCTACGCTGCCCGCCACGGCCCCGCCACGGTGCTTTACCGCCCGGCCCGCAAGGCCTGGCTGCGCACCCTGGTCGACACCTCACGCAACCGCCCCGGCCTTGCCGCAGCGCCGGCCACCCTGGCGGGCGTTCGCCAGATGATTCGCGCCTTGCGCCGGGGTGAAGCGGTGGGCCTGCTGCCCGATCAGGTGCCGCCCGAGGGCATGGGCGTGTGGGCACCGTTTTTTGGTCGGCCGGCCTACACGATGACGCTGGCGGCCCGCCTGATACAGCAAAGTGGCGCGGTGCCGCTGCTGATCTGGGGCGAACGCTTGCCGCATGGCCGCGGCTATGCGGTGCGTGTGTCTGCGCTGGACGAGAGCTTGCCCGAGGGCGTGCTGGCTCAGGCAGAATCCGCCGCGGCCGTCAACCGGGCCATGGAACGGCTGATCCTTCAATGCCCACAGCAGTACTTGTGGGGCTACCACCGCTACAAAAAAACGGCCGGCGTCGCAACTGCGCACCGCGCTGACATCGAGGACTGAGCGCGTGGCATCTCGTTTGTTCTTGGCGCTGCTGTGGCTGACGCATTGGCTGCCGCTGCCGCTGCTGGCAGCCATTGGCCGCGGTGTCGGGCTGCTGTTGCATGCCTTTGCCCGCTCGCGCCGCCAGGTGGCGCTGCGCAACGTCGAACTGTGTTTCCCCGAGCAGACGGATGCGCAGCGCCGTGGCTTGGTGCGCGAGCACTTTCAGTGGCTGGGCCGCAGCATCGTCGAGCGGGGGCTGCTGTGGTACGCGCCCACCGCGCGTTTGAAGCGCCTGATTCATGTCGAAGGCGATGTGACGCTGGCCGAACGCAGCCCGCGTGCGGTGATGTGGCTGGTGCCGCACTTCATGGGGCTGGACGTGGCCGGTGCCGCCACGCAGTTGTTCCAGACCCGCCGGGTCGGCTCCATCTATCAGCCGCAGAGCGATTCGGTGGTCGACGCCGCCATGCGCGCCGGCAGGCTTCGCTTCGACCAGGGCGACGTGTTTGCACGCAGCGATTCGGCCAAGCCGCTGATTCGCGCCATCAAACGCGGCGACGCGTTTTTCAACTTGCCCGACATGGATTTCGGCGCGCGCGACGCTTCGTTCGTGCCCTTTTTCGGGGTACCTGCCGCCACCTTGATGGCCCCGTCGCGCATGGCGCGCGCGCTCAACATGGTGGTGCAACCAGTGCTGGCGCAGATGCTGCCGGGCGGGCAAGGTTACCGGGTTCGATTTCTGCCGGCATGGGACCACTTCCCCAGCGATGACCCGCTGGCCGACACCGCCGCGATGAACCGCTGGATCGAGGCCGAGGTGCGTGCCAATCCGGCCCAGTACCTGTGGGTGCACAAGCGCTTCAAGACGCGCCCGCCGGGCGCACCCGCGTTGTATTGAGCGCGGATAATCGCTGCATGAAATTGCGCTTCACCAAGATGCACGGCGCGGGCAACGACTTCGTGGTGCTCGACGCCACGCGCTCGCCGATCGAACTGAGCCAGGCGCAATACCGGCGCCTGGGCGACCGCCACCTCGGCGTCGGTGCCGATCAGATCTTGATCGTCGAGCGCAGCCGAAAGGAAGGCATCGACTTTCGCTACCGCATCTTCAACCACAGCGGCGACGAGGTAGAGCACTGCGGCAACGGCGCGCGCTGTTTCGTGCACTTCGTGCGCGACCGGGGCCTGACCGACAAGACCACCCTGCGCGTCGAGACCGTCAACAAGGTGCTGGAGTTGCGGCTGCTGCCCGATGGCCGCGTGACGGTCGACATGAACGCACCGGTGTTCTACCTGGCGCAGGTGCCGTTCGACGCGCAGGGCCTGACGCCGCACCTGAGCAACGGCTTCGAACTGTGGCCGTTGGATGTGGGCGGCGCGGTGGTTGAAGTGGCGGTGCTGTCGATGGGCAACCCGCACGCGGTGCGCGTGGTTGCCGATGTCGACACGGCACCGGTCGCCGCCGAGGGCGAACGGATGGCGCAGCACGCGCGCTTTGCACGCGGCGTCAACGCCGGCTTCATGCAGATCGTCAGCCGCAGCCAGATCCGCCTGCGCGTGTTCGAGCGCGGCGCGGGCGAAACACTGGCCTGCGGCACCGGGGCCTGCGCCGCCGTGGTGGCGGGCATTCGGCTGGGTTGGCTGGATGCGCGCGTCGACGTGGAGGCGCGCGGCGGGCAACTGAACATCGAATGGGCGGGGGCGGGTGCATCGGTGTTGATGACCGGCCCGGCCATGACGGTTTTTGAAGGAGAAATCGAACTGTGAACAAGAGCGCTGGAGTGCAGGGAATCACCGAAGAAGACATTGCCAACTACCTGGCCAACACGCCCGGATTTTTTGAGCGCCACGCCGAGTTGCTGAGCGCCGTGCAGCTCACCAGCCCGCACGGTGCGCGGGCCGTGTCGCTGCAGGAACGGCAGATGGAAATGCTGCGCGACAAGCTCAAGGGCATGGAGCAAAAGGTGATGGAGATGATCCGCCACGGGCAAGAAAACGTGGCCATCGCCGACAAGCTGCACCGCGTCACACGCGCCGTCTTGCTCACCCCCGCTGCCGGCGATTTGCCTGCCGTGCTGGTGCATGAGTTGGCGCATCAGTTCTTGATTCCGCAGGCCGGCATTCGTGTCTGGGGTGCGGCCATCGAACACGCCGGGCTGCCGTTTGCGCGGCCCGTGACCGACGACGCCAAGAGCTTTGCCGGCAGCCTGAGCTTGCCGTACTGCGGCATCAACTCCGGCTTCGAGGCCGCAAGCTGGCTGGACGAGCCGGGCGCGGTCGCGTCGCTGGCGATGATCCCGCTGCGCCACGGCACGGGCACCGGCGCTTTTGGTTTGTTGGTGCTCGGCTCGCCCGACCCGACGCGCTACGCGGCCGACATGGGCACCGAGTTTTTGATGCGCATCGGCGAAATTGCGAGCGCCAGTTTGTCCAGGCTGCTTCCGGCCTGGTGATGCGCAGGTGACGCACGGTGGCCGCGACCCGGTTGGTTGAAGACATTCGCCGGCACCTGGTTCACCTCCAGGTCGAGCGTCGGCTGGCCGAGCGCACCTTGGCCATGTACACCGAGGCGCTGGCGCGATTGCAAGACTTTGCCGACGCCGCGCCGGTCGCGCTGCGCGACGTGCAGCCGCAGCACATTCGCCTTTGGGCCGGGGCCTTGCATCGCAAGGGTTTGGCCCCGGGCAGCATTGCGATCGACTTGTCCGCCTGGCGCGGCCTGTACCGTTGGCTGGGGCGCGACGGCCATGTGGCGCTGAACCCGGTGGCGGGCATTCGTGCCCCCAAGGCCCCCAAACCATTGCCCAAGGCCTTGTCGGTCGACCAGGCGGTGTTGCTGGCCGATCAGCACGACGAAGCCGGCGCGCCTTTGCTGGAGGCGCGCGACCGCTGCATCACCGAGCTGCTCTACGGCTGCGGCTTGCGCGTGGGCGAGCTGGTGGGCCTGGACGTGCGCCCCGGTGCGCAAGCCGCCGGCTGGATCGACGTGGCCGATGCCAGCGCCCATGTGCTGGGCAAGGGTGCCAAGCGGCGCAGCGTGCCGGTGGGCGGCGCGGCGCTGCGCGCGCTGGCCGATTGGCTGGCGCTGCGCGGTGGCATGGCGGCTGCGGGCGAGCCGGCGCTGTTCGTCAGCAACCGCGGCACCCGCTTGACGCCCAGCCAGGTGCGCTCGCGCTTGAAGCTGCGCGCGCTGAAAGCCGGCCTGCCGACCCACGTGCACCCGCACATGCTGAGGCACTCGTTCGCCTCGCATCTGTTGCAATCGAGTGGTGATTTGCGGGCCGTGCAAGAGCTGCTGGGGCACGCGAACATCACGACGACGCAGGTCTACACGAAGCTTGATTTCGGGCATCTTTCCAAGGTGTACGACGCGGCGCATCCGCGTGCGAGGATGAAGCCCCCACGTCGCTAGCGCTCCTGCGGGACTGTGTACCCCCACGTCGCTCGCGCTCCTGCCCCCCGAGGGGGCGCCAACCGAGCAGCCGGGAGACCCGGCCACGGTTGTTGCTTGATGGGCGCGTCGCTTCGCTTGCTCGCTTGCTCGCTTGCTCGCTTGCAGGGCGGGCTGGCTCAGCTATCTGGCAGTGCTTGCGTTTGCGGATCCGAATCCATCGGCGAACTTGACGATGTCGGAGAAAAACGCGGGAGCGATCTGCTGGAGCAGCGCAAGGTTTCGGAATACGTCGTCGTGCCGAAGCGTGGCCGCATAGTTGTTCCGAATGGCATGGCGAAATTTGAGTAACTCGCTCATGCCGTCCATCGTGGCGCTGCTGATCATTTGCGGGCGGTTCTCGTCGGACGCTGCGGCTTGCAACAACAAGTCTCGGTGCCACGCATCGCCGGTGGGCGTGAAGCCGTCGATCACATTGGCCAAGGTCTTGAGAATCGCCTCGAGATGGGTGTAGATGCCTTGCACATTGGTGACCAGACTCTCTGCGTGAACCGGCAGCGAATAGAACTCGGGGTTCGTAGCCTGCAGGCCGCATTGCTGTGCATGAACTTCATTCATGTGGCTCACGGCTTTGGCCGCCTCGGCGAGCTTGGCATGAACAATCAAGAACACCGGATGCTGGCTCATGACCGAACCTGCGCATCACGACGCATGAAGTCGAGGCTCGACTGCGGTAGTCGATTTGCAAAGAGCAAATCGAACGATGCCGCCTTCAGGTGGTCGCAGACGGTGTTGAAAATTTGCGTTTCGGACAGACAGCCGGGGCTCGTCACCAGGAAGTCGACGTCGGAGTTCAGCCGAAACTCGCCGCGAGCAAACGACCCCACGAGTTCGACCTCGGCCCCCGCCGCACGCAGCGCCCCAAGGGCAGCGATCACCTGGGGTTCGACGACTGCGCGCCGAGCATCTGCCCGCCGAGCGAGCAATCGGTCCAGCGGCGTGTCGCGAGGTCGAAGCGTACCCATGCAACAAGTCTATCGTCCGCGACAATCGCCCGCATGAAAATCATCAAGCTTCGCGACGGCAAGGAGCGCTCGCTACAGCGGCGTCACCCGTGGGTGTTTGCCGGCAGCGTGGCCAGCGGCAAGGCCGATGCGGGCGAGACGGTGCGGGTTGAATCGCACGACGGCAAGTTCCTTG
This sequence comes from Burkholderiales bacterium, assembly GCA_043749975.1. Taxonomy (GTDB): domain Bacteria; phylum Pseudomonadota; class Gammaproteobacteria; order Burkholderiales; family Burkholderiaceae_C; genus JANYJJ01. Next base: position 6,392 of record JAYVCL010000062.1, read on the forward strand.
CGTGGGCGGCGTACAGCCCGGAGTCGATGATCCGTGTGCGGGCCTGGAGCTTCACCGAGGCCGAGCGCATCGATGCCGCCTTCTTCGAGCGGCGCATCGCGCAGGCGCTGGCGATACGCGAGCGGCTGCCGATGGCCAGTGACGCCATGCGCCTGATTCACGGTGAAGCCGACGGCCTGCCCGGCTTGATCGTCGACCGCTACGGCGACACCTTGTGTGCGCAGTTCTTGTCGGCCGGGGCCGAGCGCTGGAAGGCCACGCTGGCCGACTCGCTGCTGAAGGTCACGCGCCTGAGTCGCCTCTTCGAGCGCAGCGACGCTTCATCGCGCGGCCTGGAAGGGCTGCACCCGGCCACCGGCTGGCTGCGCGGTGGCGGCAGCAGCGAGGTGGCCATCCGCGAGCACGGCTGGCAGTTCACCGTCGACGTAGCCGAGGGCCACAAGACCGGCTTCTACCTCGACCAGCGCAACAATCGCAAGCTGTTCGCCGACACCGTTCGCCACTTCGGTTTTCAGCGCGTGCTGAACTGCTATTGCTACACCGGCGGCTTCAGCATCGCGGCCTTGGCCGGCGGAGCGGGCCATGTCACCAGCGTCGACTCGTCGGCCCCGGCGCTGCAACGCGCATCGATGCACGTGCAACTCAACGGTTTCGACGCGGCGCTCCACCACACGCTGGACGCCGACGTGAACCAGACGCTGCGCGACTGCATCGCGCAAGGCCGCAGCTTCGACGCCATCGTGCTTGACCCGCCCAAGTTCGCGCCCACCGCTGCGCACGCCGAGCGCGCCGCGCGGGCCTACAAAGACATCAACCGGCTGGCCTTGATGCTGCTGGAGCCGGGCGGCGCGCTGTTCACCTTCTCGTGCTCGGGCGGCATCAGCGCCGACCTGTTCCACAAGATCGTCGCCGGGGCGGGCTTGGACGCCGGCGTCGACGGGCTGATCTACGCCCGCCTGGGGGCAGCGCCCGACCACCCGATGACGGTGACGTTTCCCGAAGGCGAGTACCTGAAGGGGCTGGTGATCCTCAAGCGTTGAGTTGGTGCCAAGTCAGCGCTTCATGCCGTCGGCAGCGCCAGCGCCGTCTCGAACTTGGCCCGGTGCACGCTGAAAAACGCCTTCACGTTGCGCACGTTGGCGTCTTGCGTGAACAGGCGCTGCACCAGCGCGTGGTACGCCGCCATGTCGGGCACCTGCAGCACCAGCATCAGGTCGGGGCCGGGCGAGACGCGGTAGCACTGCTGCACACAGCGCTCGGCCACGGCGCGCGTCTCGAATGCGGCCAGGTGTTCGGCGCCTTGCCGGTCGAGCGTGACTTCGACCAGCGCGGTGAGGCCGGCGTGCAAATGCTGCGGCGACAAAAGCGCCACCCGCTTGGCGATCACGCCTGCATCCAGCAGCCGCTTGACGCGCCGCAAACAGGTGGCGGCCGAGGTGTGCGCCGCCTCGGCCAGCGCCTGGTTCGATAGCGACGCGTCTCGCTGCAGCAAGTCGAGAAGGCGAATGTCGGTGGCGTCGAGTGACTTGATGTCGAATGCAGATTCCATGGAATGTGCTTTCGTGAAATATTTAACCGACGATTGATGTCGAAGGTTGAATATTTCATAAAGCACAAATATTTGCAAACATTTATCGGTACGGCGTCCATACCATTCAGCCTCTTCAAACCGTGACCCAAGAGGCTCAAGCATGTGTGGAATCGTCGCCGCCGTCAGCACCCGCAACATTGTCCCGATCCTGATCGAAGGCCTGAAGCGGCTCGAATACCGGGGCTACGACTCTTGTGGCGTGGCCGTGCACCTGCACGGTGAACTCAAACGCGCCCGCAGCACCGCCCGCGTGGCCGAGCTGGAGGCCAACGTGGCCGCCGAGGGCGTGATGGGCGGCACCGGCATTGCGCACACGCGCTGGGCCACGCACGGCGCGCCGGCGGTGCACAACGCACACCCGCATTTCTCGAACGGCCCGCACGACGGCGACACCGACAAATCGACCGGTGTGGGCCGGATCGCGCTGGTTCACAACGGCATCATCGAAAACCACGACGAGCTGCGCGCCAAGTTGCGCGCCAAGGGCTACGTTTTCACCAGCCAGACCGACACCGAAGTCATCGCCCACCTGGTCGATCACCTCTACAACGGCGACTTGCTCGACGCCGTGCAGCGCGCCACCTTTCGACTGCGCGGCGCCTACGCCATCGCGGTGTTCTGCCGCGACGAACCGCACCGCGTGATCGGGGCGCGCGAAGGCTCGCCGCTGGTGCTGGGCGTGGGCACGGGCGAGCGTGCCGGGGACCACTTTTTGGCGTCGGATGCGATGGCGTTGGCCGGCGTGACCGACCAGATCGTCTACCTGGAAGAAGGCGACGTGGTCGACCTGCAGCTCGGCAAGGTGTGGATCACCACGCGCTCGGCACAGGCGACTTACGTGACCGTGCAGCGCCCGGTGCGCACCGTGCACGCGCACACCGGCGCGGCCGAGCTGGGCCCGTACCGCCACTACATGCAGAAAGAAATTTTCGAGCAGCCGCGCGCCATTGCCGACACGCTGGATGCAGTCGAAGGCATCTCGCCCGAGCTGTTCGGCGACGGCGCGTTCTCCGTATTCAAGCAAGTGGATTCCGTGCTGATCCTGGCTTGCGGCACCAGCTACTACAGCGGCTCCACCGCCAAATACTGGCTCGAGAGCATCGCCAAGATTCCGACCAGCGTCGAAATCGCCAGCGAATACCGCTACCGCGACAGCGTGCCCAACCCGCGCACCCTGGTCGTCACCATCACCCAAAGCGGCGAGACGGCCGACACGCTGGCCGCCCTCAAGCACGCGCGTTCGCTGGGCATGAAGTACACGCTGACGGTGTGCAACGTGGCCAGCAGCGCGATGGTTCGCGAATGCGAAATGGCCTACATCACGCG
>JAYVCL010000063.1:0-2592 GCA_043749975.1 Burkholderiales bacterium
CGGAACGTTTACTGTGACCGGAGGCACGGGGCGCTTCTCGAACGCGACCGGCTCGGGCGATCTGCACGGCATCGAGAACATCCTGACGCGCCAAGGCCAGTTGGACGCCACGGGGACGATCTCGTACTGATCGTTTGCGGCTGACACCTCGCGCACGTCCTGCCCCCATCCCGGACGAAGGCTCGGCCTTGCAGGGCCGAACCGCTGCGGCGGAGCAAAGCTTTGCTTTGCTGATTCCCGCCTGCGCCCCCCGGAAGGGGAAGGAGTGAACGGGGCACTTCGCGCGGGAGACTGATGGAACTGGCGGGCAGCGGTGCCGCACTTCAAGCGTTCAACCGGGTGCATCGAAGCCTACGCTGGCGTCACGTTCACTCCGAGTCGACGCCGTGCTTGCGGCGTGTCGGCCACTGCGCCATGGCCCTCGCTTTTCCAATCCCTGCAAGCCCCGCGGCCTCGCCTGCCTCCCGCGTCCATGCGCGTGCCCACAAGCGCTGGCAGGCGGGCCAGGCGCATGCGCAGCGCGAGCAATGGCCGCTGGCCGCGCATGCGTTCGAACAGGCCACCGCCTTGCACGGCGACGAAGCCTATGCCCTGGCCGCCGCGCATGCGCTGATCAAGGCCGGCCGCTCGACCGAAGCGGTGCAGCGCGCACGCGGCACGCGCGAGATGAACCCCCGCGCCGCGTTGGCCTACACGCTGGAATCGCATGCGCTGCTGGGGCTGGGGCTGGCCACGGACGCGGTCGATTGCCTGCGCGCCTTGCCCGCCGATGTGCCGCGCGACAACGACCACCTGGTGGCGCTGGCGGTTGCCTTGCAGCGCTGCCATCGCCACGACGAAGCGATCCGCGTTTTCTTCGATGCGCTGGCGCTGAAGATGGACGACGCCGTGTCGCACTTCCGCCTGGGCATGTCGTTCAAAGACCTGGGGTTGAAAGCCGAGGCCGCCGAATGCGTGCGCACCGCCGTGCTGCTCGGCCTGGGCAGCAGCGACCTGGCCGCTCGTGCACAGCTCACCTTCCTGGAGCGCGAGGCCTGCCGCTGGGCTGCCGCCGACGAAGCCATGGCCGGGCTGCGCCTGGCCGTGCGCGCCGTGCCGCCAGACACGGCGCTCGAGACCGGCCCGTTCCCGCATGCGGTGCTGGTCAACGACCCGCTGGAGCAACTGAAGGTGGCGCGCCACTACGCGCTGCATGTGGCGCGCGGCGTGCGGCCGCTGCCGCGCCGCGCCGCGAAGCCGAATGGGGGCCGGCTGCGCATCGGCTACCTGTCGGCCGATTTTCATCAGCACGCCACCAGCCAGTTGATGGTGCAACTGCTGGAGTGCCACGACCGCGATCATTTCGAGGTGACTTTGCTGTCCACCGGGCCCGACGACGGCAGCGCCATGCGCCAGCGCATCCGCGTTGCCAGCGAACACTTTGAGGAGCTGCGCGGCAAGAGCTTCGAGGCCATGGCGCAGCGCGTGCGCGAGCTGGGCATCGACATCCTGGTCGACCTCAAAGGCGCCACCTACGACACCCTGATGCCGGTGCTGGCGCAGCGTGTCGCACCGCTGCAGGTGAGCTGGCTCGGCTTCCCGGGTTCTACCGGCGCGCCCTTCATCGACTACCTGATCGGCGATGCGGTGGTGACTCCGCTGGCACACGCCGCGCACTTCAGCGAAAAGATCGCGCAACTGCCGCATTGCTACCAGCCCAACGATGCGCATCGGGCGCTGCCATTGGCATCGAGCCGGGCCGACTGGGGTGTGCCCGAAGACGCGCTGCTGCTGTGCGCCTTTCACCAGTCGTACAAAATTTCAGCCGAGGTGTTCGACCAGTGGTGCGGCCTGCTCCACGCGGTGCCCGGCGCGGTGCTGTGGTTGCTGCAATGGAACGCCAACGTGCAGGCCACGCTCACGGCGGCCGCACGCGAGCGCGGCATCGGCCCCGAGCGCCTGGTGTTTGCGCCCTTGCTGCCGCTGCAAGACCACTTGAGCCGCCTGGCCTGCGCCGACCTGTATCTGGACGCCTGGCCGTGCAATGCCCACACCACAGCCGGCGAAGCCCTGTGGTGTGGCGTGCCGGTGCTGACGATCCAGGGTGCCACCTTCGCGCAGCGCGTGGCCGCGAGCCTGCTGCACGCAGTGGGGCTGGACGAGCTGGTGTGCGCTGACGAATCGTGCTACAGCGGCGCAGTGTTGGCGCTGGCCGCCGACCCGGCGCGGCGCTTGCAGCTCAGGGCGCATCTGCTGAACCAGCGGAGGCTCAGCCCATTGTTCGACGGCGAACGATTCGCGCGCGATCTGGAGCAGCTCTATCGGCGCATGCGGGAGCGCAGCAGCCGAGGTTTGCCGCCCGAGCATTTGCCTGCAGCAGCGAACTGAGACAGCGCTGCTCCTTCCCCCGCTGGGGAAAGGTTGGGATGGGGTTTCGCGCCAAGAAGCCCCCCTGTTGGCTTTGCGTACCGTCACTTATTGCACTGAAAACGAGTGGACACCAAGATCGGTCGTCGGCATGGCGTGGGCGGCGTCGCGGCGGCGCGAGTTTCGGGTGTCTGCATGCTCTCGCGCGCACTGTTTTGCCGGCACCGATCGATCTCTCATGTTGAT
>JAYVCL010000064.1:0-12990 GCA_043749975.1 Burkholderiales bacterium
GCAAGGCGCGACGATGCGGCGGGCTCATGCCCGCAAGGAGGAGCAACGCCGCCAGAGCGCCGCAGCGTGGCTCGCTCGGGTGTGTAGCGCTCTCACCCATGAGGTGACGCATATCGTGGGCTGGATCGTGTGCACTCATGCGGTGAGGCCAGCGGAATCAAGCGGTCAACTGCGGTTTCTAGGATGATTGCCGCTGCCGTGCCTTCTTTCGAAGCCGACCGACTCGCCTTGCTGCGCGAACTCGATGTGCTCGACCACTCGCCCGACGGCGTGCTCGACGGCCTGACCCGCCTGGCCTCGCAGCTCACCGGCTGCCCGATCGCACTGCTCAACCTGGTCGACGTGTCGCAGGTGTGGCTCAAGTCGCGGCACGGCCTGGGCGCGGCTGCGGTGCCGCGTGAAATCGCTTTCTGCGCCCACGCCATCGTGGGCGAGGGACGCTTCGAGGTGCCCGATGTGTCGCTCGACCCGCGCTTTGCCGACAACCCGCTGGTCACCGGCGAGCCGCATGTGCGTTTGTATGCCGGCGTGCCGCTTCTGGCGGGCGGGCAGGCCATCGGCACGCTGTGTGTGATGGACCGAAACCCGCGCCATTTGAGCGCGCCAGAACGCAGCGCGCTCGACACCCTGGCCGCTGCCGCAGCGCACTGGTTCGAGTCTCGTCTGGCGCGCGTGCGGCTGGCGCAGTCGCAGGCGCGTTTGTTCGATTTCATCGAAGCCGCCGCCGACTGGGCCTTCGAATGCGACCGCAGTTTTCGTGTGCAGTGGGTGTCGGACGCGTTCGACGACAGTGCCCCGCTTCCGTTCAGCCTGGCGGTGGGCGGCGTGCTGCCCGACGCGGCGCGGCACAACGAGCAAGGTTTGCTGCACCGTCCGTTCGACAGCCTGCACGCCGCGCTGGCCAGCGGGGTGCCGCTGCGCCGCTTCATCGTGCACGACGGCAACGCCGTGCCGGCGCGTTTCATCGGCGTCTCGGCGCTGCCGATGCACGATGCGCAGGGGCTGTTCGTGGGCCACCGCGGCTTGCTCAAAGACATCAGCGAGGCGGTGCGGGCCGAGGCCCAGCGCCAGCAACAACACATCGAACTCGAAGGCACGACGCTCGGGCGCGAGTTCATGCTGCGCATGAGCGACGCCCTGCGTTCGCCGCTGCAAATGATGACCGGCCACGCCCAGTTGCTGGCGCTGGATGCGCCGGCGGGCCTGCCGCCCGAGGCGATTCGCCACCTCGAACACGTGACGCGTTCGGGCCGCCGCGTGCGCCGCCTGCTGGACGACATGCAGCGCGTCTGGGAGGCCGAGCAGCCGGGCCCGCTGCGTCCGCCACGCCGGGTCGACCTGACCGTGCTGGCCCGGCACGCAGCGGTTTTGCATGCCGACCTGGCCACCCGTTGCGGCGTGCAGTTGCTGCCGCCCGCGCCGCTGGCCGGGCCCGTGGTGGCGTTGGCCCACGACAGCAGCGTGCTGCAAGTCGTCAGCGAGCTGATCGCCAACGGAATTCGCTTCAACCGGCGCGGCGGCAGCCTGACGCTGGCCACGCGGGTCGAGAACGGTCGTGCGTGGCTGTCGTTCACCGACCAGGGCGCGGGCCTGGACACAGCGCAAATGGCCCGGCTGTTCCACCCCTTCGAGCGCCTGCACGACACCCCCAGCGTCGACGGCGCGACCGGTCTGGGCCTGCTGATCGCACGTGCGATGGCGCGTGCGATGGGCGGCGAAATTCGAGTCCAAAGCCAGCCGGGTGACGGCTCGGTGTTCAGCATCGAGCTGCCGCTGGCCGACGCGGCCGCTGCCGTGCGCGACACCTCGCCCACGCGGGGCGGCAGCCTGCCGAGCATCCTGTGCATCGAAGCCGACCCGTCCCATGCGCGGCTGATGCGCGAGCTGCTGGGCACGCTGTCGGGCAGCGAAATTCATGTGGCCTACAAGGGCCGCGACGGCGTGGCATTGGCGCTGGCGCTGAAACCCGTGTTGACCCTGGTGCACATCCGATTGCCCGACATCAGCGGTTTCGAGGTGGTGCGCCAGTTGCGCGCCAACCCGGCCACCGCGGCGCTGAGGTTCGTGGCCGTTGCTGCCGATGCGTCCGATGCAAACCGCCAGCGGGCGCTGGAAGCCGGCTTCGACGAGTTCTGGCCCAAGCCCCTGCACCTGGGCCATGCGCTGGAGCGCCTGCGCCACTGGTTGGTGCCCACCGAACCGCAGGCGCTGAGCACACACGAAGACTGAGAAGGCTGCGGTGGCTGGCGCGCGTGTCGAGGGCATCGCTCGGTAAACTGGCCGGCATGGAAACCAAGTGGCTCGAAGACTTCGTGAGTCTGGCCGAAACACGCAGCTTCTCGCGCTCGGCGCAGTTGCGCCATGTCACTCAGCCGGCGTTCTCGCGCCGCATCCAGGCCCTCGAAGCCTGGGCCGGCATCGACTTGGTGGACCGCTCGTCGTACCCCACGCGCCTGACCCCGGCGGGCGAGACGTTTCATTCCCAGGCGCTGGACATTCTGGGCTCGCTGCAAAGCACTCGCAACATGATGCGCAGCCACCAGGTGGCGGGGCAAGACATGATCGAGTTCGCGGTGCCGCACTCGCTTGCCTTCACCTTTTTTCCGCACTGGGTGATGGACCTGCGGAAGAACTTCGGCGCCTTCAAGAGCCGCCTGATCGCGCTGAACGTGCACGACGCGGTGATGCACCTCACCGAGGGCAGTTGCGACCTGCTGATCGCCTACCACCACCCATCACAGCCGCTGCAGCTCAACCCCGAGCGCTACGAGATGCTGAGCCTGGGCCGCGAGACGCTGGCGGCGTACGCCAAGGCCGCCGCGGACGGCCAGCCGATGTTTCGCCTGCCGGGCACGCCCGGCGCGCGGGTGCCGTTCCTGAGCTACGCATCGGGCGCGTATCTGGGGCGGCTGGTCGAGCAGATCGTCAAGCTGTCGCCGGCCCCGCTGCACCTCGATGCGATCTACGAAACCGACATGGCCGAGGGTCTGAAAGCGATGGCGCTCGAAGGCCACGGGCTGGCGTTCCTGCCCGGCAGCTCGGTCAAGAAAGAGCTGAAAAGCAAGCGCCTGGTGCGCGCCGCCGCAGCCGGCGCTTGCGAACTGGCGATGGAGGTGCGCATCTACCGCGAGCGACCCGAAACGGCTCGTTACAGCAAGCCCGGTGCACAGGCGCTGTGGCAGTTCTTGCGCGATTCGGCGCGGCAATGAGGCGGGCCTGGTGCGGGCCGGAATACCCTGTTTGCGGGCTTGTACGTGGTTGTACCCAGCCTGCGGTGCCTAGAATTCCGTTCTTTGATTTCACTGCCAGTTTCCGTTTCCAACCCGTCGAAGGAGTTTTTCATGCACAAGTCAATCATCTCCCTGGTCGCCGTGGCCTCTGCGTTGACCGTGGGTGCCGCCCAGGCCGAAGACACGCTGAAAAAAATCAAGGACAGCGGCACCGTCACGATGGGCGTGCGCGAGTCGTCCGGCGTTCTGTCGTACACCTTGGGCGGTGCCAAGTACGTTGGCTACCACGTGGCCATTTGCGAAGCGGCCATTGAAGGCATCGAAAAAGCCGTCGGGCGCAAGCTGACCATCAAGTACCAGCCGGTCACATCGCAAAACCGAATTCCGCTGGTGCAAAACGGCACCGTCGACCTCGAATGCGGCTCGACCACCAACAACGCCACGCGCCAGAAAGACGTGAGCTTCGCCAACACCACCTTCGTCGAAGAGGTGCGCATGGCGGTCAAGGCCGCGTCCAGCATCAAGTCGGTCGCCGACCTGGCCGGCAAGACCGTGGCCACCACCACCGGCACGACCTCGGTGCAGACGCTGCGCAAGAACAAGCGCGCCAGCGGCATGGAATTCAAGGAGCTGTTCGGCAAGGACCATTCCGACAGCTTCCTGCTGGTGGAATCGGGCCGGGCCGATGCTTTCGTGATGGACGGCAGCTTGTTGGCCGGCCTGATCGCGCGTTCGAAGAACCCGGCTGATTTCAAGATCGTCGGCGAGGTGTTGTCGGTCGAGCCGATCGCGATCATGACCCGCAAAGACGACGAAGCGCTGCTGAAAATCATCAACGCCACCATCACCAACCTGACCAAGTCGGGCGACATCTACAAGCTCTACGACAAGTGGTTCCTGCAGGCCACGCCGCCGACCGGTGCCAAGGTCGGCCTGGCGATGAGCGAGAACCTGAAGCAGGCCCTGAAGGGCCCCAACAACAAGCCGATGGAAGACTACGCCGCCAAGCTGTAGGAGCCCGTCGGTGGCAACCTGGGACTGGCAAGTCTTTTGCAAGGACACCGTCAGCGGCGACGTCGCCAAGACCTGCTTCGGCTCGGGTGGCGACATCACCTATCTGCAATGGCTGATGTCGGCCTGGGGCTGGACGCTGCTGGTGGCCGGCTTGGGCCTGGTGGTGGCCTTGTCGGTGGGCTCGTTGATGGGCATCTTGCGAACCGCGCCGAACCGCTGGCTGGTGTTGATCGGCAACGCCTGGACCGAGCTGTTTCGCAACATCCCGCTGCTGGTGCAGTTGTTTTTGTGGTACCACGTGATCCCGTCGCTGTTCCTGGGTCTGCGCCAGGCGCCCAGTTTCATTCTGGTTGTTTTCGCCTTGGGCTTTTTCACCTCGGCGCGGGTGGCCGAGCAGGTCAAGGCCGGCGTCGAGGCGCTGCCCAAGGGCCAGCGCTACGCGGGTCTGGCCATGGGCTTGACGCTGCCGCAAACCTACCGTTACGTGCTGCTGCCGATGGCGTTTCGCATCGTCATCCCACCGCTGACCAGCGAGAGCATGAACATCATCAAGAACTCGTCGGTGGCGTTTGCCGTCAGCATCGCCGAGCTGACGATGTTCGCGATGCAGGCGTCCGAAGAAACCTCGCGCGGCATCGAGGTCTACATCGCGGTGACGGCGCTGTACTTCGTCTCGGCGTTCGCTGTCAACCGCATCGCGCTGTGGATTGAAAACCGGGTCCAAGTGCCCGGCGTGCTGGGAGGCAGCAAATGAGCCCCCACGTCGCTTTGCTCCTGCCCCCCCCCGAGGGGTCGCAGGCCCCTTTGGGACGGCCCGGCAGGAGGCAGCAAATGAGCCCCCACGTCGCTTTGCTCCTGCCCCCCGAGGGGTCGCAGGCCCCTTTGGGACGGCCCGGCAGGAGGCCTGAATGAACCTCGACTTCAGCTTCCTCGACTGGGGCGTCGTCTCGGGCTTCATTCTGAAGGGGCTGTTCTTTTCGATCCAGCTCACCCTGGTCGCGATGATCGGCGGCATCGTGCTGGGCACGCTGCTGGCGCTGATGCGGCTGTCGGGCAAGAAGTGGCTGGTGATGCCGGCGGCCGGCTACGTCAACACGCTGCGCTCGATCCCGCTGGTGATGGTGATCCTGTGGTTCTTCTTGCTGATCCCGCTGCTGATCGGGCGGCCGATGGGGGCCGAACTCAGCGCCATCATCACCTTCACCGTGTTCGAGGCGGCCTACTACTCCGAGATCATGCGGGCCGGCATCCAGTCGGTGCCCAAGGGCCAAATGTTCGCGGGCTACGCGGTGGGCATGACGTATGCGCAGTGCATGCAACTCATCGTGTTGCCGCAGGCGTTTCGCAACATGCTGCCGGTGCTGATGACGCAGACCATCATCCTGTTCCAGGACACCTCGCTGGTGTATGCCATCGGTGCCTACGACCTGCTCAAGGGCTTCGAGATTGCCGGTAAAAACTTCAACCGCCCGGTCGAGACCTACCTGGTCGCCGCCGTCGTCTACTTCATCATCTGCTTCGGTTTGTCGATGCTGGTGCGTCGGCTGCAGAAAAAGATCAGCATCATCAGATGAAGGTCTTCAACACTTCACTCCTTCCCCAAGGGCCACGAAGGGGCCCCTGGTGGCCCTTTGGGGAAGGTCGGGATGGGGGCAACGCGTTGCGCCAAAAGGATTCTAAATGATCGACATCAAAAACATCTCCAAGTGGTACGGCAGCTTCCAGGTGCTGACCGACTGCACCACCACCATCCACAAGGGCGATGTGGTGGTGGTGTGCGGCCCGTCGGGCTCGGGCAAGTCCACCCTCATCAAGACGGTGAACGCGCTGGAGCCGATCCAGAAGGGCGACATCGTGGTCGACGGCGTTTCCATCACCGACCCAAAAACCGACCTGCCCAAGCTGCGGGCGAGGGTCGGCATGGTGTTTCAGAACTTCGAGCTGTTCCCGCACCTCAGCGTGACCGAGAACCTGACGCTGGCGCAGCTCAAGGTGTTGGGGCGCAATGCCGATGACGCCAAGGCGCGCGGGCTGAAGATGCTCGACCGCGTCGGCCTGATGGCGCAGAAAGACAAGTTCCCCGGCCAGCTTTCGGGCGGCCAGCAGCAGCGGGTGGCGATTGCGCGCGCGCTCAGCATGGACCCGATCGTGATGCTGTTCGACGAACCCACCTCGGCGCTCGACCCCGAAATGGTCGGCGAGGTGCTCGACGTGATGGTCTTGCTGGCCAAGGAAGGCATGACGATGATGGTCGTCACGCACGAGATGGGTTTCGCCAAGAAGGTGGCTCACCGGGTGATCTTCATGGACGCCGGCAAGATCGTCGAAGACTGCCGGCGCGACGATTTCTTCGGCAACCCCGACGCGCGCTCGCCGCGGGCGAAAGAGTTCTTGTCGAAGATATTGCAGCACTGACCCGCGCGCCTTCAAGGTGCCGCGCGGTGCTTTGCGCTGAATCGCGCTGAATCTCGCTGCACCCCCGGTGCGAGAATCTGCGAATGATCGCCACGCTGACCATCACCCGCCCCGACGACTGGCATCTGCATCTGCGCGATGGTGCCGCGATGGCGGCGGTGGTGCCCCACAGCGCGCGGCAATTTGCGCGCGCCGTCATCATGCCCAACCTCAAACCGCCGGTGACCACCACCGCGCAAGCCATGGCCTACCGCGAGCGCATCCGCGCCGCCGTGCCCGCCGGCCTGCGCTTCGAGCCGCTGATGACGCTGTACCTCACCGACCATTTGCCTGCCGATGAAATCGCACGCGCGAAAGACGCCGGCGTGGTGGCAGTCAAGCTCTACCCCGCCGGGGCCACCACGAACAGCGACGCGGGGGTGACCGACCTGCGCAAGACCCACGCCACGCTGGAAGCCATGCAGCGCGTCGGCATGCCGCTGCTGGTGCACGGCGAGGCGACCGACCTGAACGTCGACCTGTTCGACCGCGAGGCGGTCTTCATCGACACCCGATTGATCCCGCTGCGGCGTGATTTTCCGGCGCTGAAGATCGTCTTCGAGCACATCACCCCGCTGGAGGCCGCGCAATACGTGGCCGGGGCCGACGTGAACACCGCCGCCACCATTACCGCGCATCACCTTCTTTACAACCGCAACGCCTTGTTCATCGGCGCCGGCGGGGCGGCTGCGCTGCGCCCGCACTACTTCTGCCTGCCGGTGCTCAAGCGCGAAAAGCACCGGCTCGCGCTGGTGGCGGCGGCCACCGGAGCTACACACGCGGGCAGCAAGTTCTTCCTCGGCACCGACAGCGCGCCGCACGCGTCGCATCTGAAAGACACCACCGGTTGCGCCGGTTGCTACACCGCCTTGTCGGCGCTGGAGCTGTACGCGCAGGCCTTCGACGCGGCTGGCGCGCTGGAGCGCTTCGAAGCCTTCGCCAGCTTCAACGGCCCCGACTTCTACGGCCTGCCGCGCAACACCGGCACGCTGAGCTTGCGGCGCGAAAGCTGGACCCTGCCCGAGGCGTTGCCCTTCGGTGATGCACAACTCAAGCCGCTGCGTGGCGGCGAAACCCTGGCCTGGAAACTCGCATGAACAAACCTGTCGTGACCCAGCAGCGGGTGATGCTTTTGATCGACGCCGACAACGTGTCGGCCGATGTGATCGACCAGGCCGTGGAACAGGTCCATGCGGAGCACGGCGCCATCCACGTGCGCCGCGCCTACTGCACCGCCGAGTCGGCTTTGGCGAACCTGAAGCTGTTCAAGGCGCACTCGATCCGCCCCATCGTCAACCTGTCGACCGGCAAGAACTCGACCGACATTTCGCTGGCGGTCGACGCGATGGACCTGGTGCTGGCCGAGCGGCCGCAGGTGGTGGTGATCGTGTCGAGCGACTCCGACTTCGCGCCGCTGGTGATCCGCCTGCGCGAGAAAGGTTGCCGCGTCGAAGGCATCGGCCAAAAGGGCAAGACCGGTGAAGATTCGAAGCCGGTGTATGACCGCTTCGTCGACATCGAACACCGCAAGTCGCGCCCGGGTGAGAGCGCCGCCACCAAACGCGCCGCGCCGCGTGGCCGCGCGCGGGCGCCGGCCATCGAGGCCGCCGTGGCCGCCAGCCCTGTCGAGCAAGTGCAGGCACCACCGCCGCAGCCGCCACGCCAGCGCCAGCCAAGGGCGCGAGCGCTTGCCGCGTCCCCCGCGCCAACGCCGCCGCCGCGCCAGCCCCTGCCTGAAGACATTCGGCGCATCCTGGCCGTGCTGCCGCAGTTGATGGGCGGCAGTCCGCTGGAATTGGGCATCGCTGCCGAGCGCCTGCGCTTCGAGGGCCTGCTGGCCAAGAGCGCGCCGTCGACCAAGCTGTTCAAGAAGTACCCCGACTTCTTCATGCTGACACCCGAACGGCAGCCGAACAAGGTTCAGTACCACGGGCCGGCCAAGGCTTGATCTTGCCCAGCGCGGCCTTGATCGCGGCGGCCGGCCTGCGCGAAGCGGCGTCGCCGTGGCTCGCGCCTTACCGTGAAGCAGCGCAGCGCATCGCAGGCTGCGTGCGACCGAACACGCCACTGGCCGACACGCTGAATGCCGCGCTGTCGCTGCAACCCGCCGTGCGGCTGCAAAGCGGTCTGTTGCGCTTCGTGCCGCAGGCCGCCTTGCCTGCGGATGAAGCCTACGAAGCCTTCATCGCCCGCAGCGCCAGCGTGCCCACGCGAGACAACCTGCACGACCTGTTCAACGGCCTCGTCTGGTTGCGCTTTCCGCAGCTCAAGCGGCGGCTGAACGAACTGCAGGCGCAGCAGTTGCGCGAGGACGGCGTCAATTCCACGCGTGGTGCCGTGCGTGATGCGTTGACCCTGTTCGACGAGAACGCCGCGCTGTGGCAAGCGCCCGCGGTGCTGGTCGAAGCCTTGCGGCAACGCGACTGGCGCGCGCTGTTCATCACCCACCGCGCCGCATGGCGGCACGCCCGGCTCACGCTGTTCGGCCATGCGCTGATGGAAAAGCTGACCCAGCCGCGCAAGGCCATCACCGCCCACGTGTGGGTTGTGCCGGACGCGGCGGACGTACAGGCGCACCTGATCGACACACTCACGCCCGAACGGCTGGCCGGCAAACCCCACTTGCCGCTGCCGGTGCTGGGCGTGCCCGGTTGGTGGCCGGCGAACGAGGCGCCGGGCTTTTACGACGATGCGGCGGTGTTCCGCACGCTGGCGCGAACACGCGGGGGATAATCGAGCCGTGAAGCAAGCCAGACCGCCGCTGGTGCAAGGTCTCGAAAGAGCGCACTGGAGGAAGGTCCGGACTGCACAGGGCAGCGCAGCAGCTAACGGCTGTCCACCGTGAGGTGAGGATCAGAGCAACAGAGACGAGTCAATGCGGGGCTCCCAACGCGGGGCGAAGTGCCGCATTGGGTGAAACGGGCAATCTCTGCGCGCAGCAACACCAAATAGGCCAGCGTGAGCGGCGCGGCAGCGACCGCGTTCGTTTTGAAGTGTGGCTCCGCACAAGCTGGCGGGTAGGTGGCACCGAGCCGTGCAGCGATGCACGGCCCAGAGGAATGGCGGTCACGTCCGGGAAACCGGATGCACAGAATCCGGCCTATCGGCTTGCTTCACACTTTTCGCGCTGCCCCCACGGGAGGGAGCAGGCCCAAACAAAAAGTCAAGAAGGCGCACTTGAATCCCGACTCCCAAACCCTCTGGCGCGGCCCGCGCTGGGCCCTGCCTGTGTTGCTGGCCTGCCTGGGCATGCTGGGGCCGTTTTCGATCGACACCTACCTGCCGGCCTTCACCGGCATCGCCCAATCCATCGGTGCCACGCCGGTGCAAATGCAGCAAACGCTGTCGGCATACCTGTTCGGTTTTGCCGTCATGAACCTGTTTCATGGTGCGCTGTCGGACAGCCTGGGCCGCCGCCCGGTGGTGCTGTGGGGGGTGGCGATCTTCACGCTGGCGTCGGCCGGCTGTGCCTTGTCGCAAAGCATCGGGCAACTGGTGTTCTTCCGCGCGCTTCAGGGCATGGCGTCGGGGGCCGGCATCGTGGTCTCGCGCGCCGTCATTCGCGACATGTTCGCGCCAGCCGACGCGCAGCGCGTGATGTCGCAGGTCACCATCTACTTCGGCGTGGCCCCGGCCATCGCACCGATGGTGGGCGGCTTTTTGTTCATCCACGCCAACTGGCATTCGATCTTCTGGTTTTTGACGGCGGTGGGCGTGCTGTTGTGGGTGGCCAATTTCAAGCTCTTGCCCGAGACACTGCACGACACCCAAAAGCAGCCGCTGAACCTGCGCAACCTGATGCGCGGCTACTCGACGATGGGCTCCAACCCGCGCTTCCTGATGCTGGCGCTGGCCAGCGGCATTCCGTTCAACGGCATGTTCTTGTACGTGCTGTCGGCACCGGTTTTCCTGGGTCAACACTTGCACCTCGGGCCGGGCCAGTTCTTCTGGTTCTTCACGCTCACCATCGCCGGCATCATGGGCGGCGCCTGGTTGTCGGGTCGGCGTGCGGGAAACATGAAACCCAAGCACCAGATTCGCAACGGCTTCGTGATCATGATCGGCGTGTCGCTCGTCAACCTGGTGTTGAACCTGCTGTTCGCGCCCGCCGCCTGGTGGGCGCTGCTGCCGATCGCCGGCTACGCGTTCGGCTGGGCCTTGATGGTGCCGGTGGTGACCTTGATGGTGCTCGACCTGGTGCCCGAGCGGCGCGGTATGGCGTCGTCGTTCCAGGCCTTCATCGGCAGCATGGCCAACGGCGTGGTGGCCGGTGTGATTGCGCCGCTGGTGATGCATTCGACCGTGGCACTGGCAGCGGCTTCCACCTTGATGATGAGCATCGGCGTGGTCGCCTGGATCTGGGTCAAACCACGGGTGACCTGATTCAAGCCGCCGCGGCCCGGGCCGATATCCGCACGAGACCCACAGACTTCGTGCCGGAGATTTGCCATGCCCTTGCCGTCCTTCATTCGTTCGCCCCTGGCCGCCGCGCTCATCGGGCTGGGGCTGGCGAGCCCCTGGGCATGGGCCAACGACGCTGTTGTCGCCGGTCATGCCGCGCCGGCCAAGAAGGCCGCTTCAGCCGCCTCTGCCGGCCCAGCGGCAGACGCCAAGCAGCCGACCGAGGCGGTCGCCGATGCGCACCGGGCTGTGTCGAAAGGCCCGCGCCAGATCAAAGACCCGATGGACATCATTCGCGAGCGGCTGGCTGAAAAGCTGGGTGCCGCCAAGGCACCCGAGGCTGCGACATCCAACGTCCTGCGCGTGGTGTCGCGCCCCACGCTGCACGCGGTTGCGCCTGCCCATGGCACCGCCGCCACTGCGGCGGGAGTGGCGGGCACACACGCGGTCAAACTGGCCGCAGCGCAGCGCGAATTGCCGGCTGCCGAGGCTTCGGTGCATGCAGCGCATTGGGACTATCAAGGCGATGGCGGGCCGCAGGCCTGGGCCCAACTGAAGCCTGACTTCGCGACCTGTGCCAGCGGCAAGCGGCAGAGCCCGATCGACATTCGCGACGGCATCAAGGTGCAACTCGACGCGGTGCAGTTCGACTACCGGCCCAGCGCCTTCCGCGTCATCGACAACGGGCACACAGTTCAAGTCAACGTCGGCGCAGGCAACTTCATCGAGGTGGCGGGACGCCGCTTCGAGCTGCTGCAATTCCACTTTCACCGCCCGTCCGAAGAGCGCGTCAACGGGCGCCTGTTCGACATGGTGGTGCACCTGGTGCACAAAGACATCGACGGCCGGCTGGCCGTGGTGGCCGTGCTGCTGGACCGCGGCAGCGCGCAGCCGCTGGTGCAAGCGGTGTGGAACAACCTGCCGCTTGAAAAAGGTGAAGAGGTGGCTGCGAGATTGCCGCTCGACCTGAACGAATTGCTGCCCACCGAGCGCGGCTACTACACCTACATGGGTTCGCTGACCACGCCGCCGTGCAGCGAAGGTGTGTTGTGGATGGTGATGAAGAACCCGGTGCCTGTCTCGGCGGAACAGATCGCCATCTTCGCGCGGCTGTACCCGATGAACGCACGGCCGATCCAGTCGGCCAGCGGGCGCTTGATCAAAGAGTCGAACTGACTCGGCTTCAGCCCGCCAGCGCCAGCGCCGCCATGCTCGCGGCAACACGGCGTGGTGCAACTTCCGCGCGTCTGATCGTCTCGCGCGGTCGCATCGCGCGCCGCTTGATCGGAGTCTATTTGTAAGGTTGGTCGACGCTGCGCTGACAGAGGCAGGCCCGCGCCTCGACCACCGAAATCAACTCGCATCCCTCATTGGTCGCTGCGGCGGGGTCGTTTTGTCACGCCCATTGTCCGCACAACCCCTCGAGGAAATTGCAATGAAAAAGAGTCTGATCCTGCTGCCCCTGGCCTGCGCCTCAGCGCTCGCACAAGCGCCGGCACAAGCCCAAGTACAAGGTTTTCCGCCGCCCACGCCGATCACCGAAATTCAACCCGCGCCGGCCTCGATCGGTGCCGACGTGCCGGCCACCTATTTCGGCACCGCGCCTTCGACGGTGCAAAAGGAATTGATCGGTCCGTTCCAGTTGTTGAAATCGGGCACGCTCAACCAGGAAGCGGGCACGATCACCTTGCCGCTCTACAAGGGTCAGCTCGCCAGCGGCGAGTCGGTCTGGTATGTGCTGACCGACACCACCGACCAGCAGAACGCTGAGGCGCTCGGCATCAACTTCTCGTCCAAGCTGGTCTATGCCGATGTCGGCCGCGGGGTTCGCAAGGCGTCGCAGCAACTCATCAACGGCAAGACCGTGGTCGTGTTCGAAAGCGGCAAGGTC
>JAYVCL010000065.1:0-13477 GCA_043749975.1 Burkholderiales bacterium
CCGAATCGCACCGCCGGGCGCAGCGTGACCACGGTCATCGCGAGTTGCCCTTGCGCGTTGCGCGCCATCACGCCCAAGGCGTCGTCACGGTAGTCGTCCACCACCCAGCCGGCGCGGCAGGCAATGTCCAGGAACCACAGCATGTGGCAGCTCGACAGCGACGCGACGAAAGCCTCTTCGGGGTCGACCGCGGCGGGGTCTGAAAACGGCACGCGCACCACCTGCGGCGACGACGATCCCGCCACCACCGCGCCGCCGTCGAAGCGCCACTCATGGCGCCGGCTGTAGCGCTGGTCGGTGAAGCTCTGCTGCGCGTCGCGCTGCCAGTGGAGGCTGACGGTGTATTCGGACATGGCGGCAATCGATGCTGACAGTGTGCGTGGATCACCACAGCGTGGCGATGGGAAACACCACGCCCGCAAACACCGACGTGGATCCCGGCGCGGGGCGCGCAGCACGCGCGATGCCGAGGTCGAAGGTGAGTCGCTTCGACGGGCTGAACGTCAGCGCCCCCAGCCACTGGGCCGAGCTGTCAGCGCCGCTGCGGCGCGTGCCCGACAGTTCTGCGGTGGCACCCCATTGCGCCGACAGCGGCACCGAGAACGACGCCGACGCGCCGGCTTGCACGCGCCCGGTTCCAGTGTCCACCGCGCCCAGCCGCGTGGCATTCAGGTTCGCGTCCATGTGCACCGGCCCGAAGTCCTTGCTGTAGATCGCGTTCAGCGTGGCGTCGGCCTTGCCGCTGCCGATCGTGTCGCGCGCAGTCGGCAGCTTCAGGCCCAGCTCGATGCCGGCGCCGGTGGCGTCGTCGATGGCCCAGGCGCGTTTCAGCACCAGGCTGGTGTCGCCGAAGCCACTGGCTTGGGCGCTGCCGTCACGCAAGGCCACCTGCGCCTCGGCACCCAGCAGCAGGCCCCACTCGGGCGAGAAAGCCAGCTTCAGTTGAACCGGCAGGCTGTCGCGGCGCGAGGTGCCCGAACGAAGGTGCAAGCCGCCCAGCTCCAGCTCCAACTGGCCGGCAGCCGGCAATTGGGCCGGGCTCGACACCGACGGGCGGTAGGGTGTGATGGGCTCGGCGTCGCCCGCCAGCGCCGCGCACGGCCAGGCCGCTGCGAGCGCGCTTGAGAACAATGCGGCGAAGAAGGGTGCGGCCGAGGAAGTCATGCGGCCTGGCAGCCCGCAGGCTGGCTCACGCGCTGCGTCGATGCCGGGTTGCTGGCCAGCGCGGCCGCCGGTCTGCGCGGGCGCGCGGTGAATTCGCCGCCGCAGTTCGGGCAGACGCCGCCGAGCCGGGTTTCGACGCAGGCGCTGCAAAACGTGCACTCGAAACTGCAGATGCGCGCTTCGGTCGAATCGTTCGGCAGGTCGCGGTCGCAGCATTCGCAATTGGGTCGAAGTTGCAGCATGCGGGGCTCCTTGCGGCTCGGGTGGGTGTGGCGTTGCCCTGCCTCAGAGGCTGAGAGGCATGCCCCTGCATCGTAGCGGCACGCGCGCCGCGGGTGCCGCAACTCAATGCAAGGTCAACGCGCTTTGCGCAGCCTGGGGCCGCTGTTTGGCCAGCCACAGCGCCGACCATTTGTTGAAGTCGACCGCCGGCATCGGCTTGCCCATGTGGTAGCCCTGCGCCTGGTCGCAGTTCAGCTCGCGCAGCATGTCCCACACCCGCACGTTTTCAACCCCTTCGGCAACCACGCTCAGGCCCAGGTTGTGCGCCAGGTCGATGGTCGAGCGCACGATCTTGGCGTCGTCGGCGTCAGTCTCCATGCTGCGCACGAAAGACTGGTCGATCTTCAGTTCGTCCACCGGCAGGCGCTTCAGGTAGGCCAGCGACGAGTAGCCGGTGCCGAAGTCGTCGATCGACACGGTGAAGCCCAGCGCGCTCAGGCCGTTCAGCGTGGCCAGCGCGCGCTGCGGGTCGTCCATGATCGCGCTCTCGGTGATCTCCAGGCAAAACGCTTCCGCGGGCACGCGGTGCTTGACCAGCAGGGCCTCGAACTTTTGCGGCAGCTCGAGGTCGAGCAGGTCGCGCGTGGACAGGTTCACCGACAACACCACGTGAATGCCTTGCTCGTGCAGCATGAGCCAGTGGCGCGCTGCCTCCTCGAAAATCCAGATCGTCAGCACACGGATGAAACCGGTCTGCTCCGCGAAGGGAATGAACTGCACCGGCGGCACCAGACCGCGCTGCGGGTGCTGCCAGCGCACCAGCGCTTCGGCACCCACCACTGCGCCCGTGTCGAGCGTGAGCTTGGGCTGCAAGAACAGGCGCAGTTCGCCCTGGCCCAGCGCCTGGCGCAGCTCGGTCAGCAAGGACAGGGTTTGCGCACTGGCGGCGTCGATGGACGGGTCGTACATCAACGGGCCGCTGGTGCGTCGCTTGGCGGTGTACATGGCCACCTCGGCGCGGCTGAGCAGCACGTCGGCGTCGCTCGCATGCGCCGGCCAGCACGCCATGCCGATGCCCGCGCCCATGTCGACCTTGTGTTCTTCGAGCGTCAGCGGGGCGTCGAAACTCTGCTCGATGCGCTGTGCCACCGACGCCGCCAGCTCGGCGCTGCCGCTGCGAAGAAGCACCGCGAACTCGTCACCGCCCAGGCGCGCCACCAGGTCGCCGCCACGCACCGAATGCTGGCTCAAGCGCTCGGCCACGGCGCTGAGCAGCAGGTCGCCGAAGCGATAGCCCAACACGTCGTTGACGTGCTTGAAGCGGTTCAGGTCGAGCATGATCACCGCGACCGAAGCGCCTGCCGTCTCGCCCGCCTGGGCGGGTGCCTGGGCTTGCACGATGGCATCGCGCACCGCATCGCGAAACTGGGTTCGGTTGAGCAGCCCGGTCAGGCTGTCCCAGTAGGCCAGTTTCAGAATCTCCTGCTGCTGGCTGGCCACGTTGACGCGCATGCGCTCGAAGGCCTGCGACAGGTGGCCGATCTCGTCGCGCCGCCGCACGTCTTGCATCGGCGTGGCGTAGTCGCCCGCGCCCAGGCGCTCGGCCGCAGCCGCCAGGTGGCGCAGCGGCGTGGTCACGTGCCGAGCGGTGAACAAGCTGCCGATCCCGAACAAGGCGAAACCAATGAGGGTGATCACGGCCAGGCCAATCTGCAGCTCGCGTGGCGGGCGCACCGCGTCGTCGATCGACAGCGAGACGAGTGCGAGCACAGCCGCCCTCTCGGTCGACGTGTCTCCTGCTGCCGCGGCCGGCGTGAGCCAGCGCGCTTGCACGCCGAAGTCTTCGCTGTTCAAGGTGACCGAGCGCAAGGGCGCAGCGCCGGCAGGGTCGGCGGCCGCGGCGGCGGGCCAGGTTTGCTGCGCCAAACTGTTTGCCAATGCGGGCGGCAGGCTCGTCAGTGCGGCGCTCCAGGGCTCGGTCGTCGACGGGCGGGTCAACAGGGTGAGGTTCAGGGCCGACAGGCTGCGCATTTCAGTCGCCAGACGGGCGTCCAGCGGAAAGCCCATCAGCACCCAGCCGACCAGCACCGGGGCCTTCATCGGAACCAGCACCAACTGGTGTGGCTTGCCGCGCAGCAGCGCGATTTCACTCGCCACGCCGGCGCCGGCAGCCTGGGTTGCCAGGCGCGCACCCATCGAACCGAGTTCGCGCAGGTCGCGCCCACCCGCAGCGCGAAGCCTGAAGTCAGTCCCGAGAAGCGCGGTTTCGGTGGCACCGATGCGAGCGCCGTGGTTGTCGAGCACCGACGCTATGGTTTCGATGTCGTCCGACAACACGGCCGAGCGAAAACCGTAGTCGGCCGCGAGCAGGCGTGCGCCCTCGGTGAGTTTCTGCGCGTTCTGGTCGAGCAGGCTTTTCAGCACCCGCTCGCCGACCGTCAGCCGCTGCGGCAGCTCTTTGAGCGCGTGCTCGCTCAGACTGGCCCGAATGGCGGTGAAGCTGGCGACCTGGATCGCGAACAGCAAACCCAGGCTGAGCGTGACGATCCTGGCGCCGATCGAGCGCCCGAACCAGGCCGCGGTTCGGCGCAGGCGCTGTTTTGTGCGCGGTTCCGTGCGCTGCTTCATGGTTCGTCGCTCACGGCGAGTTTCACCGTGTGCTCAGCGTCGCTGACACCGGGCGCGCCAAGGGTGATCGCGAGCGCAGCAGGCCCGCTGTTCGGTGCCAGGCCGGGGTGCCACACCTTCAGCAGGTACTGGCCCGCCGGCACCGCCTCGATGCGGGCCCGGCCGTTCGCTGCGCTGCGCGCCGACCACGGCGTGTCGGCCACCACCACCCAGGCCGCCATTTTGTCGTGAATGTTGCAGCCGAGCACTGCCACGCCGGGCTTGTCGAACACGATCGGCACGCCCGGCACACCCGCGTAAAGCTTGAGTTCGAAGGTCTTGATCGGCGAGAACGAATAGACGTGGTGGCGCACCGTGTCGAAGTTCGGAAAGGTCGCCCGGGTGCCCGTCGTGATGAGCGTGACGCGTGGCTGAAACTGCCGCCGGGCCTGCGAAATTTCGACATCGGCCATCGGTTTCACGCCAGCCCGGCCCGAAGCAGGTTCGAGCAGCGCCACTGCGTCGAGCAGCGGTTTGCCGGCGGCGTCGACAAAGTTGACGTTGAGTGCAGCCGCTTGCGCGGCCGGCGCGACCAGCAGGCTCATCACTGCGGGCCACCTGAAAGCACTTCGCCGCAGTGTCCCGTGACGGTTTAAACGTGAGGTCATTTTGTAGGAAAGAAAAGCGCATCGGCGCGTTGCCCGGCTCCTCTGCCTTATCGACACAGGGACACGGCAATTGAGCTGTTGCGAAGCCCATTGCAGAGTGACGCAGACCGTTCGCGCCTGATGCAAACGTTTGCAAATTGCACGGCGCACGCAGTGGGGACAAGCGAGTGCGCATCTCGCTCGGTCTGCAACCGAACGGCATCGGCGCGACCTCGCCGCTGTAGGCGCGTCTGGTTCACCCACCCACCCCCCGGATTCGGGGGGGTGTAGCGTTGATTCGTCCAACCTTTGGGGGTTGTGAACGTGGCTCGCGCGCGCTAGCTTTGCAGCGTGTTGATTTGCCAATGCGTGAGCAGTAAATCCTGGCAGTAATCGACAAGCTGAAAGCAGGGCCAACAAAAATGAGTGATCGGCAAGTCTTGTGCGTAACGATGAAGTACTCAGATCGTGCATGGGTGCAAGACCTGTCGGCCGCCGGCTGGAATGTGCACGAGGCCAGCGACTTGACGACTGCACACCGGCTGCTTCAGGAGCAGCCATTCAAGGTCGGCTTGCTGGTGCCCGGCAAGATCAACGACGAGGCCTGCGCCAGCCTCGACGCCTTTCTTCGAGCGCACCAGTCGCTCGAATGGGTGGGCGCTTTCGACCCTGAAGTACTGGCCACCCCGCGTTGCCGCGACCTCATCGTCGACCACCTGTTCGATCACCACACCACACCGATCGACGCAGCCCGGCTCGCCATGACCATCGGCCACGCGCAAGGCCACGCAGACCTGCGCCATGGGTCTCGTGCCGGCCCGGCGCAAGCCGCAGACGTGTCGATCGTTGGCGAGAGTTCTGCCGCCAAATTGTTGTTGCGCCAGATTCGCCGCGTCGCCAAAGTCGACGCGCCGGTGCTCGTCTGCGGCGAAAGCGGCAGCGGCAAAGAGCTGACCGCACTGGCTATCCATCGCCATTCGAGCCGCTCCAACGGCCCGTTTGTTCCGGTGAACTGCGGTGCCATCCAGGCCACGTTGATCCAGTCCGAGCTGTTCGGCCACGCGAAGGGTGCTTACACCGGCGCTTCAGCCGAAGGCCGCGGCCTGATCGAAACCGCCAGTGGCGGGACGATATTTTTCGATGAGATCGGCGATCTCTCGCTCGAACTGCAAATCAACCTGCTGCGCTTCCTGCAAGAAAAAACAATCAACCGCGTGGGCTCGACCAAAAGCATTCACGTGGACGCCCGTGTCATCGCCGCAACCCACGTCGATCTCGAAAAAGCGGTGGCCGCAGGCAGGTTTCGAGAAGACTTGTTCTACCGCCTCAACGTGGTGCCGCTGAGGGTGCCGTCGTTGAAAGAGCGGCTGCCTGATGTCGGCCTGCTCGCCGCCCATTTCTTCGAGCAGTTTTCTAATGAAAAGAGCCCGCAACTCAAAGGCTTCAGCCGGCGCGCGGTGGTTGCAATGGGCGCGCACACCTGGCCCGGCAACGTCCGCGAATTGATCAATCGCATCCGCCGCGCCATGGTCATGGCAGAAGGGCGTTTGATCAGCCCCGCGGATCTGGGCCTTGAGGAGCACGCTGAAGCGCCCGGCTGGGACGCGCTGGAACAAGCACGCACACGCGCCGAGCGTGGCGCTATTTCGGTCAGTCTCACGCAAGCCGGCAAGAACGTGACAGAAGCGGCAAAGCAACTCGGCGTCTCGCGAATGACCTTGTATCGGCTGATGGCCAAGCACGGCATCGGCCACGACCTTCGCAACTGAAACCAAGTGGTCCAACTTGATTGGCGGCTTTGGGCAGCGCCAGCGGCACCTTGCGCGCAAGAGCCCGGTTTCTGCTCAAACTTCAAGTCCCTCGAGCATGCGGCAGGACAAAAACGTCTGCCGATGAAACCGGATTTGCTCGCGCCGACTCTGGTCAGGACGCCCGCTTTCACGGTCCGTTGTGCTCGCGCGCGCTCGACGTGCGGCATTCCGGGAAAACCCGCGTAACAAATTTGGTTCGCCCCCTCAAATGTGGGGAGAACGTCAAAAAGCGCCGTAAGTCTTTGATTTATAAGAGAAAGTTTCGACTCAACGACCATGACAACCATGTGACTGCTGCTGGCGGCTTGTGGTGTCTCAATAAAGTTACATCGGCCTGCCGGTAGAGGCCGGTCCAGCTTGATGCACTCCCTGATGAATCACAGGATTCGCGTTTAAATTCAAGCGCTTACGCACGCATCCTGGCATTTGGTCCCGTTTCTGCATGTGATGGTTCGGACTGGCCGCAGCGCCATTTCCTCATCGCTCAAACAGACCAACCCCTATCAGGAGTCTTCAATGAAGAAAACCTTACTGGCAGCCGCCATCGCAGTCGCGTTCAGTTCCGCATGGGCGAATCCGACCAACAACGGTACGCAGGGAACCACCACGGCCACAACCGGAAATCAAACGGCAACGGCCACGTCGGCGCAAACGGGCGCTGGCCCGAACGCCAACGAAAATTCCACCGCGACGCAAAACAACAATTCCGACAATAAAAACCAGCAGGATCAAAACAACAACAAGAGCACCAACAACGCCGACCAGAACAACAACAAGAGCAGCACCAGCAACGCCGACCAGAACAACAACAAGAGCGTCACCACGAACAACTCGGATCAGGGCAACGACAAGAGCACCAACAACGCTGATCAAAACAACAACAAGAGCACCAACAACTCGGACCAGAACAACGACAAGAGCGCGGGCAACAACCGCAACAACTCGGGCGCAGCCACTGCCTCGGGTACCGGCACCGCCGCAGCCAACAACGGTGCAACGGCCACTGCAACTTTCAGTAGCTCGTTCAACACCAGCAACGCGATTGCAACCAGCACCCTTTCAGGGACGGTGAGCAACATCAACGTTTCCAACCTCGGCAACAACGCCAGCAACAGCGGGGCTTCAAACGGTGCCGCCGGTGGTAACGGAACCGGTGGCAGTGCGACTGGCGGCAACAACAGCGGCAACGGCGGTTCAGGCACCGGTGGCAACGGCGGCGGCGGCGGCAGCGCTGGCGCGGCCACCGGCGGTGCAGGCGGTGCAGGCGGCGCAGCCGGTGCAGCGACGGGCGGTGCGGGTGGTGCGGGCGGTGGGGGCGGCAACGCCAGCGCATCCAACGGCAGCGCGAACAACGGCAGCGCGAACGCGGGTGGGGCGACCAACAACGGTGGCCGTGCTGGCGACGGCGGTGCCGGCGGCAATGCGGGCGCGGCAACGGGCGGATCTGGCGGTGCCGGCACGGGCAGCGGCGGCGGCGCCACGGCAAGCAACTCGTCGAGCGGCGGCGGCTCCAATGCGGGCAGCGGTGCGACTGGCGGCGGTAGCGGGGCGGGCAATACCTCCAGCAGCGGCAGCGCCACGAGCGCTGCGAACGGCACCGGTGCCAGCGGCGCTGGCGGTGGCGGCGGAAGTCGGCCGGGCGACGCAGGGGCGGCCAACGGCGGCGGCTCGGGCAATGCAAATGGTGGCTCGGCCAATGGCGGCAACGGCGGCGTGGCCGGTTTGGGCTTGTCTGGCCCAGGTGGCAATGGTGGCAACGCCAATGGCGGCTCCACCGGTGGCGCACCAGGCGGCACGACCAGCACGGCCGGCAATGCAGGTGCCGGCGCAAGCGGTACGGGCGGCACGGGCACCGGCGGTTCGTCGGCGGGCACCAGCGGCGGGGCGACCAACACGGCCAACTCCAGCGGCGGCGCTGGCACCACGGGTGCAACGACGTCGACGGGTGGAGCCGGATCTTCCGGTCCGTCAACGGCCACGGCTGGAAACGGCACCGGAACCGGCGCGGGCGGCGGCAATGCGACCAACAACGCCGGTAGCGGCGCGGGCGGCGGCGCGGCAACCACGGGCAATGCGTCCACATCTGCCAGCAACGGCAGCGCCACCAACGGTAGTTCGACGGGTGGCACGGCGCAAGGCGCAGGCGGCGCAGTTGGCGCAGCAGGCAACAGCAACGGTGGCGCGGGGGCGGTGGGTGCTGCTGGCACGAGCACCGGCGCTGCCGGGGCAGCGGGTGCCGTGGGCAATGGCGGCGCAGGCGGCGGCACGGGCGGCACGGCGAACGCAGCCGTGGGCAACGGTGCCGCTGGCGGAGCGGGCGGTACCAACAGCGTGAATGCGGGCGTGTTCAACATGTCCAACACGATGAGCGGTACGGCGCAATCGGCCGCTGGCATTCTGGTGATCAGCCAGAACACCGGCATCGGTGCGCTGACCCAGCAAAGTGTGAACGTCCAGGCCAACCTCAACGTCGGCCGCTAAGCAGACAGTGCGCCGGGGGTCTTCGGACCCCCGGCATCTTTCTGCGAAGCCCGCCAGAGGAGAACTCCTGAACAGCGCCAAGCGCATCGTTTTTATCAGCGTCACAACACTGGCGGCTTTGTCATGCACAGACACAGTCATCGCCGAAGAGCAACCCGCTTCAGCGTCGGCCCCCGACGTCGCGACAACCCCTTCGACCGCCTCTTTTTCACCGCTTCAGCAGCCGCTGGCGTCGGTGCCCGCCGAAGTCAGGCGCAATCCGTTCGGCAGCAAACCTGTCTCGGCCATCGAACTCGCGGCAAGGCGAGGTGGCGATCGCGTCTTCAATGACAACCAGTTGAAGGGCGTGGTGTCCGACAACCATGCCAGCAACCTCACCACCGGCATGAATACGATCAGCGATGGCGCGTTTTCGGGCTCGGCCGGGTTGCCCACCGTGATCCAGAACTCGGGCAACAACGTGTTGATCCAGAACTCGACGATCGTCAACGTGCAACTCAAATAATCATCGGCACGCAATGAAGTTGATTTGGTTCTTTATAGCGGGATTGGCCTGCCTTGCAGCCCCGGCTGTCGAGGCAGGCTCTATTGAACTGCCGTACCAGATCGGAGGAGCGTTCTCGGTACCGGCCAAGAGCATCAAGGAGGCGCGCTTCGCCGCGACCGTCCGCCAGCAATACGATTTCAGTTGCGGCTCGGCTGCGCTTTCAACGCTGCTGACCCACCACTACCAGTTCCCGGTCACCGAAGACAAGGTCTTCGAACAGATGTTCCAGAACGGTGACCAAGCCAAGATTCGCGTCGAGGGCTTTTCGCTGCTCGACATGAAACGCTATCTCGAAGGCCATGGCTTTCAGGCCGATGGCTTCCAAGAGCCGCTTGAAAAACTCGTTGCCGCAAAAATCCCGGCAATCGTGCTGGTCAACGAGGGCGGCTACAACCACTTCGTTGTGGTCAAGGGTCTGCAAGCCGGACGCGTTCTGGTGGGCGACCCAGCCGGCGGCACACGCGCCGTCACCGAGACTGCGTTCCGCGCCGCCTGGGTCAACCAGGTCTTGTTCGTCATCACCAACCGTCAGGACAGCGCCGCATTCAATGTTGCGGCCGATTGGCGAGCCTCGCCATTCGCGCCCATCGGCAGGCTGATTGGCCAGGAAGGCCTGGCCGGCATCGTGATCCCGAGACTCGGGCCGGGCGACTTTTAAACTCGATCAAGCCGCCGTGAAACACCAGCCCACCAAGCTCGCGCTGTTGATCTCGCTCATCGGGGCGGGCGTGTCGCCATACGCATGCGCGCGGTCCGAGATGCGGGTCGTGCGATCACCGCAGTCTGTTCCGAGCCCCGTGTTGGACGAGGCGGCCGCTGAGTCACTTCGATGGTCAGTGTCCGGGGTGACCTGGACCACGGCCGAAAGCGGTGCGGTCGAGTTTGTGGAAAGGCGCCACGCCGTGCACGCGGGCGACCCGCACAGCGACGAATGGGCACCCGGCGAGATGCAGTCCGCGCCCAGGCGAATGGGCCCATGCGCGCCGTCCTTCAACGCGACCGATGACCCCGCATCTCGGCTTGCCTGCGGGACGCAAGACCGCAAAGAGCCCGATGCCGAAGTCACCGATGCCGATGCCGCTTCCGCCCGGACGGCAGGCGCGGATGACGATGATCGAACCGCGCCCGCAGCACCCGCCGCAAAAGCGCAGCACGCTTCGAGCGACGCCAAGCCAGTCGACCACGGCTGGCGCCCCGGGTTGCGAGAGCGCGTGCTGGGTGCCGACCCTGAACAGCGCGCGGTCGATGCTGACGAAGCAGAAGAGCGCGTCGCGGGTGACGCCCCGAGCGAGCGCTCACCAGTGTCCGCGAGCAGCAGCGATGTGCGGGCGCAATCGCCGCAGTACATGCCCACGGCCATGGCACAGGCCCGCGCACAAAGCGGCGCGTCGGCGCATGCTGAGCGTCTGCTGAACAGCCTCACGGCCATCGTGATGAAAGACCCGGCGGGAGCCGACGTCGATCACACCGCCTCGATCGACGCGTCGATCCACTTGAGCCCGGCGGCCGTCGGTCAAGCCTGTGCCACGCAGTCCGATTCGGCCGATTGCGAAGCGCACATTGAAGCGGCAACAGCCGTCCGCCAAGCTGGCGAGCCATGCGCCGAGCGCTGCGAAATCGTCGTGTTGCCGCAAGCCAGCCAGGTGCTGCGCAGTCTGGAGGCCATTCTGTTCAACCCGCGCGACGAGGTCGGAGTGGCCACGTCGTCGCAGGTGAACGAGAAAGTCGTCGCCACCCAGGCCGACAAGGTGCTCGCCACACTCGCTGCCGTTTCCGAATCGAGCAATCCGTCGGAACAAGGCATGACCCGCAGAGAGCGCAAGTTTGCTGCGCTGAAACTAAAGGCCCGGGCGGCACAAGAGGCATCCGCGGCAGAAGCGGGTACCGCTGCGGGTGGATTGACACCTGCTGACGAGAACCCTTCAGTGCAGACAGCCGAACCGGACGCGCTCCAGCATGCAGCCCCGCTCACGCCTGAAACCGTAGTCGCAGACCACCACGCGGCACCGCTCGACATTGATTTGGCGCTGCCTTTCATTGCCGACAGCACGCCTGTGGTCGGGATCGACATCGAGCTGCCTGCGCTGCCGACCATCGCGGCACTCGAACCGGCACGTGAGCGCAAGGTCCGCCCCAGCCCCTTCGGCACTGAGCTTGTGGCAGTCAGCGAACTGGCGCTCGACGGCGTTCGCGGTGGCTTCGTCACCGACAACCTGAGCATCTCGTTCGGCATTGAACGCGCGGTCTACATCAACGGCGCGCTGGTGACAACCACCAGCCTGAACCTGTCGGATCTGGGCCGCCTGACTGCGGGCCGCGGCACCACGGTTGTCGACACTGGCACCCTAGGGTTGGTCCAGAGCGGGGCAGGCAACAGCGTGTCGGCCGGTGCATTTACGTCGTCGTCGATCGGCACCGTGGTTCAAAACACGCTGGACGGACAAAAAATTCAAAACGTGACCGTGATCAACGCCACCGTCAACAGCCTGGGCATCCTGCGCGGACTCAACCTCCAGTCGTCGCTGCGCGGCGCGGTGATCGACTCGCTCAGGCACTGAGCTACCGAACCACCAATCTGCCGCCTGCAGGCAGCAGATCAGCGCCGGTTCAGAACGTGACCGGCACGCGCACCGTCAGGCTCACGTCGGGCGTGTCGCGGGTGAGCCCGGCCCCCAGCGAGACACTCAGCGTTCGCTGTGCGTTCAGCCGATATGAATACCCCAGCAACAGGGTGCCGAGTTGAATTCGCACCGAATCGGCTGCGGCATTTCCGTTTTGTCGGGTCTTGGCGACCGAGCTGTGGTCGTAGCCGATGCTGAACGAAGACTTTTCGTTCAGGCCCAGCCCCATGCCGAAATTGAAGCCGAACACGCCGCCCGGCTGAATCGTGCCAAGGGGTTCGGGGTCTTTGTCAGTCTGGCGAAGGACGTTCGAACGGCTGAAGCTGTGCAAATAACTGACGGAGCCGAAGAACACCGCCGGGTCGGATGGGAACAGCACGGTCAGAGCAGGCTGTAGCCCGTAAAAGCCCGAGCCGGTGGGCAATGTAGTCTGCAAGCCACCAACCAGACCCCGAATGCCATTCCTGGTCTCGACCTCGAACGGATCCTTGCCCGTACGCGTCTTGAATCGCAGGCTGCCGACGAAGAAAGGCTGGTCGATTCCACCGTCGTTGAGTTGGTAGCGGCCCGTCACCTCGACATCGCCGATGGCCTGACCGCTGGAGTCGAACGCAGCATTGTTCGCGGCACCCTGGGCAATTTCGCGCCCGATGCTCGTGTCGGAACGGTAGACATAGGGCACGCGCGCCTCGAGTTCGAATCGATTCGTGATGCCGTAGCGGCCGGTCAACGTGGTGCTGACCGTGTTGCGCTTGACCTCACGCACATCGACCACGCCGATCAAGATTGCGGGAATGACCGTGTAGCCCACCAGTGCGACCCGGTTGCTCGACGAATACGAATACTGCAGCGACGGCTCGAGCACGGCCTTGCCTTTGGGCGTTAACACGCCTGGCTGCTCGAAGATCGGCGCAACTGGAGGTGCCCGCTTTTCCGAGTCGGGTGCCTGACCCACCGGTGCGGGCGCGGCAGCGTCGGCCTGCGCGGTCTGCGCCGCAGCGTCGGTCGGGCCACCTCGGGCGCGTTGCGACGACAGCACTTCCAGGCCCAGCGCGCGCTTGACCTCGTTAAGACTCGATTCTTCTTGCGCCATGGCGCGTTTCAACGCGTCGAGGCGCGCCGTCTGTTCGTTGACTTCACGTTGCAGCGCTTCGAGCCGCGCGGCCCCGGGGTCTGGCGGATCGGCGGCGCGGACCGAACCCGCGGCGCTCAACAGCGCGCACGCAAATGCACCCAAATGTGCAAGCCTTGGAGGTGACAGCGAAATCATCGGAAGGTCTCCCAGAGGTGGCGGGCATGTTCAAACAGCAGCCCAAGTGTTCTTGCTTCATTGTTACCTCGATCAGCAGGCTTGAGAACCCCCCCGGCGATGTTGAG
>JAYVCL010000066.1:0-4363 GCA_043749975.1 Burkholderiales bacterium
TTTCTGGTCGCCACGCCCACACTGGCGCAGCGCATCGTGCGCGGCAAGGCGAAGATCGCGGCGGCGCGCATCCCCTATGAAGTGCCGGGCCCGGCCGAGCGGCCGGCGCGGCTGGCCAGCGTGTTGCGCGTGGTCTACCTGGTCTTCAATGAAGGCCATTCGGTGCAGGCCGCGGGGCTGGCCGACGAAGCGATCCGCCTGGCGCGGCTGCTGCACGTGCTGTTGCCAGAGCCCGAAGTGCTGGGCCTGTTGGCGCTGCTGCTGTTGATCGACGCGCGTCGTGCCGCGCGCAGCTCGGCAGAGGGCGAACTGGTGCCGCTGGAAGAACAAGACCGCACGTTGTGGAACCACGACGCCATCGGCGAAGGCTGCGCGCTGGCCGAAGCGGCGCTGTCGCAGCCCGGCTTCGGCGCCTACGCGCTGCAAGCTGCGATCGCAGCGCTGCACGGCGAAGCGGCCAGCGCTGCCGCCACCGACTGGGCGCAGATCGTCGGCTTGTACGACGCACTGCTGCGCGTCGAGCCCAGCCCGGTGATTGCGTTGAACCGCGCCGTGGCGGTGGCGATGCGCGACGGCCCCGAGGCTGGGCTGGCGCTGATCGAGCCGCTGTTGCCCGCCTTGCCCGGCTACCATCCGGCGTCGTCGGCGGCGGCCGACCTGTGCCGCCGCGCTGGCCGCCTGCACGAGGCCCAGGCGCATTACCGCGCTGCCGCGGCCTTGGCGCGGCAAGAGCCCGAGCGCCGCTTCCTGCTGCGCCGGCTGGCCGAAGTGACGGCCGAAGTGGGCGGTTGAAGTTTTTTTTTGGCGAGCCGTGTCGAAAGCCGTCGAAGCCGTTCGACTACCTCATGCCGGCACATCGAAACCTTTCAACCTTCAACCCAGGAGCCCACCATGGCCACCACCCTGACCCCCTACCTGAGCTTCGGCGGCAACACCCGCGAGGCTTTCGCCTTCTATGAAAAAGCACTCGGTGCCAAGATCGAAACCATGATGAGCCATGCCGACATGCCTGCGCCGCCAGCGACAGACACGGGTTGCGGCGACGGCCCGCCGCCCACCGGCGACGGCATCATGCATGCGTGCCTGGCGCTGCCCGGCGGCGCAATGCTGTTCGCCGGTGACACCCCGCCCGGCATGCCCTACGAGGGCGTGAAGGGCGTGATGCTGGCGATCCAGTACGACAGCATCGACCAGCCCCACACAGCCTTCCATGCGCTGGCGCAAGGCGGCCAGGTGACAATGCCGCTCGCGCCGACGTTCTGGGCCAAGACCTTCGGCATGCTGACCGACCGCTTCGGTGTCAGTTGGGCCGTCAACGGCGAGCCGATCGCGTTCACCTGATCACGGCAAGGAGCATTTTCATGAGCACCGACATCAGCACCCGCCAGTTGGCCGAACTGGCGGCCACGCTGTGAAGTACCTGTGCCTGGTCTATCTCGACGCTGCGCATTGGAACGCATGCAGCGACCAGATTTGCGCCGACTACGTGCAGCGGCTCGCGGCCGGCCAGCACCTGGTAGCCGCCGAGCCCCTGCACGGCACGCACACCGCCACCACCGTGCGCGTTCGCAACGGCGAGGTGACCCTGTTCGACGGGCCCTTTGCCGAGACCCGGGAGATGCTGGCGGGCTTCTACCTGGTCGATGCGAAGGACCTGAACGAAGCGATCCAGCTCGCCGCCGGCATCCCGCCGGCGGCACACGGCAGCGTCGAGGTTCGGCCGGTGCGCGAGCTGCAGGTGGCGTCCGGCTGATCGTCGGCCTGGGGGCGGTGATGTTGCGGCCCTCTGCCCATCCTTCATGACAAACGTCTTGCGGGCGTTGGCAGCTTGGGTCCATCCACGGGCTAGTCGAGCAGCAGCCAGGTTCAGCGCATGTATGCGGCCATTTCAAGCGCCGAGATGCCTCCATCGAACCATGTGAATTCTGTATACTGAACTCCGGCGGTAACAACCGCAAGGCAGGGCTGGCCTGCTGCCCGAGCGGCGCGTCGGTCTCGTGCCCCGCATAAACACTCTCTACCCTGGGGCAGAAATCGCAGTAAAAGCACACCTGATTCCCGAGAGGCCGCGAGGAATCAACGTCGCTCGGCTCATTGTTCACTATCACTTCAACACCACCCTCGGAGACACAGCATGATTTCTCTCACCGTCAATGGTCAGCCGCGCAGCGTCGAGGTCGATCCGTCCACACCGTTGCTTTGGGTCCTGCGCGAGAACCTGAGCATGGTGGGCACCAAGTTCGGTTGCGGCATGGCCTTGTGCGGGGCCTGCACGGTGCACCTCGACGGCCAGCCGATTCGCTCCTGCAGCACGCCGGTTTCGGCTGCGGCGGGCAAGCGCGTCACCACCATCGAAGCCATCGGCGCATCGGCCACCGGCAAGAAGGTGCAAGACGCGTGGACGCAGATCGACGTGCCGCAGTGCGGCTACTGCCAGTCGGGCCAGATCATGTCGGCCGTGGCGCTGCTCGAGGCCAAACCCAAACCCACCGACGCCGACATCGACGCCGCGATGAGCGGAAACATCTGCCGCTGTGGCACCTATCCGCGCATCCGCGCCGCCATCCACCAAGCCGCCGGCACCAAGGGAGCGTGACATGAACACCACTCCGAACACCTCCCTCGACATCGCCGTCAATGGCAACGTCAATGGCAACAACAGCGGCACCGTCTCGCGCCGCAGCTTCCTGCAATCGGGTGCCGCCGCCGGTGGCGCGCTGATGGTCGGCTTCGTGCTGCCCGGCTGTGCCGCTATGTCCATGCCCGGCCCGGCCAGCTCCGCGATGCCGAACTCGTGGGTCCGCGTGGGCAGCGACAACAGCGTGACGATCCTGTGCGCTCGCTCCGAGATGGGGCAGGGCGTCTACACCTCGATGCCGATGCTGATCGCCGAGGAGCTCGAAGTCGATCTGTCCAAGGTCAAGATCGAGATGGCCCCGGCCGGCGAGCCCTACATGAATGCGATGCTCGGCGGGCAGTTGACCGGCGGCTCGTCATCGGTGAAAGATGCCTACGTCAAGCTGCGCGTCGCCGGTGCGCAGGCGCGCACCGTGCTCGTGCAGGCGGCGGCGCAAAAATGGAATGTCGCCGAGTCGGCCTGCAAGGCACAAGACGCTTGGGTCACCGGCCCCGCCGGCCAGAAAGCCAGCTACGGTGAGTTGGCCGAA
This sequence comes from Burkholderiales bacterium, assembly GCA_043749975.1. Taxonomy (GTDB): domain Bacteria; phylum Pseudomonadota; class Gammaproteobacteria; order Burkholderiales; family Burkholderiaceae_C; genus JANYJJ01. Next base: position 3,168 of record JAYVCL010000066.1, read on the forward strand.
GCCGCATCCAAGTTGACGCCGCCGAAAGAGCCGGCGCTGAAGTCGGCCAAGGACTTCCGCTACGTCGGCAAGCGCGTGGGGCGCCTCGACACGCCGGCCAAGGTCAACGGTTCGGCCGAGTTCGGCATCGACGCCAAGGTGCCCGGCATGCTGATCGCCGCACTGGCGCAGAGCCCGTCGTTCGGCAGCAAGGTGGTGAGCTTCGACGCGGCCAAGGCGAAGACGATGCCCGGCGTCAAACACGTGGTGCAAATCAGCGACGGCGTCGCCGTGGTCGCCGACACCTACTGGCAAGCCAGGACCGCGCTGGCCGCAGTCAGCGTCAAGTGGGACGAAACGGCGGCTTCCAAGCTCGACTCCGCCACCATCGCCGCCGATCTGAAACAGGCGCTCAACAAGCCCGGCCTGGCGGACTTCAAGAAGGTCGGCGATGCCGAGGCGGCGCTGAAGACGGCTGCCAAAACCGTCGAGGCCGGCTACGAGATCCCGTTCACGCCCCACGTGACGATGGAGCCGATGAACTTCATCGCCGATGTCAGAGCCGACTCTTGCACCCTGACCGGGCCGACCCAGTTCCAGCAGTTGGCGCAAGGGGTGGTCGCCGGCATGCTGAACATGAAGCCCGAGCAGGTCAAGGTGCGCACCACCTTCCTGGGCGGCGGCTTCGGTCGCCGCGTCGAGGTCGACTTCGTGCGCCAGGCGGTCGAAATCTCCAAGGCCACCGGCGTGCCGGTCAAGCTGATCTGGTCGCGCGAAGACGACATGACGCACGACTACTACCGCCCGATCAGCCACATCAAACTGACCGCCGGGCTCGACGCATCGGGCAAGCCGGTGGCGATGAAGTTCGCGCACGCCGGCCCGTCGGTGACGAAGCGGCTGTTCGCCGCGTTCGTCAAGGACGGCGTCGATCCGTACATGCTCGAGGCCGCGCCAACGCCCTACGACATCCCGAACCAGCTCGCCAGCGTGCTCATCCACGACACCGGCGTGCCCACCGGCTTCTGGCGCTCTGTGTCGCACGGCGTGAACGCATTCGCCAACGAGTCGTTCATCGACGAGCTGGCGGCCGCATCCGGCAAAGACCCGGTCGAATACCGGCGCTCACTGCTGGCCAAGGAGCCGAAGTATTTGCGCGTGCTGGATCTGGCGGTCGAGAAATCGGGTTGGGGCAAACCGTTGCCGGCCGGGCACAA
>JAYVCL010000067.1:0-8304 GCA_043749975.1 Burkholderiales bacterium
CAGTCGCTGGAGACGCACCAGCTCGGCGGCGAGGCCAGCTCGGCGAAGGGCGTCATCACGCCGGAGACGCTGCGCCGCATCGCCTTCCACGAATCGGGCCACGCGCTGGTGGCGCATGTGCTCAATGCGGGCAGCGTCGAACGCGTCAGCATCGAGCCGCGGGGCGGCGCGCTGGGCGTGACCTACGTGGCGCGTCACACCGAAGAGCCGCTGCACGGCGAGCCCGAATTGCTGGCGCGCCTGGCCATGATGCTGGCCGGTCGCGAGGCCGAGTTGATCGCCTTCGGCAACACCTCGTCGGGTGCCGCCGACGACTTGAAGCGCGCCTCTGAACTGGCCACCTCGATGATCGGCAACCTGGGCTTCGGCAAGACCTTCGGTCTGCTCAGCATGGCCGGTGTGCCCAAAGAACTGATCGGGCCCGACATCCAGAAGAACCTGCTCGACGAGGCGCGCCAGTTGCTCGAAAACGCGCAGTCCGCCTGCCGGCAGGTGCTCGAAGAAAAGCGCGACCGCCTGGCCGCGCTGGCCGAAATGCTGCTCGGCGTCGAGACCGTGAGCGGTGCGCCGCTGAAGAAGCTGCTGTCGGGCGCGTGAGCCCTTCAGATCGAGGCCGGGCTTGAGCGAGCCGGCTTCGCGGCCAGCCGTGACAATGCGAGCTTGGCGAACCGGGCTTTCACCCCATGCTGAGACAGATTCTTTCAGGCTACAGCGCCCTCGACGACCGCTACGACGAGTTGCTTTCAGCGCCCGGTGTGCCGCGCCCGCACTGGGACGCCTTCCTTCGCTCGATGGCCGGGCGCAGCGGGCCGCAGATCAACGACACGCTGTCGTTGATGGAGCGCGAGATTCGCGACAACGGCATCACCTATAACGTTTATGCCGACCCGAAGGGCGCCGACCGGCCCTGGGAGGTGGACCCGCTGCCGCTGCTGCTGTCGGCCAGCGAATGGAGCCGGATCGAAGCCGGCATCGCGCAGCGGGCCGACCTGCTGAACCGTGTGTTGACCGACATCTACGGTGCGCAAGAGCTGCTGCACAGCGGTGCCGTGGCGCCCTCGGTGGTGTTCGGGCACAGCGGTTTCTTGCACCAGGTGCAGGGCATTCGACCGCCCGGCGGCGTGCACTTGTTTCAATACGCCGCCGACCTGGCGCGCTCGCCCGACGGCCACTGGTGGGTCGTCAACGACCGCACGCAGGCACCCTCGGGCGCGGGCTACGCGCTTGAGAATCGACTCGTCGTTTCGCGCGTGTTTCCCGATCTGTTTCGCGACCTGCACGTGCAACATCTGGCGGCGTTCTTTGCCGCGCTGCGCGAGTCGCTGCTGCACTGGGCGCCGCGCGACCAGGGGCCGCCGCTGGTCGCCCTGCTGACCCCCGGGCCGTACAACGAAACCTATTTCGAGCACGCGCTGCTGGCCCGCTACCTCGGCTTTGCGCTGGTCGAAGGCAACGACCTTACGGTGCGCGACGGCTGCGTGTGGATGAAGACCATCGAAGGCCTGCGGCGCGTGCACGCTGTGTTGCGGCGCCAGGACGATGACTACTGCGACCCGCTGGAGTTGCGCTCCGACTCGGCCCTGGGCGTGCCCGGCCTGACCGACTGCGCGCGCCGTGGCACGGTGATGCTGGCCAATGCCCTGGGCTCGGGCGTGCTCGAATCGGGCGCATTGATGGGCTACTTGCCCGCGCTCAGCGAGCGACTGCTGGGCGAGCCCTTGAAGCTGCCTTCGGTGGCCACCTGGTGGCTCGGCGAGCCGGCGGCCTTCGCCGATGCCTGGAAGCGACTGGACCAGGTGCTGATCAAGCCGCTGGACAGGTCGGCCCGCGAACCCGCGCTGTTCGGTGCCGACTTGTCGGCGCTGGAGCGAGACCAACTCAAGCAGCGCATCGCTGCCCGACCGCAACGCTACGTGGCCCAGGAATGGGTGCACGTGTCGCAGTTGCCCGTGCTCGAGCGGACCCGTGGCGCACAGCAGCAGGCCGAGCGGCTGCGCTCGCGCGCCGTCGGCCTGCGCGTGTTCGCAGTGGCCACGCCCGACGGCTACCGCGTGATGCCCGGCGGCCTCACGCGGGTGGCCGGCGACGGCGATGCACGCGTCATCGCGATGCAGCGCGGCGGCCGCTCGAAAGACACCTGGGTGCTGTCCGACGTGCCAGTGAATGCGTCGTTCTCGTTGCTCGGGCGAACCGTGCAGCCCCAGGATCTGGTCAACTCGCGCGCCAACCTGCCGTCGCGCGCGGCCGAGAACCTGTTCTGGTTCGGCCGTTACGGCGAGCGCTGCGACGCCACCGCACGCTTGCTGCGGGTGGCGATTGCAGGCGTCATCGAAGGCGACTCGCAACCGTGTGACGGCATCGTGCCCGCCCTGGCGCTGGCGCAGCGTTGGGGCCTGCTGGGCAGTCGAGACAGTGAAACTGAAACTGAAACCGAAACTGAAACCGAAGCGGACAGCCATACCGAAGCCGACAGCGAGACCGACGACGCCGAGACACGCTTGCTGCGCGCCGCCACCGACCCCGAGGGCGCGCTGAGCGAGCGCTTGAAGCAATTGTCCCGGGTCGCCTTCGGCATGCGCGAGCGAATGTCGGCCGACAACTGGCGCACCTTGAATCAACTCATCGGCGACCCGGTGTTTCAGCGCGACGTGTCGTTGCCGCTGGCGCTGGCCTGGCTCGACCGCGCGGTGCTGGCCATGACCACGCTGTCGGGCTTTGTGCTGGACGGCATGACGCGCGGCACCGGTTGGCGCTTCCTGTCGATGGGGCGGCGCATCGAAAGGCTGTCCAGCGTGACGGCGGCACTGCAAATCGCCACCAATGAGGGCCGCGCCCATGGGCTCGACTGGCTGCTCGAACTGGCCGACTCCACCGTCACCTATCGGTCGCACTACCTGGTCGCCCCCGAATGGCTGCCGGTGCTGGATCTGCTGGTGCGCGACGAAACGAATCCGCGCTCGGTGGCGTTTCAGGTCAAGGGCCTGGTCGAGTACGTCGCCAAGTTCGAGCTCACGCACGGCCGCTTCGCCAGCGACGTGCTGGCATCGGGACACGCCGCGTTGCGCAAGCTGGGCCCCGCCGATCTGCACCCCGAAAGCCCGGCGCTGGCCTCGGTTCTCGACCAGTTGCAGCGGGCGGCGCACGCGGTGTCCGAGGAACTGAACCTCAAGTTTTTCTCGCACGCGGCCTCGCGCAGCGTGTTGTCCCTGGTGGCCTGACGTGAGCGTTGCGCGCTTCCAGATCGAGCACGAAACCCGCTATGCCTACACCGCGCCGGTGTCGCAGTCGTGGCAGCTTGCGCGGCTGACGCCTCGAACGCTGGCCTGGCAGACGCCGCTGTCGCACGCGCTGCACATCGAGCCGCCGCCGAACGAGCGGCACGACGCGCGCGACTGCTTCGGCAACAGCGTGACCCACTTTGCGCTGCACGGCGCGCACCGTGTGTTGCGGGTGCGCATGCAGTGCACGGTCGAGGTCGGCGCGCGGGCGTCGTTGGATGCCGGCGCTGCTGCCGACAGTTGGGAGTCGGTTCGCGACGGCATGCGGGCCGCGCGTCACGGCGCAGACCTGGCCGCCGCGCGCATGTGCGAGCCCACGCGCCTGGTGCCCTTGTCAGAGGCTGCGCGCCTGTACGCGGCAGCCTCGCTGATGCCGGGGCAAGACTGGCTGCAGTCGCTGTTGCGGCTGATGCAGCGCATCCACCGCGACTTCGAGTTCGAACCCGGAGCCACGACCGTCAGCACCTCGGTCGACGAGGTGCTCAATCAACGCCGAGGCGTGTGCCAGGACTTCGCCCACCTGATGCTCGCGTGCCTGCGCGGCCACGGGCTGCCCGCACGCTATGTGTCGGGTTACCTGCTGACCGCCCCGCCGCCTGGCCAGCCACGGCTGATGGGCGCCGATGCGTCGCATGCCTGGGTCGCCGCGTATTCGCCCGTGCACGGCTGGATCGAGTTCGACCCCACCAACGACCAGCTCGCCGACGCCCGCTACATCACGCTCGCCTGGGGCACCGACTTTGCCGACGTGGTGCCGCTGCGTGGCGTGATCCTGGGCGGTGGCACGCAAGACATGCAGGTGGCCGTGAACGTGACGCCGCTGGCTTGAACGTAGAACGCGCGCCGCATCATCAACAGTGTGGATGCGCTGACGCCGGGCGATGAACCTAGGGATGGGTTCGCGCCCCGAAACGTCCTACAACGGCCTGCGCAGGAGTCGATTCGCTGTCGTCGGCGACGCGGCTCGCAGGGCCCGCGCGGCTGCGTTCAATCCACACAGGAGAACACCATGAGCAACAAGAGCAACAAATACCCGTTCGCCGGCATCAGGATCACCATCAAGAAATTCGTGTCGACGGCGTTGGCCAACGATGCCAAGACCTACAGCCTGGCTGATGTTCTGTTGGTCACCAATGCCAACGGCGCGGTTTCGCAACCGCGCGTGAACGACGCGATCCGCGTCGACCGCGGGGCGGTGGTCGACCTGGTGTTCGAAGTGGCAACGATGTTGCCCGACCTGGACACCTATCACGTCGTCGGCATCAGCTTCTTCGGCCAGAACGGTGGCATCGGCATGGACGACTTTCCGACCCGCACGGTGGCCGCCGACGCCTTCAACCGCTTGCGACTCACCGTGCACGACGCCAATGTCGACGGCAACCTGTTCGAATTCAAGCTGGTGATTCAGCGCGAGCGCGACGGTGCCCTGGGCGTCATCGATCCGCAGATCAACAACGCCTGAGTGCGCGAATCGCGACCCCTGTCAGGCGCCTGATCGCACAGCCCACAACCGCACCAGTTCGCGATGCCAAGGCACGTTGTCGAGGAAGGCATCGCGCCTGGCAGGGTCAGAAATTTTCGCTGCCCGGGCCTGCAGTTCGGCATGCGTCGCCGCCAGTACTTCGTCGGCCCGTGCGTCGCCAGCGGCGGCCAGCACTTGGTGGCCGACCAGCCCGATCCGAAGCGGCTCGTCGGTGCCGGCCAGGCTTGCACCATCGGCCTGGCGATTCAGGATCACTTCGACATGCCCGAGCGCTGCGCCGATGTGGTTGCCTGCGAGCGCCAGCAGCGCCAGTCCGGTGATGGCCTCGACGGCGAGGTGGCCGAGCCCGAGTTCATCGAACAACTCGCGTGAGGCGCTGAAGTGGTCACCTGCGCTTGCCGGCTCGCCCAGCATCAATTCGGCGTGGCCGGCCACTCGCAGCGCGGCCGCCTGGCCCAGGCGGTCACCCGCCTGACGCAGCAACTCCAATGCGCTGCGTGCGTATTCACGCGCGCCGGCCGCGTCGCCCTGGCATTGCAGCACCAGCGCCAGATTGATGTGCACGATACCCTCGCTTTGGCGTTGGCCGACTTGGCGGCACAGGTCGCCAGCCTGCAAAAACTGCGCATGGGCTGCGGCGTAGTCACCCAGCACAAAAGCGGCGTAGGCCATGTTCGACAGAGTGCCGGCTTCGTTGCTGCGGTTGTTGGCTTGGCGGTGGCGCGTCAGCGCCTGTTCGAACAAGTCGATCGCCGCACCTGGGTCGCCCCGGTTGTTCGCATCCATGCCCATCTGGTTCAGCATCATGGCCTCGACGGCCGGGTTGCCCGCTTTGCGCGCCGCCGCCAGGCCGGCCGCAGCGTGCGGCAGGGCAGCGTCAGATCGCCCCAGCGTGGACAGCGCACTGGCGATCAACAGGTGCGCCCGCGCAGCGCACTCCGGCGCATCGTCCGGTGCCCAGGCGAGCGCTTGCTGTGCGACGCGCAAGGCCTCGGTTGAATCCCCGCCGTCGCTCAGGAAGCGGGCTCGCCGTTCGGCTGCTTCCGAGCGCAGCGCGTCGTTGCCCAGCCGGTCGGCCAGCGTCGCCAATTCGTCCAGGCACAGCGCCAGGCGGGTGCGCTCGGATTGGGTGCGCAGCACCTTCGCGATCAACAGGCACAGCGCATAGCGGCGCGCCAGATCGGCGGGCAAGTCGCCGGGCAGGAGCAGATCCAGCGCGCGCTGCGCATGCGCCAGAGCTTCCGCGTTCGCGTAGCGGCTCGCCGCCGCTTCGGCAGCCCGCTGCCAGTTGACGATCGCGTTCGGTACATCGCCACCTTGCTCGAAGTGCTCGGCGATCAGGTCGAGGTGGGCCGCGCCCGGTTGTGCTGCCAGCCACAGCGCCACCTTGGCATGCGCCGCGCGCTTGGGGAGTTTCAGAACGCTGTCATAGCACACCCGATGCAGCGTGTGGTGCTTGAACGAATATTCGCGCTTGCCGGCCAGGCTGCTGGTCGCACGCGCCTGAACGATCTGGCGCGCGATGAGCTCTTGCAGCGCCGATTCGGAGTGCGCGCCGAGCGAACGCAGCGCATCGTCCCAAAACACGTGGCCGACCACGGCGGCATGTTGCAAGGTGAGGCGCAGTTCTGACGGCAGCGCGTCGACCCGGGCTTGCAGCACACCGGTGAGCGTCGTCGGCACCCGTGCGCCGAGCAGCTTTTCAGGCTGAACGTGCCAAGGCTCGGCGACCACGATGGCGCCCTGGTCGATCAGCATGTTGACCAGCTCCTCCATGTAGTAGGGGTTGCCTTCGGCGCGGTCGACGATGAGCTGGTGCAGCTCGCGCGGTGTCTCGTCCAGCCGCTCCAGCAATGCGTCCGCCAGCTCATCGCTGTAGCGTGCATCGAGTTGTGGCAGCTCGATGAGCGCGTGCCGGCCGGCGCCGGTGTTCCAGGCCGGGCGGCGCTCGTACAGCGTGGGCCGCATCAGGCCGACCAGCAAGAGCGGCAGGTCGTCATGGCTGGCCGATAGGTGCTCGATGAAGTCCAGCGAGCCGTCGTCGGCCCACTGCAGGTCGTCGAGCAACAGCAGCAACGGCGGGCCGCTGCCGGCAGCCTTGGCCAGCACCTGGCTGGCGTAGTGATAACCGCGATCGCGGATCTGGCGGGCCTCACCGACGATGCCGCGCACCGCTTCGTGGGCCGAGAAGTCCAGGCCCAGCAGGTGGCCGAGCACGGCCGCGTCGGCAGCGTTTTCGAGCATCGGAGCCATGGCCGTCAGCCACTTCGCGCAGGCGTGTGGAGCCGGGTCGCTGTCAAGCAGCGGCAGGTTCGAGCTGAGCAGGTCACGCAGCAGGCCGTAGGGCTGGCCCTTGCGCCTTTCGGTGGCGCGCGCGGTGAGCGCACTCATGCCTTGCGGCTGGCGCGCAGCCCAGTCGCTGAACTCGGTGAGCAGCCGCGTCTTGCCGATACCGGCATCGCCCACCAGGAACAGCGCCACCAGTTGAGCCCTGCCCGCAGTGCAACGCGTGCGGTAGGCGTTGCGCAGTTGCTCGGACTCTTCGACGCGGTCGACCATGCGCGTGGCCGCATCGCCGACACCGCGCCGAGCAGGCTGGAAGCTGCGCTGCCGCGCGCGCTGCACCAGATAGGTCTGCAGCGGCTTGTCCATGCCCTTAACCGCCAGCGGTGCTTGTTCGCTCATGTCGAACAGGCCGCGCACGTGGTGGTGGCAGTCCTGGCTGATGCGAAAGCACCCCGGCGGGGCCGTCTGCTCCATGCGCGCCGCGATGTTCACGGTGCTGCCGCGCACGCTGTCTTCACCGTCCACGCCCACGCCCAGCAGCACCGCCCCGGTATGGGCGCCGACGCGCACGTTGAAGCCGTCGAGCCCATGCGACTGCTGCGCTTGCCGGGCCAGATGCCGGGTCTCGTCGATGACGGCCAAACCGGCAAGCACGGCGTTTTCCGGGTCGTCTTCATGGGCTGTGCCGTAGCCGAAGACGGCGAGCAGGTTGTCGCCCGCGTACTGGAGCACCCGGCCTCGGTGGGCGGTGACGATGGCGCTCAGGCGGCGCAACGCGCCGTCCACCAGCAAATGCAGATCTTCCGGGTCGAGTTGGCTGCCCATCATGGTGGAGCCGACCACATCGACAAAGAGCACGGTGACCTGCTTGAGTTGCGGGTTGGCGTCGGCCAGTTGATCCGGCGAGGCTGGCCAAGACAACGCCAGACGCTCGTTCAGGGCCGCGATGGCGAGGTCGACTGCGGCATCCCCGAGCAGGTCACGCTGCGCCTGCAACGAGACGATGGCGGCGGCAATCTGATCGGCGGTTTCGGCCATTCGCTGGGCTCTTGTAAAAAAAGCGGCAGGTGAGTCCGGCGAACTGTAGCAACCCACCATCTTCGGGCTGCGCCGCGAGCTGCTGCGGCCTTTGTTTTTCTGCCTGCGTTTGCCGGCCGGAGGCTTCCCGTGAACACCGCCGTCGCGAGCATCCCCCATCGGCAGGAGCCACTTTCAGGGGCCATCGGCAAGCCCGCCCACCCCCCACTCGACACCACC
>JAYVCL010000068.1:0-2744 GCA_043749975.1 Burkholderiales bacterium
CGTGGCGCCGGTGCGCAAGGAGCTGGGCGTTCGCACGATCTTCAACATCCTCGGTCCGCTGACCAACCCGGCCGATGCGCCGCACATCTTGATGGGCGTTTTTCACCCCGATCTGGTGGGCATCCAGGTGCGCGCCTTGCAGCGCCTGGGGGCCGAGCACGCCGTGGTGGTTTACGGGCGCGACGGCATGGACGAGGTGTCGCTGGGGGCGGCCACGATGGTCGGCGAGTACCAGCACGGCGGCATCCGCGAATACGAGATTCATCCCGAAGACTTCGGCCTCACGATGGCGAGCAACCGCGCGCTGAGGGTCGAGACGCCCGACGAATCGAAAGCGCTGTTGATGGCGGTACTTGAGAACGTGGCCGGCCCGGCGCGCGACATCGTGATCCTGAATGCCGGTGTGGCGCTGTACGCCGCCGATGTGGCGGCCACCATGGCGCAGGGCGTGGCCCTGGCGCGCGAGGCGGTGGCGTCGGGCAAGGCGCTGGCGAAGATGCATCGGTTCGTGGCGCGCACACAGGAACTCTCGAAGTCATGAGCGACATCCTGCAGAAAATCATTGCCGTCAAGCGCGATGAAATTGCCGCCGCGCGTGCCAGGCGTGACTTGAATTCGCTGCGCCGTGACGCCGAATCGCTGGGCGGCCTGCGCGACTTCATCGCCAGCGCGCGCAGCACCATCGCCGCAGGCCGGGCCGGCGTGATCGCCGAGATCAAGAAGGCCAGCCCGAGCAAGGGCGTCTTGCGCGAGCACTTTGCTCCAGCCGAGATCGCCGCCAGCTACGAGCGCCACGGTGCCGCCTGCCTCAGCGTTTTGACCGACGTGCAGTTTTTCCAGGGGGCCAACGCCCATCTTGAGGCGGCTCGCGCCGCTTGTTCACTGCCGGCGTTGCGCAAAGACTTCATGGTCGATGCTTATCAGGTGTTCGAGGCGCGCGCGATGGGGGCCGACTGCATCCTGCTGATCGCAGCAGTCCTCGACAACGCGCAACTGGCCGACCTGGAGGCGCAGGCGCATGGCCTGGGCATGGCCGTGCTGGTGGAAGTGCACGACGCTGCCGAGTTGGACCGCGCGCTGCGCCTGAACACCCCGCTGTTGGGCATCAACAACCGCAACCTGCGCACCTTTGAAGTCACGCTGGACACCACCTTGGGTTTGCTGAAGAACGTGCCGCCGGATCGCCTGCCGGTGACCGAAAGCGGCATCCTCGGCCCGGCCGATGTGCAGCGCATGCGCGCTGCCGATGTGCATGCGTTTTTGGTCGGCGAGGCTTTCATGCGGGCGGCCGATCCGGGCCGGGCGTTGGCCGACTTGTTCGGGTGATCGCCGCCACGGCGATCGACAACCGCCTGCGCGAACCGCTGGCCGATGTATTTGCCCGCGTGCCTGCGGGATGGCGCGGCGTGACCGAGGCATTTCGTTGCAGTGCCGCCGGGCAAGACCTGGTGCGTTTCGTCGATGCGCGCGTTCGCGCCGGTGCCACCGTCTACCCTGGCGCGGTGTTCCAGGCGCTCAACCTCACATTGCCGGGCGATGTGCGCATCGTCGTCCTGGGCCAGGACCCGTACCACGGCCCGGGGCAGGCGCAAGGCCTGGCGTTCTCGATCGCCGCAGGGCACAAGCCCGCTCCGAGCTTGCGCAACATCCTGCAGGAAGTTGCCGCCGACACCGGCGATGCATCGCAGTGTGGCAGCGACCTCAGCGCATGGGCGGCACAGGGCGTCTTGCTGCTGAACAGCGTGCTGACGGTGGAAGACGGCCTTGCGCAAAGCCACGCGGGCCAGGGTTGGGAGGCGCTCACCGACGCGCTGTTGAGTTGCGTCGCGGCACGGGCCGAACCGGTGGTGTTCATGCTGTGGGGTGCAGCGGCGCAGCGCAAGCGGGCCTTGATCGACGGCGCGCGGCACCGTGTCTTAACGGCCAACCACCCGTCGCCGCTGTCTGCCCGCCGTCCGCCGCAGCCATTCATCGGCAGCCGTCATTTCAGCCAGGCCAATGCTCTGCTGGCGGCATTGCGACCTGGCAGTCCGGCCATTCGGTGGTAGCGACGCGAAACCAAAATACCAGGCAGGGTTCAGGAGAATGTGAGCACACGCTATTTAAACAAGAGCAAGGAGTTCAACGCGGGGGCAAGGGTCACATGCGCCTGCGGGTCTGCTATACTCGTGGGTTCACCGGGGAGGGGTGGCCGAGTGGTTAATGGCAGCAGACTGTAAATCTGCCCTCTAACGAGTACGCTGGTTCGAATCCAGCCTCCTCCACCAACGGTGTCAAGGTTTTGGAGTAGTTCAACGGTCACAGAACCGGTCTGCCATGAGGATCAGCGCGGGAGTAGCTCAGTTGGTAGAGCTTTTGCCTTCCAAGCAAAATGTCGCGAGTTCGAGTCTCGTCTCCCGCTCCATCACCTGACCGTTGTGAGGGTTTCGTCAGTAATTGATTGAAGGAGATCGGACGTTTTTCGGTCAACAGTGGTTTGCGAATCGAGTCTTCTCAGACCAGTGTCGACCGCCCATGTGGCTCAGTGGTAGAGCACTCCCTTGGTAAGGGAGAGGTCGCGCGTTCGATCCGCGCCATGGGCACCAAGGAATGTAAACAGGACGGCGGGAATCGCAATGCGTTCCCTTCTCTTTTTGGAGAATAGAAAATGGCAAAAGGCAAATTCGAACGCAAGAAGCCGCACGTCAACGTTGGCACCATTGGTCACGTCGACCATGGCAAGACCACCTTGACAGCGGCCATCA
>JAYVCL010000069.1:0-4206 GCA_043749975.1 Burkholderiales bacterium
AGCGAGGACAGTTTTTGTCAGGTTCGCCGGCTCATAGCCATAGCTATGGGCCAAGAAGCTGACGAAAAATGGACCGCTGCGGTCAATTTGCAGCCGACGTTCCCCAAGTCCGACAGGCTCCTAGAGCAAGGCCTTGAGCAGTTTGCCCATCTCGGACGGGTTGCGTGTGACGGTGAAACCGCAGGCCTGCATGATCTCCAGCTTGGCGTCTGCCGTGTCGGCACCGCCGGAAATCAAGGCACCGGCATGGCCCATGCGCTTGCCTGCCGGCGCCGTCACACCGGCGATGAAACCGACGATGGGCTTTTTCATGTGGGCCTTGCACCAGACCGCCGCCTCGGCTTCGTCGGGGCCGCCGATCTCGCCGATCATGATGACGGCATCGGTGTCGGGGTCGTCGTTGAACATCCGCATGATGTCGATGTGCTTGAGGCCGTTGATCGGGTCGCCGCCGATGCCCACTGCGGTCGATTGGCCGAGGCCGATTTCGGTCAACTGCGCCACCGCTTCATAGGTCAGGGTGCCCGAGCGCGAGACCACGCCCACACTGCGGCCTTTTTGCCCGGCGCGGTGAATGTGGCCCGGCATGATGCCGATCTTGATCTGGTCGGGCGTGATGAGGCCGGGGCAGTTCGGGCCGAGCAGCAGCGTCTTTTTTCCGCCCGCCGCTTCCTTGGCCTTCATGCGGTTGCGCACTTCGAGCATGTCGCGCACCGGAATGCCTTCGGTGATGCAGATGGCAAGGTCGAGGTCGGCTTCCACAGCCTCCCAGATGGCTGCGGCCGCACCGGCCGGCGGCACGTAAATCACGCTGACGCTGGCACCGGTGTTCTTCGAGGCTTCTTTGACACTGGCGAAGATCGGAATGCCCTCGAAGTTCTCGCCGGCCTTCTTCGGGTTCACGCCGGCGACGAAGCAGTTTTTGCCGTTCGCGTAGTCGCGGCACATGCGGGTGTGGAACTGGCCCGTCTTGCCGGTGATGCCCTGGGTGATGACCTTGGTGTCTTTGTCGATCAGGATGCTCATGGTGTTCTTTCTCGTTCGCCCGGGGCTTACTTCTTCAAGGCAGCCATGACGGCTTGCGCGGCGTCGGCCATCGACTCGGCAGTGATGATCGGCAGGCCCGAATCTTTCAGCATCTTCTTGCCCAGGTCTTCGTTCGTGCCCTTCATCCGAACCACGAGTGGCATTGAACTGACAGCCCCTACGGCACTTCGTGCCGGTCCCCCAAGGGGATCGGCCACCTCGGGGCGGCCCGTCGGTTGGCCGAGATTCACGGCCTTGCAGGCGGCGATCACGCCTTCGGCGATGGTGTCGCAGCGCATGATGCCGCCGAAGATGTTGACCAGGATCGCTTTCACCTTCGGGTTGCCGAGCATGATCTTGAAGGCTTCGGTGACCTTTTCGGCCGTGGCACCACCGCCGACATCGAGGAAGTTGGCCGGCTCGCCGCCGAACAGCTTGATGGTGTCCATCGTGGCCATCGCCAGGCCGGCCCCGTTGACCAGGCAGCCGATGTTGCCGTCGAGCTGGATGTAGGCGAGGTCGAACTTGCTGGCTTCGATTTCGGCCGGGTCTTCTTCGTCGAGGTCGCGCAAGGCGACGATCTCGGGGTGGCGGAACAGCGCGTTGGCATCGAAGTTGAACTTCGCGTCCAGCGCCTTGATGCTGCCGGGCTTGCCGTTTACCGACCCTTCGAGAATCAGCGGGTTGATCTCGGCCAGTGAGCAGTCGGTTTCCATGTAGCAGGCGTACAGCTTCTTGAATACGTCGATGGCCTGCGCCGTGGACGCCGCTGGCACGCCGATGCCGTTCGCCAGCTCGGCACCCTGTGCATCGGTCAGTCCGACGGCGGGGTCGACAAACACCTTAAGGATTTTCTCGGGCGTGGCGTGCGCCACGTCTTCGATGTTCATGCCGCCTTCGCTGCTGGCCATGATGGCAACCCGCTGCGTGGCGCGGTCGGTCACGGCGGCCACGTAATATTCTTTCTTGATGTCGGCCCCTTCCTCTATCAGCAGGCGACGCACCTTCTGGCCGGCGGGGCCGGTCTGGTGGGTTTTGAGCTGCATGCCGAGGATTTCACCCGCGAGCTGCTTGACTTCGTCGAGCGAGCGGGCCAGCTTCACGCCGCCGCCCTTGCCGCGGCCGCCGGCATGAATCTGGGCCTTCACGACCCACACCGGTCCGCCGAGCTTCTGGGCCGCTTCAGAGGCCTCCAGAACGCTGAAGGCGGGGTAGCCGCGCGGAACCGGCACGCCGAACTGGCGCAGGATTTCCTTGCCTTGGTATTCGTGAATCTTCATGGGGTTCTTTCGCTGGAGGTCGGACGGCGGGAGGTAGCAGAGAATGCGGTCGCACGGGCGGATCAGCCCGTCTTGTCGGTCGCGGCAGCGCGATACCACTGTGGGTAGAAAAGGCGCACCGCTTCACCATCGGCGCGCAAGGCGTGACAGCCATCGATCTGGAACGGGCGACGCTCGGCGGACGCGCCTTCGCGGGCTTCGCTCACCTCGCCGACGAAGGCCTGAACCACGGCGGTCGGCAACAACTGGCCCAATTCGGAAATGTGGGTGCAACCCTGAATCCCACCCAGGCGGGCCTTGACGGCGTCGCGAAATCCCTTGAGCAGGTTCAAGCCGACCAGGCGCGCATAGGCGTCGCCGTGCTGGTCGCACAAGCCGGGATAGGGCATCTGGCGCGTTTGCGCACCGGCCTCGACGATGTTGAACTTTTCGTCCACCACCAAACGCAGCAACATGTCGTGGATCGGGTCGCCGGCGCGGCGCACACCGCCGGCAATTGGCGCGTCGCGCGTCTTGATGTCGGTGATGTGGGCATCGACCTCCCAGAGACCGTTGCCACGCGCAAAGACCTCGACGTCGATGCTTCGACGGTGCTTGAGCGTTCGCTCGGGCGCGGCGGGTGGCAAGGCCATCAGGGGGAACGCAAAGGCAGGTGCAAGCGCAGGGTGGGGACGGAAGGCTTCGGTCGGACTGCGATCACGCGTCATCACGCTAGCGTGACGAACTTTGCAACAGCCGACGAATGTAGCATGTTGCGCCGCAGCAATCTGCCCTGGGTTGACGCCTGCGGCGGGTCAGTCGCCTTCGAATTCGGGCGCTGCTTCGGTGTCGGTGGTGGGCGCGATTTGGCGCCCGATTTGCCTCCCGATTTGGCGCATCAGTTGCCGAACCACCGCCGCCGAGAAGCCTCGACCGGCAAGGAAGCGCGCCTGCCTGGCGTGCTCGGCCGCGCTGGCCGGAGGCTGCTCGAACTTGCGCAGCCGCACCTCGCGCGCGCGCTCCAGTTCGGTCTCGGCCAGGCGCTGCGATTGGTCGGCTGTCAGCACCACGCCGTGCTGGGACAACTCGTGGCGAATGCGCAGGTTGCCGAACTTGGGCGCACGCGCATGCACCCGGCTTTCGGTAAAGCGCTCTTCGCTCAGGTAGCGGTGCGCCTGCAGCCAGTCGAGCACCTCGGCAACGCGCTCGGCCGCAGTGAGCGGTGAGGCGGCAGACTCTGCAGGCTCTGCGGACTCCGCGCGCTCCGCAATTGCGGCCAGCTCCGCACGCGCATGCGGCATCAGCTTGCGCTTGAGTTCTGCGCGGCTGTGCTCGCGTTGGGCCAGCAACGCCAGCGCTCGCCCCTTGAGCGACAACGGCGACCGGCGCACGGCCATGATCGCCTGCCCTCAGCTCAATCGTGCAGGTTCATTCCTTGGCCGCGCGGGCCTTGGCCGGCTTGGCCTCTTCCATGCCATCGCCGACCGGAAGCAGGCGGATGCCCATGGCCTCGCGCACCTTGTTTTCGATCTCGACCGCCAAGGCCGGGTTCTCGCGCAGGAACTCGCGCGAGTTGTCCTTGCCCTGACCGATTTTTTCGCCGTTGTAGGCGTACCAGGAACCGCTTTTTTCGAGCACCTTGGCTTCCACGCCCATGTCGATGATCTCGCCCTCGCGGCTGATGCCTTCGCCGTACAGGATGTCGAACTCGGCGGTTTTGAACGGCGGGGCGACCTTGTTCTTCACCACCTTGACCTTGGTCTCGTTGCCGATGACCTCTTCGCCCTTCTTGATGCTGCCGATGCGCCGGATGTCGAGCCGCACCGAGGCGTAGAACTTGAGCGCGTTGCCGCCGGTGGTGGTTTCGGGCGAGCCGAACATGACACCGATCTTCATGCGGATCTGGTTGATGAAGATGACC
>JAYVCL010000070.1:0-3497 GCA_043749975.1 Burkholderiales bacterium
AGCTTCTCGCCATCGCCGAAGCCCTGCCGGCGAGCCGGGCAGGGCTGCTTTCGGCCTTCGGCTGGGTCTCGGCGGCGGACTTGCAAGGCATCACCAAAACGCTGCTGCTGGCGGCCCAAGCATGGCGGCGCGAAGTCGGCTTGGCGGCCTGCGCGATGCACGGCGTGGACCCAGGTTCGGTACTGGCGACCGCGCTGCGCGACGGCGATGCGGGCCTGCGCGCTCGCGCCTTGCGCGTGGCCGGCCAATGCGGGCGGCGCGATGGGGTCGACGCCTGCCTCGCGGCGCTGGCCGACGAAGACCCGCGCTGCGCATTCGAAGCCGCGCGGTCCGCGCTGCTTCTAGGTGATCGTGCGGCGGCGCTGGCCGCGCTCGAGGTGCTGGCTGTCAAACCGCCTGCCGAAGCTCAACCGAATCTTGCGGCGTTGCGCAGCGTGCTGAAAGTGGTCACGCCGAAGCGTGCGCGTTCGATGCTCACCCGGCTTTCGAAAGACGCTGTGCTGATCCGCAGCGTGATCTGCGGAATCGCCATCGCCGGTGATCCGCACTATGTGCCGTGGCTCATCGCGCAGATGCAAGACCTGAAGCGGGCGCGCCTGGCCGGCGAAGCATTCAGCTTCATCACCGGCCTCGATTTGGCGTATCTCGACCTCGAGCGCAAGCCGCCCGAGAACGTGGAGTTCGGCCCGAACGACGATCCCGACGACGACAACGTCGCGATGGATGAAGACGACAGCCTGCCGTGGCCCGACCCTGAAAAACTCGGCGCCTGGTGGAGTGCCAACGCTCATCGCTTTGCGTCCGGCACGCGCTATTTCATGGGCCAGCCGCCGACGTCGTCACACTGCCTATCGGTGCTGCAAACCGGCTTCCAGCGTCAGCGCTTCGCGGCCGCCGAGTACCTCGCCTTGTTGCAGCCGGGCACCAAGCTTTTCAACACCGCCGCGCCAACCCGGCGCCAGCAGCGGCTGCTGGCAGAGATGGGCGCTTGATGCCGGCCATCACAGCGCAACTCATTTTCGCGGTCCTCGGCCCGCTGTTCCTGTTGCTGGGCGCGTGGCGCTGCATCACGGCCGCAAGCTTCGTGCCGCAGGGGCGCACCTGGTTGATCATCGGCGCGATCTTCAGCGCGGTTGCGGTTTGGTTGTGGTGGTCGCAAGCGGCAGCGCGCTGACGTGGACAACGCGACGTACGTGGGAACAAAAGGGCTTGCCCCGCGCAGGCGGGCGTTGCAACCCGCCACGCACTCAACACCCGACGATCTTGAACTCGACCCGTCGATCGAGTGAATCGGTCGCGTCGTCGGTTCCGGTGCCGATGATGTTTTCGCGCGAGCCAACTCCGCTGGTCTTGGTTCGCGGCATCAACTCGGCGGCCTCGGTGCCCAGCTTCTGCCGGATCGCCGCTGACCGCTGTGCCGACAGCTTGTCGTTGTAGGCCTCGCCGCCGGTGCGGCTGGTGTGCCCGACGATGTTCATGCACACCTTGGCCTGCGCCGTTTGGCGGGCAATCTGGCGCATCCACAACGCATACGCCCCACTGATCTTCGAGTCTGACCAGAAGTCTGTCGTGCCCGGGTTGAACAAAAACTTCACCCCCAGGCTGCTGTTCGCAATGCCCAGCGCCACGATCTTGCCGAACGCCTGCTCGGCCTCTTGCATGCGCCCCAGTTTCCAGCTCGCCAGGTAGATGCCGTTCACCGTGCGCAGTTGCTCGCCCGAGGGCAAGGCCAGCGCCGCCTTGTACAGGTCCAGCGCCTCTTGGTACTTGTCGCTGTTGTAGGCCAGGGTGGCCTCGTTGATGGTGGTGGCCGTGGCGAGCCGTTCGAAGTATTCCTTGGCGGCGGGCTGCCCCGGCGGGGTCTGGCTGGTGAGGATGTAGCCGTCGATGACCTTGTCTTTCACCAGCACCGGGCTGTCGCGGTAGTAGGGCGTCGGCGTTGTGTCCAGGGCGTCGTCGCGCACTTTCGACGCGGCTTGCGCAACCACCATGCCGGTCTTCAGTTCGGTCAACGCCAGGTTGATCTGGAACGGTGCCCGCGTGCCGGCCTTGGCACCTTGCAGCCGGGTCATCGTGCCAGTCAACACGTACTGCGACCGGTTCAGGTTGGCCAGTTGAAACGGCAGCACCGGCAACTGTGCGTGGTTGCTGGTCAGGCGCGCCGCCACTTTCTCTTCGAGCTGGCGCGTGACCACCGTTTGCTGGCCCGAGGCGCTGTCGATCATCGGGTCGATCACGAGTGAGCGCTTGTCGAGCTTGGCCACGAAGGCGGGCAGTTTCTGGGTCTGCGCGACGAGGCTGTCGGTGGCTTCGGCCACGGCCTGGTCGAGCGAGACGGGTTCGGTGCTGGTGACCTGTGGCGGTGCGGCGCAGCCTGCAACGATCAGCAGACCGACAAGCCAGACCGTAACGGCTAACCGCCGGGGTGATGTTGCATTCATTTTCCACACTCCTGTTTCAAAAATGTCTTCTCGTCGGCACTCGGCTCTTCGCCCAGCGACACACGTTGGATGATGTCCGCGCAGCGCTCGTTCGACAACTTTTTGTTAGGGGTGCGCAGCGCGGTCGTGGCCTCTGGCGCGGGCACGGGCGCGGGCGGTCGAACTGCTCGCGAGGATGGTGAAGGTGAAGGTGACGGTGACGGTGAAGGGCGCGACATGGCGGCTGTCGGGCGCGCGTCGGCAGCGGGCGCAGGTGCCTGCACTTGCGCCTGCGTCGGCGCGACGGGTTCGGCGTTCGGCTCGGGGCGAGGTAGTGAAGCAGGCGCTGCTGCCTCGGGTGCCGGTGGTTCGGGTGGCTCGATTGCAGCGGGTTCTGGCGAGCGGGCCGGGGCGCTGACTCTGGGGGCGGATGCAGCCGGGTCGGCAAGCTGCTGGCGTTTCGTGCCGAACCATGCAATCCCACCCGTCGCCGCCGCCAGCGCCAATAGCAGCGCTGCAAGGCCCAGCGCGATGGTGCGGGTGCCTGGCCTTGGTGCCGTGCCCACAGCTTGTGGGGCTTGACGCGTTTGGGTTTGCAAGGCCAGCGTGGCCAGGCTCGATGGGTCGACCGACGGCGCTGCCGTGCGCTGCAGCGTCGCGTTGCTGCGCTCGTCGCGCCACAGGCTGTCGCGCGCGCGCTCGAACAAGGTCGGTGATGACGAAGGTGGCATCTCGTTCGCATCAGGCTGCGGCGTGTTGCGTGGCCCATTGCCGATCAGCGCGCGCAGCTCGGCCACGCTCTGCGGCCGGTCCTTCGGCAGCACGGCCAACGAGTGGTCGATGGCGCGCAGAAATTGCTCGCTGTAGCGCCCCTCAGCGGTGACGGCCAGCGGCTCGCGCTTGTCTTTCAGGAAGCGCGCCACGGCTTGCGGCGGCGTGTGCCCGGTGATCGCGAATTCCAGCACCGAGCCGAGCGCATAAATGTCGGTCCATGCGCCTTGCGGCATGTCGGGCAGCCCGCCGTACTGCTCCACCGGCGCGTAGCCGGTCTTCAGGATCACCGTCAGCGCCTGCGTC
>JAYVCL010000071.1:0-9330 GCA_043749975.1 Burkholderiales bacterium
GAGAATCGCGGTCTGGCGCGGCGTGATGTCAGCCTTCAAATAGTTCACTGCCACCTGGTCGGCGAGCAGCGGCTTCTTTTCATAGATGCGCAGGATGGCCCCGTGCGAGACCACGCAGTACAGGCAGCCGTTGGCCGCGCTGGTGGCCACCACGATCATTTCCTTCTCGCCCTTTGTCAGCCCGTCGGGACCCGATTCGCGGCCCATCACCGCGTCGATGTAGGCCACGAAGGCGCGCCACTCATCGGGCCGGTGCGCCAGCGCCAAGAAGACGTTCGGCACGAAGCCGGTCTTTTCCTGCACCGCGACGATTTTCTCGCGGATGTCGGCGGGCAGGTCGTCGAGCATGGGCACGGGGTAGCGGCTGATGGGGTTCAACATGGGTCACCTCAGGTTCGAAATTGAATGGCGTGGAGCCGCGCGTACAGGCCGCCGCGCGCCAGCAGTTCGGCGTGCGTGCCTTGCTCGGCCACCTGGCCGGCCTCGAGTGCCACGATGCGGTCGGCCCGCTCGATGGTGGACAGGCGGTGCGCGATGACGAGGCTGGTGCGCCCGCGCATCAGGCGCTCGAGTGCGTCTTGTACCAGCCGCTCCGACTCGGAGTCGAGCGCCGAGGTGGCCTCGTCCAGAATCAGGATCGGCGCGTCTTTGTAGATCGCACGCGCAATCGCCATGCGTTGGCGCTGGCCGCCCGACAGCTCACTGCCGTTGTGGCCGATCACCGTGTCCAGCCCCTGCGGCAGGGCCAGCGCAAAGTCCAGCAAATTGGCCCCGCGCAAGGCTTCGGTGACGCGCACCCGGTCGGGGTGCGCGTCTGGCGCGCCCAGGCTCACGTTGGCAGCCACGCTGTCGTTGAACAGCACCACGTCCTGGCTCACCAGCGCGAACTGCCGGCGCAGCGCCGCCACGTTCCAATCCGCAATCGGCGTGCCGTCGAGCAGCAGCGTGCCGCTGCTGGGCTCGATGAAGCGCGGCAGCAGGTTGACCAGGCTGGACTTGCCGGCCCCCGACGGCCCGACCAGCGCCACCGACTCGCCTCTGTGCAGAGTCATCGACACGTTTTGCAGCGCAGCGGCTTGGTCGTCGCGGTAGCGCAAGCTCACGTCGCGCAGCTCGAGGTGCCCGCTGGCGCGACCGGGGTCGAAGCTGCCGCTGACCTCGGTCGGGCTGTCTTCGATCAGCGCCACGCCGCGCTCGAACGCGGCCAGCCCACGCGTGATGGGGGCGGCCACTTCAGACAGGTGCTTGATCGGCGCGATCAGCATCAGCATGGCGGTGATGAACGCCGCGAAGCCGCCCACCGTGCCGCCTTCGGTGCCGGTTTGCCACAGCGCGGCGACGATCACCGCAGACAAAGTCACCGCCGCCAAGGTCTGCGTGACCGGCGTCATTGCCGCCGCTGCCACGATCGACTTGGTGGACAGGCGGCGCAACAGCTCGGTGGCCCGGCCGAAGCGCGCGGTCTGGCTGGCCGCCGCGTCGTGCAGCCGCACGATGCGCCAGGCCAGCACGTTTTCTTCCACCACATAAGCCAGTTCGTCGGTGGCGGCCTGGCCTTCGACGGTGAGCCGGTGCAGCCGTTTGCTGAGGCTGCGCATCACCACGGCCACGGCCGGAAACAACACCGCCACGAACAAGGTGAGCTTCCAGTTCAGCCACATCAAATAGCCCAGCAGTGCGGCCAGCGTGAGCGTGTCTTTCACCAACGAGGTGACTGAATACACGAGCTGGTTGGCACCGTTTTGCACCTCGAAGCTGACGGTGTTGGTCAGCGCGCTGGCGCTTTGCTGTGTGAAGAGCGCAGGCTGGGCGGTGAGCAGGCGGTTGAACATGGCGGTGCGCATGTGCGCCACGCCGTTGTTGGCCGACCAGGACAAGGCGTACTGCGCCACGAAGCCCGCCACGCCGCGCAGCGCAAACAGCCCGATCACCGCCACCGGAACCGTCCACAAGGCCAGCCTGCCGCCATCGAAGCCACGGTCGAGCAGCGGCTTCATCATGGCCGGGATCAGCGGCTCGGTCAGTGCGCCGAGAGCGCCTGCGGCGATGGCCAGCGCGAAGCCTTTGCGGGAGCCACGAAAGAAGGGGGCGATGCGGGCGAGGCGCGCTGCGAGCGGGCGGGTCGATTCGGTCATCAGGCGCGGATTATCCCTTGCGTCAGCGACCTACAATCTGCGCCCAGATGCCGACAATTTCAATCTACATCATTGCCTACAACGAGGCCGAAAAGATCCGCGAAGCCATCTCCACTGCCCTCTGGGCCGACGAGATCTTGCTGGTCGACTCGAACAGCACCGATGGCACGCAAGAGATCGCACAGTCGCTGGGCGCACGCGTGGTGCAGATCGAATTCAAGGGCTTCGGCGACTTGCGCAACCAGGCCATCGCGCATTGCACCGGCGACTGGGTTTTCAGCCTCGACGCGGATGAGCGTTGCACGCCCGAAGTGCGCGACGAGGTGCTGGCGCTGATCGCCTCGCCCGCCGCGCTGGACGTGTACCGGGTGCCGCGACGCAACTTCTTCATGGGCCGCTGGATTCGGCATTCGGGCTGGTCCCCGAACTTCCGCCAACCGCAGCTTTTTCGTCGCGGCACGATGGCCTACACCTTGGAGCCGGTCCACGAGGGGTATCAATTGCTCACCGACAAGCCGCTCGGAACCTTGAAGAATGCCATCTGGCAGTTTCCGTTCCGCAACCTGGACGAAGTGGTGCGCAAACTGAACCGCTATTCGTCGCTGGGTGCGGCCAAAGTGGCAACGGGCCGCGCATCGATGGCCCGCGCACTGGCGAGTGCCGGCTGGGCGTTCGTCAAGCATTTGTTTTTCAAACGCGGCCTGCTCGATGGCTGGGCCGGCTTCGTGATTGCTCTGGCCTACGCTGAACAAACTTTCTATCGCTATGCCAAGCGGGTGGAACTTGACGCTGCCTGGACCCCGCCCTCGCAGCCGCCGGTGCGGCGCGTGGGTGCGGGTTTGGGTGCCGATGCAGGCACGCGTATTTGATGCAATTGAACTCGGGTCGTCGAATGGGGTCAGTACTTTCCATGTTGAAAAGAAGAAGCTTCGTGGCCTGCGGGCTCAGCTTGCCGATGGGCGCGGCGCTGGCCCAGTTCCGGGTTGAAATCTCCGGCGTGGGTGCCAACCAGGTGCCCATCGCAGTGGCGAAGTTCCGCGATGAAGACCGCGCTGGCCAGGCACTTGCCGCCATCGTGCGTGCCGACCTGGAACGCAGCGGCCTGTTCCGCAACGTGGATGCGCCGGGCACGCTCGACGAGACCAGCCAGCCCGCGATGAGCGAGTGGCGTGGCCGCAATACCGACGCGTTGGTGGCGGGTTCGGTGAGCCGGCTGGCCGATGGGCGCTTCGACGTTCGCTTCAAGCTGTGGGACGTGGTCAAGGGCAACGAGTTGGGCGGCCAGAGCAATGTGGTGGTGGCAGCCGATATGCGCCTGGCGGCGCACCGCATCGCCGACTTCGTGCATGAAAAGCTGACCGGCGAGAAAGGCGTTTTTTCGACCCGCATTGCCTACGTCACCAAGGGCGGCGGGCGCTTCACGCTGCGCGTGGCCGACGCCGATGGCGAAGGCGGGCAGGTGGCTCTCAACAGCCCCGAGCCGATCATTTCGCCGGCTTGGTCGCCTGACGGAAAAGAGCTGGCCTACGTCAGTTTCGAGAGCCAGAAAGCGGTGGTGGTGGCGCAAGACGTGGCCACCGGCAAGCGGCGCACGCTGGCGGCGTTTCGCGGCTCCAACAGCGCCCCCGCCTGGTCGCCCGACGGGCAGCAATTGGCGATGACCTTGTCGCGCGAAGGGGGTGCCCAGTTGTTCCTGATGAGCCGCACCGGCGAAGGTGTGCGCCGCCTTACCAGCAGCAACGCCATCGACACCGAGCCGGCCTTCTCGCCCGACGGACGCACGGTGTATTTCGTCAGCGACCGTGGCGGCGGCCCGCAGGTTTACCGAGTGCCGGTGTCAGGCGGCGGGGCCGAGCGGGTCACGTTTTCGGGCAGCTACAACATCAGCCCGGCGATCAGCCCCGATGGCCGCACGCTGGCCTACATCACCCGCCAGGGCAATGCGTTTCGACTCGCCGTGATGGAGCTGGCCGCCGGTTCCACACCGCAATTGCTGACCGACACCAGCGACGACGAGAGCCCGAGCTTTGCGCCCAATGGCCGGCTCATCATCTATGCCACGCGGGCGCAGCAACGCGATGTGTTGATGACCACCACGCTCGATGGCAAGATCAAGGCGCGCCTGGTGCTGAGCACCGCCGATGTGCGCGAACCCGTCTGGGGTCCGTACGGCCGTTGAACTGTTGGTCATCGACCGCTTCAAACGCTGATTCTTTTCCCTCACTCCACTCACCCAAAAGGTAGAAGCAATGAACTCAAAACGTGTTTCGAGTTGGGGTCTGTCGACGCTGGCCGCTCTGGCCTTGTTGGCAGGCTGCGCTTCCAGCGTGAAGCTGGACACCGATGTGCCAGTGGAATCGCGCACCGGCACCGCCGTGGGCCCGGATGCCGCCAAGGGCAGCGGGGCCAACAGCGCCGCCGCAGCGCAGACCGCCGTCACGCCTGTGGATCTGGCGCAGCCGGGCAACGGTGCTGCGTCCAATCTGCCGCGCCTGATCTATTTCGACTACGACAGCTTCGTGGTGAAGTCAGAGTTTCAGTCCGTCGTCGAAGCGCACGCCAAGGCGCTGGCAGCCGACCGTAAAAAGAAGCTGTCGATCGAAGGCCACACCGACGAGCGCGGCGGCCGTGAGTACAACCTGGCGCTGGGGCAAAAGCGGGCTGAAGCCGTGGCCAAATCGTTGACGCTGCTGGGTGCCAGCGACAGTCAGGTCGAGGCGGTGAGCTTCGGCAAGGAACGCCCGGCAGCCTCGGGCGGTGATGAGGCCGCGTTCGCCAAGAACCGGCGCGCCGAGCTGAACAACCGCTGAGGCCGGCTCGATGATTGGCTCACCACGCTGGCTGCGCGTCGCAGTCTTGGTCGCTGCCGTGTTTTCGCCGGCGGCTCAGGCCGGCCTGTTCGACGACGACGAAGCGCGCAAGGCGATCCTCGATCTGCGCCAGAAGCTGGAGCAAAGCAACGAGGCGCAGCGCACGCGCCAGGCCGAGCTGAATGCCCAGTTGCTGGAGCAGATCAGCCAGATCAAGCGCAGCCTGCTCGATCTCAACAGTCAACTCGAAGTGCTGCGCGCCGAGAACGCCAAGCTGCGCGGGCTGGATGAAAACCTGGCCCGCGACGTGGCCGAGTTGCAGCGCAAGCAAAAGGACGTTCAGCAAGGCATCGACGAGCGCGTGCGCAAACTGGAGCCGCAAAAAGTATCCGTCGACGGCAAGGAATTTCTGGCCGATGCCGAAGAAAAACGGCAATACGAAGAAGCCATGATTCCGCTGCGCAAGGGCGAATTCGCGTTGGCGGCCACAGCGCTGACAGCGTTTCAAAAACGTTTTCCTGCCAGCGGCTACAACGACTCGGTGCTGTTCTGGCTGGGCAATGCGCAGTACGGCAAGCGCGAGTTCAAAGAGGCCATCACCTCGTTTCGCGCGCTGGTGGCAGCGTCGCCCGAGCACCCGCGTGCAGCCGAGGCACTGCTGTCGGTGGCCAATTGCCAGATCGAGCTGAAAGACAACCGCAGCGCCAAACGCACCGTGGACGAGCTGCTCAAGGCCTACCCGAAGTCCGAGGCGGCGCAGGCCGGCAAGGACCGCGTGGACTTGCTCAAATAGCTTGAACCATCCGCTTCCCGTTGAGCGAGTGAGCCGCTGAGCGGGCCCGACCCCGGTCCGTAGAATTGGGCGATGCAAGACCTCGACCTGCGCGCCCTTCACAGCCAAGTTCTATGGGGCTCGTTTGCTCTGGCGATGCTGTTTGGCGCCATCGCTCAGCGAACCCATTTTTGCACCATGGGTGCCGTGGCCGACATCGTGAACATCGGTGACTGGACCCGCATGCGCATGTGGGTGATGGCCATGGGCGTGGCCATCATCGGCTTCAACACGATGGTGGCGCTGGGCTGGGTCGATGCGTCGAAAAGCCTGTACGCCGGCCCGCGTCTGATGTGGTTGTCGGCCCTGGTCGGCGGGTCGATGTTCGGCTTCGGCATGGTGCTGGCGTCCGGCTGCGGCAGCAAGACGCTGGTGCGCATCGGCAGCGGCAACCTCAAGTCGCTGGTGGTGTTCATCGTGCTCGGCGTGGCTGCATTCGCCACCCTCAAGGGCATCACCGCAGTGGCCCGTGTGAGCACGGTCGATGCCGTGTTCGTGACGCTCGCTTCCGGGCAAGACCTGCCTTCGGTGGTGGCTGGCGCGCTCGGCCAGACCAAGGCGTTGGCGGCCGGGGTGCTGGGCTGGTTGATCGGCGGCCTCTGTGTCGGCTGGGCCGTCTCGAAACCCGAGGGCCGCAGCGCCGAGAATTTGGCCGCCGGCCTGGGCATCGGTGCGGTGATCGTGGGCGTCTGGTGGCTTTCAGGTCGTCACGGGTACGTGGCTGAAGACCCCAACACGCTGCAAGAAGCTTTCGTCGCCACCAACTCGCAGCGCATGGAATCGCTCAGCTTCGTGGCGCCGGTGGCGTTCACCCTGGACTGGCTGATGTTCTTCAGCGACAAGAGCAAATTGCTCACGCTGGGCATCGTCGCGACCATCGGGGTGGCGCTGGGTTCTGCGGCGGTGTCCCTGCTCGAACGCAGCTTTCGGTGGGAAGGTTTTCGCAACGCCGAAGACACCGCCAATCACCTGGTCGGCGCCGTGCTGATGGGCGTGGGCGGCGTGACGGCCCTGGGCTGCACCGTGGGACAGGGGCTGTCAGGCGTGTCCACGCTCAGCCTGGGCAGCTTCATTGCGCTGGCCGCCATCCTTGCCGGGGCCGTGGCGGCGCTGAAATACCAGGTCTGGCGCATCGAGCGTCAAGGCTGATGCACCCTTCATCTGTGCCCGATGGCGGCGAGCACGCCGCCGACCTGGAGCGCCGCTTCGGCGGGCTTCGGCGCTTGTACGGCGACATCGGTTACGCCCGCATTCGTGCGGCGCACGTGGTCGTCGTCGGGGTGGGCGGGGTGGGCTCCTGGGCGGTCGAAGCATTGGCGCGCAGCGGCGTGGCCGGGCTGACCTTGATCGACCTGGACCATGTGTCCGAGTCCAACATCAACCGGCAGGTGCAAGCGCTGGGGGCCACGCTGGGCCAGGCCAAGACCGACGCGCTGCAACGGCGCATTGCCGACATCCACCCCGGGTGCAAGGTGACCACGATCGAAGAGTTTGTCGACCAGGCGAACTGGCCCGGCTTGTTGAGCACACCGGTGTCGGCCGTGATCGATGCCTGCGACCAGGTGCGTGCCAAGGCCGTGCTTGCGGCATGGGCCGCGGCGGCGGGAACGCTCCTTGTCGCGGTGGGTGCGGCAGGGGGCAAGCAGCGCGCGCAGGCGGTCGACGTGGCCGACCTGGCCGAAGTCACCCACGACCCGCTGCTGGCCGCGCTGCGCCAGCGACTGCGCCAGCACCATCACGGCGCGCGCAAGGGGCCGATGGGTGTGCGCTGCGTGTTTTCGCGCGAGGTCGTCACATCGCCCGATGGGGCGTGCGAGGTGGATGGCAGTCTGAATTGCCACGGCTACGGTTCCAGCGTCAGCGTGACGGCGACCTTCGGCATGGTGGCGGCGGGCGAGGTGTTGGCGCTGCTGGCGACAATGAGCGAGTCTGGCGAGCCGGCTCAGCGCATTCGAAGGCAGATATAATTGAAGGCTTGTCGGGGGTTGTTAGCTCAGTTGGTAGAGCAGCGGACTTTTAATCCGTAGGTCGTGGGTTCGAGCCCCGCACAACCCACCAAGGTTTTCGACAGCAGAAGAAGACAGAGCAAAAATGTGGGGCTCTTAGCTCAGTTGGTAGAGCAGCGGACTCTTAATCCGTAGGTCGAGTGTTCGAGTCACTCAGGGCCCACCAGAATGCACGAGGGTTAGCGGCTTAGCGGTCGCTAACCCTTCGTCATTTCTGGCTCTATATCGGCTGAACGGGCGCAGCAGATTCGCAGCGGCGCCTGTGCCACAGTCCGACAGCTTCACAGTTGGAGAGCTTGTTCATGCCCATGTTTCTGAGTGCGCGTCGGCGTTGCGAAAGCGAGTGGTCGCCGGTTGATGGTGGGTGCGCAGTGAACGCAGACAGATCGGCTCGGACATGATCGCCGGACTGGATCGCGGAATCGTCGCCGCGCTGGGCGCAGCCCTGCTGTTCGGGGCCGGGACGCCCTTCGCCAAGTTCCTGCTCGCCCACACCGACCCCTGGCTGCTGGCGGCCTTGCTCTACCTCGGTTCGGGGACGGGCCTGTGGCTCGTCCGTCGCGTCCGAAACGCCGAGGCTGTCCGGCCCTCACGCAGTGAATGGGGTTGGCTGGCCGGCGCGACGCTGGCCGGTGGCGTGGTCGGCCCCGTCCTGTTGATGTACGGCTTGACCTCCATGTCGGCGACCGGCGCCTCGTTGTTGCTCAACGCCGAGGGCGTCTTCACGGCGCTGATCGCCTGGTTCGTGTTCAAGGAAAACTTTGATCGGCGAATCGCGCTCGGCATGCTGGCCATCGTCGCCGGTGCGGTCGCGTTGAGCTGGCCTGGCGAGATGGTGGCCCTGCACGTCGAGAGCGGCGCGCTCGCGGTGCTGGGCGCTTGCCTGGCCTGGGCCATCGACAACAACCTCACGCGCAGGGTCTCGCTGTCCGACGCATCGTTCATCGCGATGGTGAAGGGGCTGGCTGCGGGCAGCACCAATCTGTTGCTCGCGTGGAAGCTGGGGTCGTCATGGCCCGAGATCTCGACGCTCGGCGCCGCCGCGTTGCTGGGCTTCCTGAGCTACGGTGCCAGCTTGGTGCTGTTCGTCGTGGCGCTGCGGCACCTCGGCACCGCGCGAACGGGGGCCTATTTCTCGGTGGCGCCGTTCTTCGGTGCGCTGCTGGGCGTGTTGATGCTGAAGGAGCCGGTGACGGCCCAGTTGCTGATGGCCGGTGCGCTGATGGCAGTGGGCGTGTGGCTGCATCTGACCGAAAGCCATGGTCACTTGCACACGCACAACGCCGACGAGCATACGCACCAACACGTGCACGATGTGCATCACCAGCATGCGCATCCCGAGGGCCAGGGCGTTACTGAGCCCCACAGTCATGCGCACGCCCATGTCGTGATGACACACAGCCACGGGCACTTTCCGGACGCTCACCACCGGCACTCGCACTGAGCGAACTGCTCGCGCTGTAGCCCGCGCAGGCGCGGGCGTTTTCAGCGCCGCGTTTTCGGACAGCGGCACATCCATCAGCGCCACGAAGGCCTTTTGCTGCTTG
>JAYVCL010000072.1:0-6187 GCA_043749975.1 Burkholderiales bacterium
AAACGCTGGCGCGTTTGATGGCTTCGTCGGTTGGGCGCGCGACCTGAATGTCATGCTGCACCGTCGAGGTGGCGGCAAGCACCGCACGCGGCTCGTCGCGAAGCGTGACGCTGACGCCGGCACCGATCACCGGCAGCCCGAAATAGGTTTGCGCGTAGCCGAGGACTACCGAGTCCATCACGCGCTTTTGCACCTCGGCACGCAGCGCGTTCAGTTCGGGCTCGGGCAGGCTGGCAATCGGCACGGCCAGGGATTTCAGCGTGGCCGCCGGCAATGCCAGCAGCGCTGCGTTGCGTTGCAGAAACTGGTCCGACTGTGCCTGCGGCGCAAGCGGCCCCAGGCTTTGCACCGGCTCGCCAGCGGGGAAGCTCACGTAGCGCGGCACGCCGGCGCTGTCGGTTTGAACAATCGGATCCATCAGGTGCTCTCCAAAGGGTTGCAGGCGTCGGGTGTGACGCCTTGGCTTCAATCTATGCGCCAGCCGCCGCACCCCTGACCCCTAGCAAAGGGGGAGCAACGGCTTCAACGTAGGGGGGCCAGGTCGGCCTGCGCTACTTCATGAACGCACGCGGCATGTCGTGCTGCACCACAGGCTCGCGGCTTCCAACACCCGCCGGGCGCCGCGCCGATTGCCAACGCTGCCACAGCCTCAACCGGAGCCGCAGCCGCAGCCGCAACCGTTACGCTCGGCCTGTGCTCGGCGGTCGAGCCAGGAGGATTTCATGCTGCGTGCCATTGTCTTCGTGCTGCTGATCGCCTTGGTCGGCCTGTTTGCGCTCATCAACTGGAGTGCGTTCTCGGCGCTCACATCGCTGTCGCTGGGGTTCACCACGGTGCAGGCCCCGCTGGGGTTGCTCATGCTCGGGCTGGTCGTCTTTCTGTGCGTGTTGTTCACTGTCTGGGTGATCTCATTGCAGGCAGGTTCGCTGATGGACTCGCGGCGTCAGACCAAGGAACTGCAGGCCCAGCGCGATCTCGCCGACAAGGCCGAGGCATCGCGCTTCACCGAGCTGCGCACGGCCTTGATGGCCCGGCTCGACCGGCTGCAAGACGAGTCGCGACTGGCGTTGGATCAGAACGGCAACTCCGTGGCGGCCCACATCGGCCAACTCGAAGACCGGCTTGAACGGGCGCGCCTGCTGTCGCCGCCGAACTGACGCGGCCGCAGGCACGCGCCGTCGCCGTCAGAACCGGGCCGCCGACGTAAAGGGCGGACAGCGACCCGCATCCACGCGCCGCCACACCTGCTGCTTGCAGACGAACAGCACGCAGCCGTCGACCACGAGTCGCGTCGGCGACTGCAGGTGCAGCGAGCCCTTGTAGTCGCGTCCGTCCTCGGGGTTGTACAGCCGCCCGCCGCTCCAGCGCGCGGCTTCTTCCGGGCGCATGTCTTCGATCACCTTGCGACCGACGAGCGGGCTTTTGTCGGCGATGTCTGGAGACGCTTCGTCCCACACCCAGACGATGCGACCGCAGACCGCGTCGCCACAGGGCTCGATGCGAACCCGCGCGCCGAAGCCGGGCGTCCACCAGTCGCCGAGCAGCGCCGGGGGCTTGGCTGCCTGCACGGCCTGCGCCTGCAGGCGCGGCGCGGCGAGCAGGGTCGCGGCGAGCAGCACCAGGCGCATCGCCACCAGCATCGAGGCCGTCATGCCGCACTCCCCATCTTTCGGTTGCGGCTGAAGCGCGCGTCACCGTAGCGGCGGTAGTCTGCATCCTCGGTGCCGCACCAGCGGTCCCACCAGGTGAAGTACAGGCCGTAGTTACCGCGATTGCGTGCATGGTGGAAGTGGTGGTGGCTGACCGGTGTGATCCAGCGCAGCAGGCCGCGCTGCGACGCCTCCCAGGGCATCACCTCGTGGCCGCTGTGGCCGATCGCGTTGCGCAGGATCATGTGGATCAGGAACAGCGCGATCACGCCGGCGTGCGTCGGCACCACAGCGACGAACAGCGGCAGGAATGCGGCCTGGATAGCCGCCTCGACGGGATGGAAGCTGTAGGCGGCCCAGGGTGTCGGGTGCAGCGAGGCATGGTGGCGTGTGTGCACCGTGCCGAACCAGCGGTGGTTGTGCAACAGCCGGTGCGTCCAGTAGAAGTACGCATCGTGCGCGACGATGATCAGCAACAGGCTGGCCCCCCACCAGGCCCAGCCGTGCAGGGCCACGCTGTCGTAGATGCGAACCCGGCCGCTGGTCGCCAGCAGCCACAGCATGCTGCCGTTGGCCGCGAAGATCAGCACGGTCGACAGCGAGTAGACGAGTTCGCGGCGGGCCTGCCCCGGTCGCGCTTTGCCGTCGAGGATGCGCCTGCCCGCCAGTTGCCGCCGCAGCAGCACGTTCACCACCAGCCATACCAGGCCGGCACCGAGCAGGTAACGCATGAGGTCGATGCCGAGAATGCTCAGCGCGACAGTTTCGAACGAGGGCGGTTGCATGAATTCTCCGATGGGTTGTGGGAACCCGCATCGTCGAAGGCCAGCCGTGTTGGGGCTCGCCGATTCGTCGCGAACCCTGGCCGATTCGTCGCAAAACCTGACCCAATGCTGTTCGTTCAGGTCAACACACAAAGCAGAACCCGTTCGGGCCGAGGTCTCGGCGGATTCCGGCGCTCAGTGGCCCGGTGAGCTGGCCAAACGCGATGCGCCCCGGTATTCCGACGGCGTCATGCCCATGCGCTGCTTGAAGGCGCGGTTGAAGGGGCCGATTGAACCGTAACCGCATCCGAGGGCGATCGTCAGGATCGGCAAGTCCTCGCTGGCGACCCGCGCCGCTGCTTCCTGCAAGCGGTAGTGGTGAAGAAAGTCGTTGAAGTTGCGGTAACCCAGGCGCTGGTTGATCAGGCCGCGCAGCTCGGTCTCGCCCAGCCCGAGCGTCACGGCCAGGGCCGCCAATGTCAGGCCTTCGCGGCGGTACACACGTTCGCCCGTCATCGCCTCGGTCAGGCGCGCCAGGGCCTGGGCTTGCTCGCCTGGCCTGGCCTCGAGGTTGGCGGGTGCGGACACCACCGCGCGCGGGTCGGGGTCGGCCAGGGGTGTCGGCGGGTCGGTGATGCCGAGCACCTCGTCGAGCGACCGCCGCGCCACCCGCACGGCGAGCGCCAGGCTCACAGCACCGATGCCGGCCACATGCAGCGCGGGCAGCAGCCTGCCGATCGGCTGGCCGCGCAATGCCAGCTCGATCACCAGCGCCACCGCTGCGTATAGGCCGATGCCCATCGCCGCCCAGCGCCGCGCGGCACGGCGCGGCTCGACCAGGTCATCGTTCCAGCCGTGGACGATTTCCCACAGCGCGGCGGCCGTGAAAGCAAGCATCGCCGCCGCATGGAGTCTGGACAAGGCCGACACAACCGCGCCTGGCTGATATGCCGTTCGCGATCCCCCGACATCGGGCAGGAACGGCACGTTCGCGGCAAGGCCCAGCGCCACCAGGGCCAACGCAAGCGCAATTGCACGGACCGAGAACGCGAAGTCGTCGTTGAACAGCGCACGGGCCGCAATCCACATCCAGGCGGTGGAGCTGACGCACAGCGCCATCAGCACCAGGATCAACGGACGTGGCAGGCTCAAAAGCACATCGCCCTGTTGGCAGATCAAATAGGCCAGCACTGACAGGGTCCACGCTCCCAGCGCAGCCCGTGCGGCAGGCCTGGCACCGTGCAACGCCAGGTTGACGAGATGAAAAAGTAGCAGGCCCGCGACCGCGCCGCGCAAAAACATCTCCCACTGAATTTCGTTGTCGAGCATGCGGCGGATTTTGAGGCAAGCCGCAGATGCGTCCTGGGCGATGGCCGAGGTCCTCAAACGTGATGACGACGTTGGCGATGAAGGCGCAGCGCGTGGCCCGCAGGATGCTGAGCGGATCCTGGACGGTGGCGGGAATGCGTAGATCAGCTTGTATTGAATGCTACACATATGTAGTATTCAAGACATGACGACAGAGAAAAAACCCGGTTGGCTCTTGTTGGTGTTGTCGCTGCCGACCCAAAGCGCGACGGGGCGGATGCGCATTTGGCGAGCCCTGAAAGTGCTGGGATGTGCGGCGCTGCGCGACGGGGCCTACCTTCTTCCTGCAAGCCCGCAGCATCAGGATGCTTTGCAGGGCCTGGCTGAAGACTGTCTGCGTGAAGGCGGCAGCGCGTGGGTCATGTCGGCGGGGCCCGCGTTTGCCGACGATGTCGAAGCCTATTCAACGCTGTTCGATCGCAGCGACGCCTACGCCGCGCTGCTGGCGGGATGGAAAGAGGCGGCGCAGACCCTTTCCAGTCTCAGCGCCGTTGAACTGACACGCCTGCAGAAGAAGTTCCGCCGTGACCACGACGCGCTGCGTGCCATCGATTTCTATCCGGGCGACGCCAGCGTGGAAGCCGAAGCGGCATGCGCGGAGTTTGGCAAGCGGCTTGATCGGCTGATGTCCCCGGACGAGCCGCAAGAAACCGGCGGAGACATTCGCCGCCTCGACGCGAATGCCTACCAAGGCCGCCTGTGGGCCACGCGCCGCAAGCTGTGGGTCGACCGCGCCGCCAGCGCCTGGCTGATCCGCCGCTTCATCGACCCCGACGCCCGTTTCCAGTGGCTGGCCAAGCCGTCCGACTGCCCACGCAAGGCGCTCGGCTTCGACTTCGACGGGGCAACGTTCACTCACGTCGGCGAACGCGTCACCTTCGAAACCCTGCTGGCCGGCTTCGGTCTGGATGAAGACGCGGCGCTGGTCCGCATGGGCGCGATGGTGCATTCGCTCGATGTGGGCGGCGCTCCCGTGCCCGAAGCCAGCGGCTTCGAAGCCATGCTCGCCGGAGCCCGTGAACGCCTGCCCGACGACGATGCGCTGCTGGCCGAGATCAGCGGCGTGCTCGATTCGCTGTACACGCATTTTCAAGCGGCCCAGCGCGCAAAAAACAAGGCAGGCACCCGATGACACCGATCGCATCGCCCGGCTATTCGCTGTGGCAACTGGTGCGCTACATGCTCGCGCTGGGCACCTGGGGCTTCGGCGGACCGGTGGCCTTGGTCGGCTACATGTACCGCGACCTGGTCGAACAGCGACGCTGGATTTCAGACGCCGACTACAAAGAAGGCATGACCTTGGCGCAGTTGATGCCCGGCCCGCTGGCCGCGCAACTCGCGATCTATCTCGGCTACGTGCACTACCGCCTGGTCGGGGCCACGCTGGCAGGCATCGCCTTCGTGCTGCCTTCGTTCCTGATGGTGGTCGGCATCGGCGCGGCTTATGTGGCTTACGGCGGCATCCCGTGGATGCAGGCGGTGTTCTACGGCGTCGGTGCCTGCGTGATCGGCATCATCGCGATCAGCGCCTGGAAGCTCACCAACAAGAGCATCGGGCGCGACAAGTTGCTGTGGGCGATCTATCTGGTCAGCGCTGCGCTGACCGTGGTGACACGCTCCGAGAGCGTGTTCCTTTTCCTCGGCGCGGGCGGGCTCGTCTGGTTCCTGCGGGCACGCCCCAAGGGCGGGTTCGGCGGACGCCTCAACGGCCTCGCCGCGTCGGCCCCTGTGGCTGTTGTGATGTTCGCCAACACGACCGACTGGCACCTGCTGGGGCAGATCGGCGCGTTCTTCGCCTACGCCGGCAGCTTCGTGTTCGGCAGCGGCCTGGCCATCGTGCCGTTTCTCTACAGCGGCGTGGTGGTGGAGCACGGCTGGCTGAATGATCGCCAATTCGTCGATGCGGTGGCCGTGGCGATGATCACGCCGGGCCCGGTCGTCATCACCACCGGCTTCATCGGCTATTTGATCGCCGGCTTCTGGGGTGCCGTCGTCGCGGCACTCGCCACCTTCGTGCCGTGCTATTTGCTGACCGTCTTGCCTGCGCCCTGGTTCAAGAAGCACGGCAAGCACCCGGGCATCGTCGCCTTCGTCGATGGCGTGACGGCAGCGGCGGTAGGCGCCTTGGCAGGTTCGGTGATCGTGATCGCCCAGCGCTCGATCACCGATGCGGTCACCGCCGCGCTGGCCATCGCCACAGCGGCGCTGTTGTGGCGCTTCAAGAAGTTGCCCGAGCCGCTCATCGTCGTCGTGGCGGCACTGCTCGGGCTGCTACTGCACCCCTTGATGACGCACACCTGACCCTCACCCCGAAGGAGAACAGCATGGACTTGCAAATGAAACCCTTGACGCTCAACCTGAGCAAGCTCGAAGGCCTGTCGCAGAAGCTTATCGCCAGCCACCACG
>JAYVCL010000073.1:0-13603 GCA_043749975.1 Burkholderiales bacterium
ACCTGGCCTTTCAGTTCGTCGCAATAGGTCTGGCTTTGGGCGGCCCGTTTCAGGTCGATCAGGCGGGCGTCGGTGGGCAACTGAATGCCCTTGTAGCCGAGCCCGGCCGCCCAGCGCGCCAGATTGGGCAGGTTGTCGAACGGTGCCGAATCGCCTTGGAACTGGGCCAGGAAGATGGCAGGGCCTTGCAGGGTTTTCATGTTTCTTGAACTCGGTGTGGGGGTCAGGGCTTGCCAACAAGCGTGGGTGTGACCAGGGGCGTATCAGTGGGGAAAGTGGGAAAGGGAGGCAACCGGATCGGCGCGTTCAGGCCGAACCGCGGATCAGCAGTTCGTGGTCGAGGACGATGCCTTCGATGGCCGCGTCGGGCTGGCGCATGCGCTGCAGCAGCAGCCTGGCGGCGGTTTCGCCGAGTTTGTGCATCGGCTGGGCCACGGTCGTCAGCTCGGGCTGGACCATGGTGCAAAGTTGGATGTTGTCGAAGCCCACCACCGCCACATCGCCCGGCACCGACAGACCGGCATCGCGCAGGCCGTGCATGGCACCGATGGCGAGCGTGTCGGAGACGGCGAAGATCGCATCCGGGCGCTGGCGATCAGTCAAAGAAGCGGCCAACATGTTGGCGACCGCCTGGCGGCCGTGGTCGTAGGTCAGGCCCAGGGTGGTGACGACACCCCCGGCGGGCGGCCCGAGCCCGGCAACGCGCAGGGCGTCGAGATAGCCCTTTTGTCGTTGTCGCGAATAGAGAAAACGCTGGTCGCTGTTCAGCAACGCGATGCGGCGGCAACCGCGCTGGACCAGGTAGCTCACCGCATCGAAAGCGGCGCGTGCGTTGTCGATGCCGACATAAGGCACCGAGCCTTCGGGGTCGAACTCGCAACACGCCACCCAACACAGCTCGCCGGTTTCACGGCGCAGCTCTTGCTGGATGGTGTCGGGGTCGAGGCATATCGCGCCATCGGCCATGCGGTTGCGCAGCAGGTCGAAATAGGTGCGGTCGGCCGACACGCCCGAACTGGTGTCGCACAGCAGCAAGTGGTAGCCCTCGGCGCGCGCCACGCCGTCGATGCCGCGCACGATTTCGGCATAAAAAGGGTTGCCGAAGTCGGGCACCATGGTCAGCAACAAGCGGCTCTTCGCGGTGCGCAGGTTGCGGCCCAGAAAGTTGGCCCGGTAACCCAGCTCTGCGATCACCGCCTTGACCCGATCGCGCGTCTCAGCACGCACCGGCGAGCTGTCGTTGATGACCCGCGACACGGTCGCTATCGACACGCCGGCCCGCTTGGCGATCTCGATGATGGACACGTCAGGTTCCCCGCGAACTCGCCGATGGCACTGTCAAGCCCCCGCGCGCACGGCCTGCAAGGGCGCGAGCATTTCGAAGTGGACGATCTCGACCGGACGCGAAAGCAGTTCGTGCTGGCGCTCGATCAGCGGCTGGATGTAGGGCATCGCGATGTGCTGCTCGAGCGCCTCGCGGCTGGCCCAGTTCTCGTAGAACATGAAGGCGTCGGGGTCGGTGGCGCTGACCTGCAACTGGTACTCGATGCAGCCGGGCTCGGCCCGCGTCGGAGCGATGAACGACAGCAGGAGCGCCAGCAGCTCGGAGCGCTTTTCCGGCCTGCCGTGGACATTGCCGATGATGGTGCAACCGGGTTTCATTTGAGTTTCAACCTTGTCGTGGTGGGGAGTGGAAGTGCGGGGCTCAACGCTTTTGCTGGCTCAGCGCCACCGCCAAAATGATGATGGCGCCGCGCGCGATCAACTGCTGGCTGAACTCGAGCCCCATCAGGATCAGGCCGTTGTTGATCATGCCGATCATCAGCGCGCCCATGATGGTGCCGACCACCGTGCCGGCACCGCCGAACAGGCTGGTGCCGCCGAGCACGGCGGCGGCGATCACCGACAGTTCATCGCCTTCTCCGAGCTGGAAACGTCCTGACTGCAGGCGCCCCGCGTAGAGCATGCCGGCCACTGCGGCCGCCATGCTGGACAGCATCAGCACGCGCATCTTGATCCCGCGAGTGTCGACGCCGCTGTAGCGTGCCGCCGTCTCGTTGCCCCCGGTGGCCAGCACGCGGCGGCCAAACCCGGTGCGCCGCAGCACCAGGTGGCCGACCACGCCGAACAGCAGCATCCAGACCAGCAAGGTCGGCACCGGCCCGATGTTGCCGCCGCCAAAAATATAGGAATAGGTCGGTGCCAGGATCGGAATGGCCGCCGTGCCGCTGATCCACATCGCCACGCCCTTGGCGATGCCGAGCATGGCCAGCGTGGTCAGGAAGGACGGGATGCCGACGCGGGTCGTCAGCAAGCCGTTGAAAATGCCCACCGCCAGGCCGGTGGCCAGACCGGCGCAGACCCCCACGAACGGCCCGGCAAGGTCGATGGCCATGGCGGTGGTGACGGTGGTCAGGCCGGCCACGGCGCCGATCGACAGGTCGATCTCGCCGGCCGCCAACACAAAGGTCATGGCCACCGCCATCACCGCGATCATTGCCGTCTGGCGGGTGATGTTGAGCAGGTTGTTCGGGTCCAGGAAACCCTTGTCGAACAGCGTGACCGCGAAGATCAGAAAGATCGCGAAGAAGCCGAAGTAGATGACGTAGTGACGCCAGGAGGCCGCGAGCCGTTTGAGCGAAGACGGGCGCGCGGCCAGGGTCGAGGTCGTCATGGAGTTTCTCCGTGCAGGGTGCGGTGTAGGAGGTTCGGAGCGCTTTGGCGGTAGACGATCTGCCACGCGTCGAGCAGGTTGTCTTTGCTGACCGGCAGCGTCGGCAGCGCCACGAAGGCCGGTGCCGGTTTGCCGAGCAAGCCGTAGCCGGCCAGCAACGCCTCGGTCGCGCCTTGGTCGTAGGCCCGCTGAGCTGCCACGCCCCGCACATGGCCGTCGCGCGCCATGTCTTCGGCCACGTTCTGGCCCAGGTCGATCGTGGTGATGACCAGGTCAGAGCGCCCCGCCGCGCGGGCCGCCGCAATGACGCCTTCGGCCGGCACGTCCCAGACCGCCCAGATGCCTTTGAGGCCAGCGTGCGATGCGAGCATGGCCGCCGCTGCCTGCTGCGCGTCAGCCGCAAAGTCACCCGCAAAGCCGGGCCCGCCGATGCCCTGCTCGGCGACGATGCGGATGCCGGGATGGTGCTCGGCGAGGGTGAGCTTGAACGCCTGGTAACGCTGCCGTGTCACGAAAAAATTGGCGGCGTGAAACACCAGTCCGATCTCGCCCTGGCCGCCCAGCGCCTTGGCCATCAGAAGCGCCGACGCGACGCCGTTGCCATGGTTGTCGGACGAGACGGCGCTGACATAGTCGCGCCCGGCCTCGTGTCCTTTCGGGACGTTGTCCATGTAGACAAGCTTGACGCCGCGCTCGGCGGCCTGGCGATAGGCTGCGGCGGTGACCACCGGGTCGGTCGGAATGGAGACGATGATTTGCGGATCGTGGGCCAGCGCGCTCTCGATGTCCCTGACCTGCTGGTCGGCGTTGAAGCCGGCGTCGGTGACGGCGACCACGTCGATGCCCATGATGCTGAACTGGGCCTTCAGGCCATTGATTTGGGCACGCGCCCAGTCGTTGCCGGTGTAGTGCATCACGATCGCCGCCTTCGCCTTCATCGCCCGGATGCTGGCCAGCTCGTCGTCGCTGAGTTTCACGTTCGCCGCCAGTTCCGGGGTCTCGCCGTTCGGGCCGGTGCTGAGGGTCACGGCGTATTGCTGGGCCCGGTTTTGCAGGGCCAGTTGCAGGTAGCGCTCGGCCAGCAGTTGGCGCTCGGCCGGCTCGCTGCCTTCGGCCATCACGGCGTCGAGTTCGCTGCCCGCAATGTCGCGCACCAACTGGCCGTTCGACATGATCACGATGCGGTCGCTCGCGGCCAGCAGTTCGGCCAGTTCGGACGAAAGAATCAGGATCGCCTTGCCTTGGCGGGCCAGCTCGCGGATCAGCGCCACGATCTCGCCCTTGCTGCCAATGTCGATGCCCGCCGTGGGCTCGTCGAGCACCAACACATCGGGGTCGTTGCCGAGCCACTTGGCGATCACCACCTTTTGTGCATTGCCACCCGACAGCGTGCTGATCGCACTGTCCGCCGAGGCGGTCTTCACACGCAGCCGCTTGATCAGGCTGTCGGCGTGCTGCTTCGCCTTGGCGGTCAGGATCCAGGAATACTTGCTGAGCTTGTCGAGCACCGGCAGTTGGATGTTGCTCGCCACGCTGTGCGCCGCCACGAAGCCCTGGCGGCGCCGGTCCTCCGGGATCAGCGCAATGCCATGGTTGATCGCGTCGCGCGGGCTGCGGATCGACACCGGCTTGCCTTTGATGCGAATCTCGCCGGCGGCCAGCGGGTCGATGCCGCAGAGCACGCGCGCCATCGAGCTGCGGCCGCTGCCCAGCAGGCCGGCGACGCCGACCACCTCGCCGCGATGCACGACCAGGTCGACTGTGTTTTGCGGCTTGCGGGTTCCCGACACGCCGCGCAGTTCGACCATCGGTTCGCCGAGCGCGGCTTGCCGCTCGAGGTCGTGGAAGCCGCCCGCACTGCGGCCGACGATGTGCTCGATCATCGACTGCAGCGTGAACTCGCCGATGGGTGCCGTCACCACGTGTCGTCCGTCGCGCAGGATGGTGGCTACATCGGCGATCTTGAAGATCTCGTCCATCCGGTGCGAGACGTAGACGATGGCCACGCCCTTCGATTTGAGGCGCACGACGAACTCGAACAGGCGGTCGGTCTCGGTCGACGACAGCGCCGTGGTCGGCTCATCGAGGATGAGGATGCCCGGCTGCTGCGACATCGCCTTGATGATTTCGGTGAGCTGCTGCTGGCCGGCGCTGAGCTCGGACACCAGCAGCCTGGGGTCGATGTCGATGCCCAGCTCGCTGAACAACTCGCGCGCCTGGCGCTCTGCGGCGCGGTCGTCGATCAGGCCCATGCCGTCGCGCCGCTCGCGGGTCAGGAAGATGTTCTGCGCCACGCTCAGCGTGGGCACCAGGCTCATCTCCTGGAAGATCATCGCGATGCCGGCCTGGCGTGCGGCCTCGGGCGTGTTGTCGGTCAGCGGCACGCCGCCGACCTCGATCTGGCTGCCCGCATCGGGCGTGTAGACGCCGTTCAGAATCTTCAGAAGGGTCGACTTGCCGGCCCCGTTGCCGCCGAGCAGGGCATGGATCTGGCCCTTGTGGAAGCTCAGATCGACGTTGTCCAGCGCCCGGATGCCCCCGAACGACTTCGACACGCCGGTCATGCGCACCGCAACGGCATTCGGGGTGCCGGCATTCATCTCGCCACGTCCGTCCACTGGCCGCTCTCGCCCGAGTGCAGGATGGCCTCGGCGATCTGCTCGATGCGGTAGCCGTCGGCAAAATTGGGCGAGGGTTGCTTGCCGCTGGCGATCGCCTTGCACAGGTCGTAGCACTCGACGATCTTGGTCTCGGTGTAGCCGATGCCCAGGCCCGGAATCGGCCACAGGCCATCGCCGTACGGATGCGCCGGGCCGGTGTAGATGGTGCGAAAGCCCCGCACTTCGGCCGGGTCGTCGGCGAACATCACCTGCAGTTCGTCGCGGCGCTCGTAGTTGAAGACGATCGAGCCGCGGTCGCCGTGGATCTCGAAGGTCAGGAAGTTGTTGCGGCCATAGGCGTTGCGGGTGGCTTCGATCGAGCCCACCGCGCCGTTGGCGAAGCGCAGCATCGTCAGCATCTCGTCGTCTACATCCACCTCGCCGCGCGGGCCGCTGGCGTTTTTATCGGCCGCGCCGAGCTTGTCGACGCCGCCACTTTGCAGCGGCCGGGCCTTGACGTAGGTGTGGGTCATCGCGTTGACCGAATTGATGTCGCCCACCAGGAAGCGCGCCATGTCGACCACGTGGGTGCCGATGTCGCCCACCGCGCCCGAGCCGGCGACTTTCTTGCTGAAACGCCACGACAGCGGCGAATCGGGGTCGGCGCTCCAGTCCTGCAAATAGGTGCCGCGGAAGTTGACGATTTTGCCGATCCGGCCCTCGGTGATGAACTTGTGCGCCAGCGCCACAGCCGGGGTGCGGCGGTAGTTGAAGGCGACCATGTGGATCACGCCGGCGGCGTTGACAGCGTCGAGCATGCTTTTGCTCTCGACCACCGTGCGCGCCAGCGGCTTTTCGCAAATGATGTGCTTGCCGGCCTTGGCTGCGGCAATGGCGATCTCGGCGTGGCTGTCGTTGGGCGTGACGATGTCGACCAGGTCGATGTCGGGCCGGGCGACCACGGCACGCCAGTCGCTCGAAGCCTCTTCGAAGCCGAAGCGCTGGCGTGCGTTTTCGGCTGCGTCGGGGTTGATGTCGACCACCACCTTGCGCACCGGAATCATCGGTGCGGGCCAAAAGAACATGGGCATGGCCGCATAGGCCACGGCATGGGCTTTGCCCATGAAACCGCCGCCGATCATGGCGACATTGAGGGTCTTGGTCATGCAAATCTCCAGGGTGTCGGGGCTCGGGGACGGCAACTCGCGCGCCCCCGGGCAGAGTGGTTCATTTCATGCTCTTGCGAATGTTGTCCGGCGCGTCGACGTGGTAGACGGCCTTCCACGCATCGAGCACGTTGGCTTTGGTGGTCGGGATGATCGGCCAGGCCACGAACGTCGGGGCCTTCTTGCCGATCAAGGCATAGCCGCCGAGGATGGCCTCGGTGACGCCCTGGTCGTAGGGACGCTGGGCCGACACACCCTTGACGAAGCCTCCGCGTGCCATGTCGATGGCGACGTTCTGGCCCAGATCAACGGTGGTGATGATCAGGTCGTCGCGGCTGGCCGCGCGGGCAGCGGCAATCACGCCTTCGGCCGGCACGTCCCAGACCGCCCAGATGCCCCTCAGCTTGCGGTTCGAGGTCAACATCGCGCCGGCGGCCTTCTCGGCGTCCCCCACGAAGTCGGGGCCGCCGATGCCTTGCTCGGCCACGATCTTGATGTTCGGGTAGTTGTCGGCCATCACCTTTTTGAAGCCGATGTAGCGCTGGCGCGTTTGGAAGAAGTCAGTCGCGGCGTGGAACACCATGCCGATCTCGCCGCCGTTCGGGCCCAGGGCCTGCGCCATCAGGTGCGCCGAGGCGACACCGTTGCCATAGTCGTTGGGCGAGACGTTGCTGAAGTAGTCGACACCGGCCTCCAGGCCCTTCGGGTCGTTGCCCATGAAGATGATCTTCACGCCTTGCTTGGCCGCCTTCTTGAAGGCCGCTTGAGTGGCCACCGGGTCGGTCGGCACCGAGACGATGATGTCGGGCTTTTGCACCAGCACGGTCTCAATGTCGGCGACCTGCTTCTCGGACTTGAAGCCGGCGTCGGTGACGGCGATGACCTCGATGCCCAGCACCTTGAACTGGGCCTTCAGGCCTTCGACCTGGGCCCGCGACCAGTCGTTGCCGCCGTAGTGCATCACGATCGCGGCCTTGGCTTTTTTGGCCTTGACCTGGTCGATCTCGGCTGCGGTCAACTTGATCTCGGACGCAGGCACCGGCTTTTCGCCGCCCGGGCCGGACGGGGGCAACATCGTTGCCACCGCTTTCAGCGCCCCGGCGGGATCGAAGGCCAGGGCAGGCGCTGCGGCGCTGAGCGCCATCACAAAGCCAGCGCTGCAAAGCGCGGTGCCGAGGCGAGACAGGGAGAATGTTTTCATGGTGGTGAGGCTCAAGAAAAAGAGTGGGTTTAAAAGATCGGAGTTCAGGCCACGCCGGAGGGCTGTACCGGGCTCGCGACGGCGATCTGTCCTATCGGTTGTGACAGAGGGGTTGGGGGTGCGCGGTGCCGCGCTGTGCTGGTTGACGCACTGGACATCACATGACGAAGACCGCCTTTTCGGTCTTGCGTTGGTCGAACAGCGAGAAGGCTTGGGGTGCCTCGTCGAGACTGAAGGTGTGCGTCGCCAACTGCGCCAGGTCGATCTTTTTGGCGATCAACAAATCGGCGATCTCGGCGTACTCGGCAATCCCGAAGTACCACGAGCCCATCAAGGTGATTTGCTTGCGGATCAACTGTTCGCTCGGACGGATGGTGGTTTCCTTGGACTCGCCGATGAAGGCCACCTTGCCGAACGGCCGCACCGCA
The DNA here is from genome assembly GCA_043749975.1 of Burkholderiales bacterium. Classification (GTDB taxonomy): domain Bacteria; phylum Pseudomonadota; class Gammaproteobacteria; order Burkholderiales; family Burkholderiaceae_C; genus JANYJJ01. The sequence continues at coordinate 8,070 of JAYVCL010000073.1, forward strand.
TCGAGCGCCATGTTCTGCGCCGCCGGGTTGCCCGAGCAATCGACCGCCGCGCTCAGGCCGTCGCCGTGGCTGAACTCCTTGATCGAGTCGAGCACGTCGCCGGCAGTCGGGTCGAGCGCCAGGTCGGCACCAAGCTTGAGTGCGAATTCGCGGCGCTCGGCGATCGGGTCGAAGGCCACCACCCTTGCCCCCAGGGCCTTGGCCGCCAGGATGCCGGCGGAACCCATCGGCCCCATGCCCCAGATGCCGAGCGTGCTGGCACCCGACAGTTCGAGCTTCTTGCAGGCGCTGTAGAGGGTGCCGAAGGCGTCGGTGGAGATGGCCGCCGCGACGAAGCTCATCGAATCCGGGATGCGCAGGCAGTTGCGCTCGGGCACCACCATGTAATCGGCATTGCCACCTTCGGCGGTGAAGCCGATGCACCTCCAGGTCGGGCACAGGTGGAAGATGCCGCGCCGGCAGGCCGGGCAGGTGCCGCAGCCGAGCGCCAAGTGCACCGCCACCCGATCACCGACCCGCAAGGTCGAGACGCCCGGGCCGAGTTCCTCGACGAAGCCGGCCGGTTCATGCCCGCAGATATAGCGGCCGGGCTCGACCCCGCCCAACAGCGCATTGCCGTAGTACAGGCTCATGTCGCTGCGGCAGATGCAGGAGGCCTTGACGGCGATCCGCACCTCGGCATGACCGGGACGCGGCGGGTCGACTTCGCGCACCACCACCTCTTTGTTGCCCGGCAGATAAACAGCTTTCATGTAGCGACCGCTCCTGATGATCGGGATGAACGTGACTCAGGCGAGATCAGCGCAGGCTGCTCTTGATCTTGTCGGTGGCCGGCACGTGATAGACGGTTTGCCAGGCTTCCATCACGTTTTGCTTGGTCACAGGCAAGGCCGGCAGAGCGACGTAGGGAGGAGCGGTTTTGCCGAGCAAGCCGTAGCCAGCGAGCAGCGCTTCGGTCACGCCCTGGTCGTAGGGACGCTGGGCGCCCAGACCCTTGATGAAGCCGCCGCGCGCCATGTCGATGGCAACGGTCTCGCCGAGGTCGATCGTGGTCACGATCAGGTCGTCGCGCCCGGCGGTGCGGGCTGCGGCGATCACGCCTTCGGCCGGATCGGACCAGACCGCCCAGATGCCCTTGATCTTGCGATTCGAGGTCAGCATCGCGCTGGCGGCCTTGTCGGCGTCGCCGGTGAAGTCAGGCCCGCCGACGCCTTGCTCGGCGACGATTTTGATCTTCGGGTAATCGGCCATGATGGTCTTTTTGAAGGCGTCGTAGCGCTGACGCGTCACGAAGAAATCGGCCGCATGAAAAACGATGCCGATCTCGCCCTCGCTCTTGAGCGCCTGCGCCATCAGGTGCGCTGCCGCCACACCGTTGCCGTAGTTGTCGGCCGAGACGACGCTGACGTAGTCCTTGCCAGCCTGCATGCCCTTGGGCACGTTGTCCATGAAGACCAGCTTGACGCCTTGGGCAGCCGCGGCCCGATAGGCCGACGCGGTGGCCGACGGGTCGGCCGGAATCGAAACGATGATCGACGGCTTTTGCGTCAGCACAGTTTCGATGTCGGCAACCTGCCGTTCGGCCTTGAAGCCCGCGTCGGTGACGGCGATGACCTTGATGTTCATCTTGGCGAACTGGTCCTTCAGCCCGGCGATCTGCGCTCGCGACCAGTCGTTGCCGCTGTAGTGCAACACGATGGCCGCCGTCGCGTTCATCGCCTTGATCTTGGTCAGCTCATCGGCGCTGAGTTGCACCGCCGAAGCCGGCACCGGCTTCTCGCCGTTGGGGCCCAGGCTTTGCACGTTGTCTTTCAATGCGGCCAGCGCGGCGGTGGGGTCGGCTGCTGCGGCAGGCGCGGCAACGCCGATGAGCATGGCCGACAGCGCTGCGGCAAGAATGGCGGGCATGGAACGGGTCATGGAACGGGTCATGGATATCTCCTTTTGTTGTGGTGATGGGCGCGGGTGCATCCGGGGCCGCCCCAAGTGTTTCTCACCCCCACGGGGGGGGCGGACGACGTATGTCGTCGGCCTGGGGGCACTTTTAACGCGTCGAAGTCGCCGCGAAGTCCTTGAAGAACTTGCGCGTGCGCTGGGCAGCCGCCAGCGGCTCGGGCCAGGCATCGAGTTCGGTGGTGATCCAGCCTTCGAAACGCATGGCTTCGAGTTGCTTCAGGATGGCCGTCGTGTCGAGGTCGCCCTCATCGAGCGGCGTGAAGCGGAAGGGCTCGCGCTGCAAGCCCTTCATGTGCACATAGGTGATGCGGTCCCGGAATTCGGCCAGCAGCGCGGGCACATCAGCTCCGCCAGCGGACAGATGGGCGGTGTCGGGGCAGAAACCGATTCGGGTCTGCGCGAAGATCTTGCGCACCTGCTCGGGTGTCTCGGTGATGGTGCTCAGGTGCGGGTGGTAGTGCGCGCTGATGCCGTGTTTGCGGGCCACCTCGGCGGCCTGGTCGAGCGCCGCACCGAGCAGCGCGTAATCGCCCTCCCGAATGCCCGAGGCGCGCTGCGCCCCGCCGCCCAGCACGATGTAGAGCCCGCCGGCTTCGGCAGTGGCCGCAGACACGCGGTCGATGCGCGCCAGCTCTTCGGGCAGCAGGTCGGGGAAGATGAAATTGCAGCCGCTGTACGACGCCACCAGTTGCACGCCGGCCGCGTCGAGCAGCTTGCGCAGCGTGGCCGGTTTGTCCTGGTAGTCGAGCAAATTGCCATCGAACATCTCGACGCCCGCAAAGCCGGCGGCGGCTATGTCGTCGATGGCGCGCGCCATGTCGGCATAGGTGCGGTAAGTCAGGCGGGTGGCCGAGGTCACGCCGACAGCGTCCCCACCCATGGGGCCCCAGCAGTTTGTTTGATATCCCAGTTTCCAGCGATTCATCTGCGTTTCTCCTTGAAGCGGTGTTCCGCGGTCTTGCCCGATCACATCTGCTTGCCGCCAATCGCAAGGCGGCAAGCGCCCATTCCTCGCCAAATTTCCGCCCTTTGCATGCGACGGCCTTGAACTAAGTAAACGTTTACATTTCTTGGTGAAAAAAAGGCGATTCGGCGTTCAACGTCGCGCCGCCCAAGCGATGCAATGTCTTTGTCTCTCTAGTCAATTGACTGCCACCCGACTTGCCCTCGACGAATGGTCAATGGCTTGTTCGTGCACTGATCCTCACTGTAAACGTTTACTTTTCCCAAAAAATAGGTGTTTTCCCCTTGACTTTCAGGGAGATTTCAAGGACGGCGGGCCAGACGGGCTGGGGGCTGGCCGTCCATGAGGCCACCCACGCCCGTCACTCGGCGGGAGTGGGGTCAGGCTGGAGGTCGATGCTGTTCGACAAATCAGATCCACCCACGTCGCCTCGCAAGCGCGCCAGCAGCACTTGCTCACACAACTCGCCCTGCGGATCGCGCTCACGGTGGCGCACCACGCCTTCGCGCACGAAACCCATGCCGAGTGCGAATTTCACTGCTCGCTGGTTGCGCACATCGCTGAACGCCTCGATGCGCGCCAGTCCCAACTCGAAACCCAGCGCCACCACGGCCAGCGTGGCCTCGCGCATCAGGCCGCGGCCGGCCACCCGCGGATCGCCCACGTAGCCGATCTCGCAGCGTGGCGCTTCGAAGTTGAAACTGTGCAGGTCGATGCGGCCGATGCAGGCCCCGCTGTCGAGGTCGAGCGCGTTGAAGATCAGGTTTTCGCCGTCTTCCACGTACTGCAGGCCACGCGCAGAAAACTGCTGCGCCCAAGCCAGGTCACGCGCATGTTTGGGCCAACTGATGAAGGGCCAGGCGGGCAGTGAGGCGTTGAAGAAGTCGGCCAGCGCCAGGGCGTGATCGACGCTCGGCGCTTCGAGCCGCAGCCGGGCGGTGCGAAGCTCGCGCGGCGCTTTTCGAAGGCTGTCTTTGTCCAATCGGGTTAAACCATTCACGCCAGCTTGCCGTGGCACAGCTTGTATTTCTTGCCGCTGCCGCACGGGCAAGGGTCGTTGCGGCCGACCTTGGGCACATCGGCAATCGACGCCGTGAACGGGTCAAAATCCTCGCTCACGCTGCCGTCTTCGTTCGGGTGCGTGTAGGTCACGTTGCTGATGCGCTCGGCCCGTTCTTCGATGGCCTCGGCGGCGGCGGCCACTTCTTCTTGCGACTGGATTCGCACCGTGAGCAGCACGCGCGTGACCTCCATCTTCACGACGTCGAGCATCTGGCTGAACAGATCGAAGGCTTCGCGCTTGTATTCCTGCTTCGGGTTCTTTTGCGCATAACCGCGAAGGTGGATGCCTTGGCGCAGGTAGTCGAGCGCGGCCAAATGCTCGCGCCAATGGGTGTCGATGGACTGCAGCAACATCATCCGCATGAAGGGTGTGAACTGCTCCAGACCGACGCGTTCGACCTTCATGTCGAACGACGCATCGGCCGCCTTCGCGACCCTTTCCACGATGTCGTCATCGGTGATCGAGTGGCTCTTCTCGACCTCGGCTTTGAGCGCCAGGTCGAGCTGCCATTCTTCGCGCAACACCTTCTCCAGCCCGCCCAGGTCCCACTGCTCTTCGACGCTCTCGGCAGGCACGTAGGTGCGCACAACGTCGCTCATCGTGCTGGCGCGCAGGTTGGCGATCTGGGCGCTCAGGCTTTCAGCTTCGAGGATGTCGTTGCGCTGCTGGTAGATCACCTTGCGCTGGTCGTTGCTCACGTCGTCGTACTCGAGCAATTGCTTGCGCACGTCGAAGTTGCGCGCCTCGACCTTGCGCTGCGCGCCTTCGATGCTGCGGGTGACGATGGCGGCCTCGATCGCCTCGCCGTCGGGCATCTTGAGCCGCTCCATGATGGCGCGCACGCGGTCGCCGGCGAAGATGCGCATCAGCGAGTCGTCCAGCGACAAATAAAAGCGCGACGAGCCGGGGTCGCCCTGGCGGCCCGAGCGGCCCCGCAACTGGTTGTCGATGCGACGTGATTCATGGCGCTCGGTGGCGATGATGCGCAAGCCGCCTTGCGCCTTCACGCTGTCGTGCAAGCCTTGCCATTCACTGCGAAGTTGCTGCGCGCGAGCCGCCTTGTCGGCATTCATCAGCGCTGCATCGGCGTCGATCAGCTTGACCTGGTTTTCGACGCTGCCGCCCAGCACGATGTCGGTGCCGCGCCCGGCCATGTTGGTGGCGATGGTGATGACGCCGGGCCGCCCGGCCTGGGCCACGATCTCGGCCTCTTTCGCGTGCTGCTTGGCGTTGAGCACCGCGTGCGGCAGCTTGGTTTTTTGGAGCATGCCCGAGATCAACTCGGAATTCTCGATCGACGTGGTGCCCACCAGCACCGGCTGGCCGCGTTGGTGGCAATCGCGAATGTCTTCGATCACCGCCTCGAACTTCTCGCGGTTGCTCTTGTAGACCAGGTCGAGTTCGTCTTTGCGGATGGTCGGCTGGTTGGGCGGAATCACCACCGTTTCCAGGCCGTAGATTTCCTGGAACTCGTAGGCCTCGGTGTCGGCCGTGCCGGTCATGCCCGACAGCTTTCCGTACATGCGGAAGTAGTTCTGGAAGGTGATGCTG
>JAYVCL010000074.1:0-12192 GCA_043749975.1 Burkholderiales bacterium
CGCGTTGCAGCGCACCGACCTGCTCGCCGGGCCGGACGGCACGCGCCACCGGCCGCGCACCATCAACAAGAGCACCATCGGCGACGACCTGCTGCGCGATTCGTCGCCCGCCTTCGGGCCGAAACTTGCCGATGCGTCGCGCAGCAAATCGTCACCGATGGTGCTCATGTTGATGGTGCGGGGCCGGCGCAGCGTGCCATCCGGTCCCACGAGCAGATCGGGCCGTTGCAAGGCGGCAGCGTTCTTCGGGAACCAGCCCGAGGCCGACAGCAGCATGCCGCCGGCGCGGTGCCGCCACGCGCCCGTCAGGCAGGGCAGGATGGCGATCAATCGCACCGCGTTGCCGCCGCCGCGTACACGCTGCATGCCGTAATTGAGGCGGATCGCGGCGGGTTGCGTGGTGCCGTAGTCGCGCGCCAAACCGCGCACTTCGTCGGCGCTGATGCCGCACACCTGCGCCGCCCGCTCGGGCGGCCACTGCAGCGCACGCGCGCGCAGCCTTGGCCAGCCATCGGTGTGCTTGTCGATGTAGTCGTGATCGAGCCAGTCATTGACGATCAACTCGTGCATCAGCCCCAGCGCCAGCGCGCCGTCGGTGCCGGGCAGCAGCGCGATGTGCTGCTGGCATTTGTCGGCCGTCTCGGTCTTGCGCGGGTCGATGCAGATCAGCTTGGCACCCGCGCGCTTGGCCGCTTGCGCGAAGGTCCAGAAGTGCAGGTTGGAGGCAATCGAATTGCTGCCCCAGATGACGATCAGCCGACTCTGGGCAAAGTGCTCCAGGTGCATGCCGACCTTGCTGCCGTAGGTGGCGGCCAGGGCCTCGCCGCCGGCCGATGCGCAGATGGTGCGGTCGAGCAGCGACGCCCCCAGTTTGTGGAAAAAGCGCCGGTCCATGCTTTCGCCCTGCACCAGGCCCATGGTGCCGGCGTAGCTGTAGGGCAGCACCGATTCCGGGTCGCGCACGGCGATGCGGGTCAGCCGCGCCGCGATGTCGCTCAGCGCCGCGTCCCAACTCACGCGCTCGAACTGGCCGCTGCCTTTCGGCCCGACGCGTTTGAGCGGATGCAACACGCGATCGGGGTGGTAGGTGCGTTCGGGGTAGCGCGAAACCTTGGTGCACAGCGCGCCGTGGGTGGGCGGGTGGTCGGGGTCGCCGGCCACCTTGATCGCGCGGCCATCTTGCACGGTGACGCGGATGGCGCAGGTGTCGGGGCAGTCGTGCGGGCAGGCGGCGCGGACGGTGATGGTGCTCATGCAGCAACTATTGCACAGCGGCGGTCCAGCGGACCGGCGGGCACAGGGGAGCAGCCAGCAGGCAGCGGGCAGCGCTGCCTTTGCGGGGCCATCGGGGCGGCGCTAAACTGATTCTTTGCCGGTCAGGGCAGCCGCTGGGAGCGCCAACCGGGCAGGTCGCATTGAAGGAGCGTCAACATGCGCATGATCGAATCCATCCTGGCCGATGCGGCCAGCATCGCCGCCGTGCGGCGCGACATTCACGCCCACCCCGAGTTGTGTTTCCAGGAACAGCGCACCTCCGACGTGATCGCCAAACAGCTCACCGCTTGGGGCATCCCGATCCACCGCGGCCTGGGCACCACCGGCGTGGTGGCGATCCTCAAGAACGGCAGCAGTGACCGCGCCGTGGGCTTGCGCGCCGACATCGACGCGCTGCCGATGTCCGAGCACAACACCTTCGAGCATGCCAGCCAGCATGCCGGCAAGATGCACGCCTGCGGCCACGACGGCCACACCGCGATGCTGCTGGCCGCGGCCAAGCATCTGTCCAAACACCGCAACTTCGACGGCACGGTGTACCTGGTGTTCCAGCCGGCCGAGGAAGGCGGCGGCGGCGCGCGCGAGATGATCAAGGACGGCCTGTTCGAGAAGTTCCCGATGCAGGCCATCTTCGGTGCGCACAACTGGCCCGGCATGGCAGTGGGCCAGTTCGCGCTGAAGAGCGGCCCGTGCTTCGCCAGCAGCAACGAGTTCAAGATCACCATCCGCGGCAAGGGCGCACACGCCGCGATGCCGCACAACGGCATCGACCCGGTGCCGGTGGCTTGCCAACTGGTGCAAGCCTTTCAGACCATCATCAGCCGCAACAAGCGGCCTATCGACGCGGGTGTGATCTCGGTGACGATGATCCACACCGGCGAAGCCACCAACGTGGTGCCCGACAGTTGCGAGATCCAGGGCACGGTGCGCACCTTCACGCTGGAGGTGCTGGACCTGATCGAGCAGCGCATGCGGGCGATCACCGAACACACCTGCGCTGCGTTCGAGACCACCTGCGAGTTCGAGTTCGTGCGCAACTACCCGCCCACCATCAACCACGCGGCCGAGACCGAATTCGCGCGCGGCGTGATGACCGAGATGGTGGGCGCCGACAACGTGCAGGCGTTCGAGCCGACGATGGGCGCCGAAGACTTCAGCTTCTTTTTGCAGGCCAGGCCGGGCTGCTATTTCTTGATCGGCAATGGCGACGGCAGCCACCGCGAAGGCGGCCACGGCATGGGGCCGTGCATGCTGCACAACCCGAGCTACGATTTCAACGACGATTTGATTCCGCTGGGGGCCACGCTGTGGGTGCGCATGGCCGAGGCCTGGTTTGCCGACAAGCGGTGAGCGCCATGGCGTTCAGCGACCATTTTTCGCAAACCTACGCCGAGGCGCGCGCCAAGTTTCTGGCCGCTGCCGACGCGGCGGGGCTCGACGTGGCGTCGCACATCCACCCGCTGCGCGGGCGCGACGACGAAACGCTGGCCATGGACGTGGCGCTCGACGGTGGCCGCGATGCGCGCCAGTTGCTGGTCATCAGCAGCGGCTGCCATGGCGTGGAGGGCTTCTGCGGCTCGGGTGCGCAGGTGGCGCTGCTGAACGACGCGGCGTGGCTGGCCGCCCAGCGCGCCTCGGGCGTGGCGGTGCTGTACATCCACGCGCTCAACCCGCATGGCTTCTCGTGGTGGCGGCGCACGACGCACGAAAACGTGGACCTGAACCGCAACTTCCACGACTTCAACCAGCCGCTGCCGGTGAATCCCGCCTACGACGAAATCGCCGCGCTGCTGGTGCCCGCCACCTGGCCGCCGTCGATGGAGGTGACCGCGCAGTTGCAGCAGTTCATTGCCCAGCGCGGCCAGGCTGCGTTGCAGGCCGCCGTTTCGGGCGGCCAGCATGCGCACCCGCAGGGCTTGTTCTACGGCGGTGTCAACCCGACCTGGAGCAACGTGAATTTGCGCGGGGTGCTGCGCGAGCACGGCCAGCGCTGCGCCAGGCTGGGATGGATCGACGTGCACACCGGCCTCGGGCCGAGCGGTCACGGCGAGCGCATCTTTGCCTGCTGCGACGATGCCGCCGCCGTGGCCCGCGCACGCGCCTGGTGGGGCCGCGATGTGACGTCCATCTACGACGGCACGTCGTCGTCGGCCAGGCTCACCGGCCTGATGTGGATGGCGGCCTACCAGGAATGCGCGCAGGCCGAATACACCGGCATCGCGCTTGAATACGGCACCCTGCCCATCATGGACATGATGACCGCCCTGCGCGCCGACCAGTGGGCCGAGAACCACCCCGAAGCCCCGCTCGAGCAGCGGTGCCAGATCAAGCAGCAAATCCGCGACGCCTTCTACACCGACACCGACGACTGGAAGCAGCGCGTGATCGAGCAGGCGCTGGAGGCAGCGAAGCAGGCGGTGCAAGGCTTGCGCGGCTGAGCGTGGGCTCACAGCAGGCCGCGCAGCACCAGTTCAGCCTCGCACTGCGCTGCATCGCGGAAGTGCAGCGCCTGCCAGCCGGCCGCGCACGCGGCCTCGGTATTGGCCAGCAGATCGTCGATCAGCAGCGTGTCGCGGGCTTCGATGCCGAAGGCGTTCAGCGCATGCGAAAAGATCGCCGCCTCGGGCTTGACGAGTTGCACGCGACTTGAGAACACACCCGCCTCGAAGTCTGCGATGAAGTCGTGCGTCAGCTCCAGATGCTCGGCATACGGCGCCGGCATGTTGGACAAATAAAACAGCCGGTGCCCGCGCTCGCCGAGGCGCTGCGCCAACGCCATCGTGGGCAGCACGGGTTGCAGTTCGTCGGGCACGGCGTCGATCACGTTTTGAACATCGCTCAGCGACAGCGCGGTGCGTTGGGCGATGCGGCGGGCCAGTTCGGGCGCCGCCACGGTGCCGCGATCGAACTCGCCCCAGTCGCCCCCGAAGCCTTCAAAAAACCGGTGCACCAGCGAATGCGCCGAGGCATCGTCAGACGCCACATGCGGCAGCAGGCGCTGCATGAACTCCTGCGGCTGCCAGCGGAACAACACGCCGCCGAAATCGAAAACGACATTCATCGCAGCTTGCCGATCAAGCCTGCGGTTGACGCATCGAGCCCGTTCACATCTCCGCTGGCCAGGCGTGGCAGCAGGTCGGCGCACAACGCCTTGCCCAGTTCGACGCCCCACTGGTCGAAGCTGTTGATGCCCCACAGCGCGCCGCTGACGAAGACGCGGTGCTCGTACATCGCGATCAGTGCGCCCAGGCTGCGCGGCGTCAACTGGTCCAGCAGCAAGCACGTGCTGGGCCGGTTGCCCGGAAAGCTGCGGTGCCGCGCCAGCGTCTGTGGGTCGAGCAGCTTCGACGCGGTGGGTGCCGTCTCGGTCAAGGCCTGCTCGGCGGTCTTGCCCTGCATCAGCGCCTGCGCTTGGGCCAGGCCGTTGGCCAGCAACATGGCGTGCATGTGGTGCAAGCTGTGGGTCGGGTGTTTGACCAGAATGAACTCGACCGGGATCACCTCGGTGCCCTGGTGCAGCATCTGAAAATACGCGTGCTGGCAATTGGTGCCCGGTTCACCCCAAACCACCGGGCTGGTGGCGAACGGCAGCAACTCACCCGCCATGTCCACGCGCTTGCCGTTGCTCTCCATCTCCAACTGTTGAAGGTAGGCCGGCAGCCGCCGCAAGCCCTGGTGATACGGTGCCACGCTGCGGCTGCCGAAGCCGTGAAAGTTGCGGTACCAAACGTCGACCAGGCCCAGCAGCACGGGCAGGTTCTTCGCCAGCGGGGCCTCGGCGAAATGGCGGTCCATCGCATGCGCGCCGTCCAGCATCGCGCGGAAGTTGTCGGCACCGATGGCCAGCGCGATCGGCAGCCCGATGGCGCTCCACAGCGAGTAGCGCCCGCCCACCCAGTCCCAGAAACCGAAGGTGGTGGCGATGCCGAACTCGGCCGCGGCCTGCACATTGGTGGTGGTGGCGACGAAGTGGCGGGCGGTGTCGGTGCCGCCGCTGGCGCTGAACCAGGCCTTGGCGACGCGCGCGTTGGCCATCGTCTCTTGCGTGGTGAAGGTTTTGCTGGCGATGACGAACAGCGTTTCGGCCGGTTTGAGGTGGCGCAGCACCGGCGTGATGTCGTGCCCGTCGACGTTGGCGACGAAGTGAAACGTGAGCCCCGGGTGCGCGAAGGCGTCGAGCGCAGGCACCGCCATTTGCGGGCCCAGGTCGCTGCCGCCGATGCCGATGTTGACGATGTGGCGGATGCCGCTGGCGGCGGTGTCGCGCACCGTCTCCACATAGCTCAGCATCGCGTCCAGCACCGCGTGCACCTCGTCGCTGTGCGGTGCCTTGCCGCGTGGCGCGCGCAGCGCGGTGTGCAGCACGGCGCGGCCTTCGGTGGCGTTGATCGGCTCGCCCGCGAACATCGCGTCGCGTCGCGCTTCGAGCCCGCATTCGCGCGCCAGGTCGAGCAGGAAGTGCAGCGTGGCGGTGTCGAGCAGGTTCTTCGACAGGTCGGCGAAGACCTCGGGTGCTTCGATGCCCAGCGACGTGAATCGACCCGGGTCGCGGCTGAACGCTTCGCGCAAGTCGAACTCGCGGCCATGCGCCTCGTGGTGCCCTTTCAATGCAGCCCAGGCCTGGGTCTGGTCACAGCGCGGCGCGTTCATACCGTGCCCCGGATCAAGTTGTCGAGCTTCAGCGCGTCGGCCGCGAAGGCGCGAATGCCCTCGCTCAGCTTGTCGGTTGCCATCGCGTCCTGGTTCAGCGCGAAACGAAAGCTGGCTTCGTTGTAGGTGATGGCGTGAACGGCTGCGGCGCGGGCCGTGGCCGGGTCGAGCGCGCGTGTCAGCGGGGCGTCGCTGGCTTGCAAGGCGGCCAGCAGTTCGGGGCTGATGGTGAGCAGGTCGCAGCCGGCCAGCGCGGTGATCTGGCCCAGGTTGCGAAAACTCGCGCCCATCACTTCGGTGTCGATGTCGAACTTCTTGTAGTAGGTGTAGATCTGCGCCACCGACTGCACGCCAGGGTCGTTCGCGCCGGCGTTGGCGGACTCGACCCAGGCCGCGCCTGCCGCCTTCTTGTGCCAATCGTAAATGCGCCCCACGAAGGGCGAGATCAGCCGCACACCGCAGTCTGCACAGGCCACCGCCTGGCAAAACGCGAACAGCAGCGTGAGGTTGCAGTGGATGCCTTCATGCTCCAGAATGCGCGCGGCCTGAATGCCTTCCCAGGTCGCGGCCAGCTTGATCAGCACGCGTTCGCGGGCGATGCCGACCGCCTCGTACAGCGCGATCAGGCGGTGCGCGCGCGCCACGCTGGCCGCGGTGTCGAAACTCAGCCGCGCATCGACCTCGGTGGACACCCGGCCCGGCACGATCTTCAGGATTTCGAGGCCGAAGCGCACCAGCACCTGGTCGACGATTTCGTCGACTGCGGCACGGCGGCTGCCGGCCACGGCTTCTTTCAACAGCGGCGCGTAGTCGGGCTGCTGCACCGCCTTCAGGATCAGCGACGGATTGGTGGTGGCGTCACGCGGAGCAAAGGCCGCGAGTTGCTTGAAGTTGCCAGTGTCGGCGACGACGGTGCTGAATTGCTTGAGCTGGTCGAGCAGGTTCATGGGCGGGCTCCGCTTGCCGAAACATCGGCGATGACCCCGACATTACATCGCGACTGGCGAGAGCGTTCAAGCCGCCAGCTTGTCGATGCTCGCAGCGCACCAGGCCTGGTCGGCATCTTCCAACTCCGCGAATGCAGCGTGGGCACCCATCAGTGCTTGCGCATGTTCAACCTGGCGACCTGCCGCCCGCTCGACGAGGCCCAGCGCCTCGAAGCCGAAGAAGCGCTCCAGCGCCGCGCCGTGGTTGGCAGCGACGATGCCGAGGCAGCTCTGCGCGTGCGTGCGGGCGCGCGCCAAGTCACCGGCTTGCAGCCAGGTCATCGCCAGCCGGTACTCGGCGCGTTCGACCTCGAGCCAGGTGCCGGCAAGTTCCCAACAGCGGCGCGCGGCTTGCGCGGTCAGGATCATCAGTTCGCGTTCCTCGGCCGACCTTGAAGTCTTCTCCTCCAGCGTGCAGGCCAGGTTGTGGCCGGCCACGGCGAGCGCGCGGTGCATCGGGTCGTCTGCCGCCAGCCCGGCGCGCTGCGCCAGATCGAGTGCGGCACGGAACAAGTGCAGGGCGCGCGGTGTGTCATGTTCGGCCAGATTGGCGGCGGCCATCGCGCCGACACGGACGCGGTCGGACGTTGCCAAGGTCGGCGACACCGAATCCAGCCCGTGCGTCGGCTGTTGCGACAGCGCCAGGCTGGCTACGCAAAGGCGCACGGTCTGGCCGCTTTCGCCCTGCGGCAGATACGGCGCGAGCGTGCACAGGTGCTGGACGAAGTCGATGCCGGCGCGCCATTCACCGAGGTGTTCTCCGTGCAGGTGGTGCGCCAGTTTGGCCAACGCCGCGAGCTGCGACTCGTCGCCCACCAGCGCCATGCCGTCGGCCAAACGCTGCGCCACCGCACGCGGATCGGTGGCGTGGTCGGCCCAAGCGGTTTCGATGAAAGTGCCGAACTCCATGGCTTCCTCCTGATCGTCACGGTAGCGAATTTCAGGCCAAGGGACAAGCGGTCTGCGCCACACCGGTCGGCGGGCCGGCGTTGACCCGAAGAAGAAACTTCGGCATGATCTAGGTGAAACAAAGTTACATCGCGGCTCCACCTTCTGCGGATTCAGACCATGTCATTCGATCTCGTGTTCTTCGGCGGCACCGGCGACCTCACCTGGCGCAAGCTGATGCCGGCGCTGTTCCAGGCCTTTCGCCACGGCAAGCTGCCCGGCGGCGGGCGCATACTGGCGGTGGCGCGCGACGACCACAGCGACGACCAATACCGCGCCTGGCTGAAAGAGCGCTTTCAAGAGGTCGAAGGGGCGAAGCGGCCGAGCGACGAAGAGTTCGCGCGCTTTGCCGAGCTTGTGCATTACCGGCGCATGGACCTGTCGCAACCGGAACATTACGCGCGCCTGAAAGAGTGGCTGGGCAAGCGCCATGCCGACACCGTGGTGCTGTACCTGGCCACCAGCCCGCACCTGTTTCCGCAGATTTGCGCGCAGCTCGGCGTGGCCGGGCTGAACGATGCGCGCATTCGCGTGGTGCTTGAAAAACCGCTCGGCCACGATCTGGCCAGCGCGCAAGAAATCAACTGCGTCGTCAGCTCGGTGTTCACCGAACAGCAGGTCTTTCGCATCGACCATTACCTGGGCAAACCGTCGGTGCAGAACCTGATGGCACTGCGCTTCGGCAATGTGCTGTTCGAGCCGCTATGGCGGCGCGAGAGCATCGCCAACATCCAGATCACGCTGGCCGAAGATTTTGGGGTCGGCACGCGAGGCGACTTCTACGACCGCACCGGGGCGCTGCGCGACATGATTCAAAACCACGCGCTGCAATTGCTCACGATGGTGGCGATGGAGCCGCCGAGCCGCAACGACGCCGACGCGATTCGCACTGAAAAACTCAAGGTGCTGCGCTCATTGAAGCCGTTCACCGATGACAGCGTGACGCGTGATGTGGTGCGCGGCCAGTACCGAACCGGCAATGCGCAAGGCAAGCCGGCGGTGGGATATCTGGACGAAGTGAAAGTGCCCGCTGGCAGCCAGGTCGAAACCTTCGTGGCGATTCGCACCGAGGTGCAGAACTGGCGCTGGGCCGGGGTGCCGTTCTACCTGCGCACCGGCAAGCGCCTGGCCGCGCGAGACGCGCAGATCGTGGTCAATTTCAGGCCCACGCCGCACAGCATTTTCTCAGGCGTGCACCAGCCGAACAAGCTGGTCATCAAGCTGCAACCCGAAGACGGCCTGGAGTTGCACCTGCTGGCGGCCAAGGGCACCGGGCAGTTCGAGGCGCTGTCGCCGGTGTCACTGGACCTGAACTTCGACACCGCCTTTGCCGAGAACCGGGTCGGTGCCTACGAGCGGCTGTTGCTGGAGGCGATTGCTGGCCGCCTGAACCTGTTCGTGCGCAGCGACGAACAGGAAGAGGCCTGGCGCTGGGTCGAGCCGGTGCTGAACGCCTGGCAGCGCGACACCGGCGGGCCGCGCGTGTATGCGGCTGGAACGTGGGGACCCGCAGCGGCGAGCGCGCTGGTCGCACGCGATGGTTTCGTCTGGTCTGAAGAACAGTAGATAGAGCAGAAAAGCATGCTTGACCGCATCCGCGCGTGCATTCCCGCGCTGCCACCGGCGGAGCAACGCGTGGCCAGGCTGGTGCTGACCGACCCGCGCAGCTTTGCCAGCCTGCCGGTGAGCGAGCTGGCCGACCGATCGCATGTGAGCAAGCCCACGGTGGTGCGCTTTTGCCGCAGCGTGGGCTACGACGGGCTGACCGATTTCAAGCGCAAGCTGGCCGGCAGCGTGAATGAGGGCGTGCCCTTCGTGCACCGCTCGGTGGACGAAGACGACAAGCCGGGCGACCTGATCGTGAAGGTGATCGACAACGCGGTGTCGGCCTTGCTGAAGTACCGCAACGACGCGGCGAACCACGCCTTCGAACGGGCCATCGTCGCGCTGACGCAGGCCGGGCTGGAGGGCAAACGCATCGAGTTCTACGGCGTCGGCAATTCGGGCATCGTGGCGCAGGACGCGCAACACAAGTTCTTTCGCCTTGGGGTGCATGCGGCAGCCATCAGCGACGGCCATGTGCAAGTGATGAGCGCCACCATGCTGCAGCCGGGTGACTGCGCGGTGATCATCAGCAATTCGGGGCGCAGCCGCGACCTGCTCGACGTGGCCGAGATCGCGCGCAAGAAAGGCGCGACCACCGTCCTCATCACCGCCAGCGGCTCACCTTTGGCGCAGACGGCCCTGGGTTCGCTGCAGATCTTGCTGTCGGTCGACCACCCGGAAGACTTCGACCGCTACAGCCCGATGGTGTCGCGCCTGTTGCACCTGGTAGTGATCGACATCCTGACCACGGCGGTGGCGCTGCGCCTGCCCGGCAGCCTGCGACCGATGCTGCAAGAGATCAAGAAAAACCTGCGCGCCAAGCGCTACGTGCAGCCCGATTGAGGTCAGGGCGCTGTCGAGCCCGGCAGCAACAGCGCATCGACCCCATACAGGCGCGCCAGTTGGCTGAGCTTGGGCGGCGCACCGCGCACAGAAAACGCGCGGCCCGAGGCCTGCGCGAGCCGCTGGCATTCGAGCAACAGCGCCAAAGCCGCCGAGTCGAACTGCTGCAGGCCCGAAGCATCGACCACGGCAGCGGTTTGCGGTTCGCGCTTGAGCGTCTGCGCGAGCATGCCGAGCGCGACGCGCGCTTCATGCACGGTGATGGTGGCGGGCAGCAGCAGCACAGTCAAGTCTTGCGCGCGGCCGCGCTCTTGTTTCGCTCGGCCAGCTTGGCGATCAGGCCATCGATGCCGCCGGTGCCGATTTCTTGTGCAAAGCTGTTGCGATAGTTCTCGACCAGCCACACGCCCATCACGTTCACGTCGTAGATCTTCCAGCCGTCGGCTGACTTCTCAAGCCGATAGTCGAGCTGGATTGGGTCGCCCTTGCCGCGCACTTCGGTGCGCACCACCACCTCGGCATCGTCGGCACCACCGCGCATGGGCTTGAGCTGTACCGTCTGGTCCTTCACCTGGGCCAGCGCCCCGGAATAGGTGCGCACCAGCAGGCTCTTGAACTCGGCCTGCAAGCGCTTTTGCTGCTCGGGTGTGGCCTGGCGCCAGTAGCGCCCCACGGCCGACGCCGTCATGCGCTGAAAGTTGACGTGCGGCATCACCTTGGCGTCGACCAGAACGATCACCTTTTGCACGTCGCCGGCCAGGATGTCTTTGTCGGCTTTCAGCGATTCGAGGACGTCGGTGGACACCTCTTTGATCAACGCATCGGGTGCCTGCTGCGCCCACGCGCTGCCCGATGTCAGGCCCGTAAGGCCGGTCAGGCCCAGGCACAACGCAAGAAAAGCAGCAATTTTTTTGAACGACATTTGAAATCCTTGGTTCGAGAACACTTCAAGCCCGCCGTTGGAGGCAGACCCGCAGCGAATGGTTCGGCTGAACTGCGCCGCGCGGTGCAGGCGCATGGCCCGCCGCCTTGTAGGTCAACGCCTGAACCGTGCTTGCGGTTGGCGCAGCGAGGCGAGCGCGTTATTTCACCGGATCTTTCGATTCGTCGGGTTGTTCAGGCTCATTGCCGTCGAACACCAGGCTGCGCCGGCGCTGCAAATAAGCGTCGCGAACAAAGGTGTATTTGTCGAGCGCAATGTCGTCGAGCACCCGGCTCGCACCCAGCAAACTGGCGCGGATGTTGATGATTTGCAGGCCCGCAATGGCGGCCTGCGAGCCCCCGCCATTGATCGCCAACGCTGGTGAAACCGCCCGGTCCAGCGGCAGCGCCACCGTTTCGCGCACGGTCGACGGGCCGAACAATGGCCACACGATGTAGGCACCCGCGCCCACGCCCCAATGCCCCAGGGTCTGGCCGAAGTCTTCGTATTGATGGTCCAGCCCCATTTCGGTGGCCACGTCGAGCACGCCGCCCAGGCCGAACACGGTGTTGGTGCCGAAGCGCATCAGGTCGAGTCCGCCGGCCTCGAACTTGCCTTGCAACAGGTTGTTGATCGAAGACCACGCGTCGGCGGCGTTGCCGAAAAAGTTGTCGAAGCCCTGGCGGATCGGTTGCGGCACGACTTTGCTGTAGGTGACCGCCACCGGCTTGAGGATTCTTGCGTCGAGCGCTTCGTTGAAGCCGAACACCTTGCGGTTCCAGTCTTCCCAGGGGTCGAGCCGCTGGCCCGCGCTTTTGCCGCCCAGCGCGGCGCAACCGCCCAGCGTTCCCATCAGCAGCAACAGGCCGCTGAGCAGCAAAAACTGGCGCGGCAGGTGCAAGCGCATCGGCTTCATTTCTTCACTCCGGTGGCCGGGCTCGGCGCAGCAGCGCCGTCGGCGGC
>JAYVCL010000075.1:0-9144 GCA_043749975.1 Burkholderiales bacterium
GCGTTCGATCGCGCAGGTTTTGCATACCATGGCCGCGTAAAGGCCTTGGCCGAAGCCGCTCGCGAAGCCGGTCTTCAGTTCTAAGCGCCCATCTCGACACCGGCGACGACAAGGAATTCAAAAATGGCGAAGTTTCAACCCCGCATGCAGACCGAAGGCAATGACGACGGCCTGAAGGAAAAGATGATTGCGGTGAACCGGGTGACCAAGGTGGTCAAAGGCGGGCGCACGCTCAGCTTCGCCGCGTTGACCGTGGTGGGTGATGGCGATGGCCGCATCGGCATGGGCAAAGGAAAGGCCAAGGAAGTGCCTGTGGCGGTGCAAAAGGCCATGGAAGCTGCGCGCCGCAACCTGACCAAGATCTCGCTCAAGAACGGCTCCATTCATCACAAGGTTGTGGGTGAGCATGGTGCCTCGCATGTGCTGATGGCACCAGCGCCGGCCGGCACCGGCATCATCGCCGGTGGCCCGATGCGCGCCGTTTTCGAAGTCATGGGCGTGACCGACATCGTGTGCAAAAGCTTGGGCTCATCCAACCCGTACAACCTGGTGCGCGCCACGCTCGACGCGTTGAAGCACACCAGCACGCCGGCAGACATTGCCGCCAAGCGTGGCCTGAGCGTTGAAGACATCTTCAATTGAACGCCGCGTCCGGAGAAACAACATGACTGACAAGAAAACTGCCGATGTGGCCGCCAAGGGCACCGTGACGGTCAAGCTGGTTCGCAGCATTGCAGGCACGCGCGAGTCGCACCGCGCGACCGTGCGCGGCCTCGGCCTGCGCAAATTGAACAGCGAATTCACGCTCGAAGACACACCCAGCGTTCGCGGCATGATCAACAAGGTCTCGTACCTGGTGAAGGTGCTCTGAGAGCGCCCGTTGAAGCGCGTTTTCAAAGGATAGGAACATGGAACTCAACAGCATCAAGCCGGCAGACGGCTCCAAGCACTACAAACGGCGTGTCGGTCGCGGCATCGGGTCTGGCATCGGCAAGACGGCAGGTCGTGGTCACAAGGGTCAGAAGTCGCGGGCCGGTGGCTATCACAAGGTGGGATTCGAAGGTGGCCAGATGCCGCTGCAGCGACGCCTGCCAAAGCGCGGCTTCAAATCGCGTTTGCTCAAGTTCAACGCCGAAGTCACGCTGACCGATCTCGGGCGCCTGGGTGCCGACGAAGTCGATCTGCTGTCGTTGAAGCAGGCCGGCCTGGTGGGCGAGATCATCAAGGTGGTCAAGATCATCAAGACCGGCGAGCTAACCCGCAAGATGACGCTCAGGGGCGTGTTCGCCACGGCGGGTGCCAAGGCCGCGATCGAGGCGCTGGGCGGTTCCGTCGCCTGACGCCCTGTCTCACTGCATCTGAATCGGAATCAACCCAGTGGCAACCAACTCGAATCAACTGGCCAAGAGCGGCAAGTTCGGGGATCTGCGTCGCCGGCTCACGTTCCTGTTGCTCGCGCTGGTGGTGTATCGCGTGGGAGCGCACATTCCGGTGCCGGGCATTGACCCGAACCAACTCGCTCAATTGTTCAAGGGTCAGCAGGGCGGCATCCTGAGCCTGTTCAACATGTTCTCGGGCGGTGCCTTGTCGCGGTTCACCGTGTTCGCGTTGGGCATCATGCCGTACATATCGGCGTCGATCATCATGCAGTTGATGACCTACGTGGTGCCCACGCTCGAAGCCTTGAAAAAAGAAGGTGAGAGCGGTCGCCGCAAGATTACTCAGTACACGCGCTATGGCACCCTGGGGCTGGCGCTGTTTCAGTCGCTGGGCATCGCGCTGGCGCTCGAAGGCTCGCAAGGCTTGGTGATCACACCAGGCTTCGGCTTTCGGCTCACGGCGGTGGTGAGCCTGGTGGCAGGAACGATGTTCTTGATGTGGCTCGGTGAGCAGATCACCGAGCGTGGCTTGGGCAACGGCATTTCGATTTTGATCTTTGCAGGCATCGCCACTGGCTTGCCGGGCGCGATTGGGGGCTTGTTCGAGCTCATTCGCACCGGCGCGATGAGCATTATCGCGGCGATGTTCATCATTGCGGTGGTCGGTCTGGTCACCTTCGTGGTCGTGTTCGTCGAGCGTGGCCAGCGGAAGATATTGGTCAACTACGCGAAGCGGCAAGTGGGCAACAAGGTGTATGGCGGTCAGTCTTCGCACCTGCCGCTGAAGCTGAACATGTCGGGCGTGATCCCGCCGATTTTCGCTTCGTCGATTATTTTGCT
This sequence comes from Burkholderiales bacterium, assembly GCA_043749975.1. Lineage (GTDB taxonomy): Bacteria > Pseudomonadota > Gammaproteobacteria > Burkholderiales > Burkholderiaceae_C > JANYJJ01. The sequence goes on from JAYVCL010000075.1 coordinate 2,220, forward strand.
GCCTGCCACGGTGGTGGGTTGGTTCGCCACTGGTGACGGCTTGCGTTGGTTGAAAGACCTGGCCGGCTTGTTGTCGCCGGGCCAACCGATCTACGTGATGTTGTACGCCGCAGCGATTGTTTTCTTCTGTTTTTTCTACACCGCGCTGGTATTCAACAGCCGAGAGACCGCCGACAACTTGAAGAAGAGCGGTGCCTTCATTCCCGGCATTCGGCCGGGCGAGCAAACGGCCAAACACATTGACCGAATCTTGTCTCGTTTGACGCTCGCCGGCGCGATCTACATCACGGCGGTGTGTCTGCTGCCGGAGTTTTTGGTGTTGAAGTACAACGTCCCGTTCAACTTCGGCGGCACCTCCTTGTTGATCATCGTGGTGGTGACGATGGACTTCTGGGCCCAGGTTCAGAGTTATGTGATGAGCCAGCAGTACGAGTCGCTGCTGAAGAAAGCAAACTTCAAAGCGAGCTGAAAGGCTTGCTCCCGAATTGACAAGACCGAACGAGAGATAACGAAACCGACCGCATGGCGAAAGACGATGTCATTCAGATGCAGGGCGAGATTCTTGAGAATCTTCCCAACGCCACGTTTCGAGTGAAACTGGAAAACGGGCATGTGGTGCTCGGTCACATCTCGGGAAAGATGCGCATGCACTACATCCGCATCCTTCCTGGCGACAAAGTGACGGTCGAGTTGACGCCTTACGATTTGAGCCGGGCACGCATCGTGTTCCGTGCCAAGTGAAGACGGACGAGTTTGAACATTGAAGCGGCCTGAGAAGGTTTAGGAGAACAGAATGAAAGTTGCAGCATCGGTGAAGAAGATGTGCCGGAATTGCAAGATCATCCGGCGCAAAGGCGTGGTGCGCGTGATCTGCACCGACCCTCGCCACAAACAGCGCCAAGGCTGATTCAGGCCGCCCCGCGACTGAAGCGACGAAAGAATTAGAGGACGCCCATGGCACGTATTGCTGGTATCAACATTCCGCCCCACAAGCACACCGAAATCGGTCTGACCTCGATTTACGGGATCGGCCGCACCACGGCGCAGAAGATCTGCTCCAACAGTGGTGTGCCGTTCGACCGCAAGGTCAAAGACTTGACCGATGGCGACCTGGAAAAAATTCGGGAAGAAATTGGTCGCATGACGATCGAAGGCGATCTGCGCCGCGAGATGTCGATCAACATCAAGCGGCTGATGGACCTGGGTTGCTACCGTGGTTTCCGCCATCGCCGCGGGCTGCCGGTCCGCGGTCAGCGCACCAAGACGAACGCCCGCACCCGCAAGGGCCCGCGCAAGTCGGGTGCCTTGGTTAAAAAGTAAGTCAAGAAGTGACTGCAGAGTAAACAGCGGCTGAAAAGTTAGAGAGAACGTCAACATGGCTAAAGCACCGAACACCGCCGCTCAACGCGTGCGCAAGAAAGTCCGCAAGAACGTTGCGGACGGCATTGCCCACGTTCACGCGTCGTTCAACAACACCATCATCACCATCACCGACCGCCAGGGCAGTGCGCTGTCGTGGGCGTCCAGTGGTGGGCAGGGCTTCAAAGGCTCGCGCAAGAGCACCCCGTTCGCCGCCCAGGTGGCCGCTGAAGTGGCAGGTCGGGCGGCCCAAGAGCAGGGCATCAAGAACCTCGACGTGCGTATCAAGGGCCCAGGCCCCGGACGTGAGTCGTCGGTGCGTGCGTTGGCATCGCTGGGCATTCGCATCAACCTGATTTCTGACGTGACGCCGGTGCCGCACAACGGCTGCCGCCCACAAAAGCGCCGTCGCATCTGATCGAAGTTTTCCTCTGTCGGCGCCGCCTTTCGGGCAGCGCCGACATTTTCACGAAGTCCTAAGGAAATTGAGACTTCGACTGAAGCCCACCGTCTGAGCGCCCATAACAACACTCGCCAGACTCGCGCAGGTTCTTGAACTTGCGTCAGACAGACACCAAGGAATCAACGTGGCACGTTATCTGGGCCCCAAGGGCAAACTTTCTCGCCGTGAAGGCACCGACCTGTTCCTGAAGAGCGCTCGTCGCCCGCTCGGGGACAAGGTCAAGTTCGACAGCAAGCCGGGCCAGCATGGCCGCACCTCGGGCACTCGCACGTCCGACTTCGGTCTGCAGTTGCGAGAGAAGCAGAAGGTGAAGCGCATGTACGGCATTCTGGAGCGTCAGTTCCGCCGCTACTTCGCCGAGGCCGAGCGCCGCAAGGGCAACACCGGTGCGAACCTGCTGACCCTGCTCGAGTCGCGTCTGGACAACGTGGTGTACCGCATGGGCTTCGGCTCGACCCGCGCCGAGGCCCGGCAGTTGGTGTCGCACAAGTCCATCACCGTCAACACCGAGGTCGTCAACATTGCGTCGTTTCTGGTCAAGGCCGGTGACACGGTGTCGGTTCGCGAAAAGGCCAAGAAGCAACTGCGCGTGGCCGATTCGCTGTAGCTCGCCGAAGGCCAGGGCATGCCCGCCTGGGTGGCTGTCGACGCGTCGAAGATGGAGGGCATTTTCAAGAAAACGCCCGACCGCGACGAGTTCGGAGCCGACATCAAGGAAGCGCTGATCGTCGAGCTTTACTCGCGTTGATCGCCTGCCTGGCTGCCTTCGCGTTGCCACGGCGCAGCGCGCGGCAGCCCATTCTGTTTTCTCGTTCGGCCGCGGCTCGCGCTGTTGCCGATTGGTCCATCAGCCTTATCGGTGTAACGAACCGAGGGTATTGAAAGAAAGACCTCATGCAAACCAATTTACTCAAGCCCAAAGCCATCAACGTCGAGCCGCTCGGTCTGAACCGCGCCAAGGTCACGCTGGAACCTTTCGAGCGAGGCTACGGCCACACCCTGGGCAACGCGCTGCGCCGCGTGTTGCTGTCGTCGATGGTCGGCTACGCGCCCACCGAAGTCACGATCGCCGGCGTGCTGCACGAGTACTCGACCGTGGACGGCGTGGCCGAAGACGTGGTTCACATCATGCTGAACCTGAAGGGCGTCGTGTTTCGACTGCACAACCGCGATGAAGTCACCCTGGTGCTGCGCAAGGAAGGCGAGGGCCCGGTCACGGCCGGCGATATTCAGACACCGCACGACGTGGAGATCATCAACCCCGACCACGTGATCGCGCACCTGTCGCATGGCGGCAAGCTCGACATGCAGATCAAGGTCGAAAAGGGCCGCGGCTACGTGCCGGGTACGATGCGCCGGTTTGGCGACGAGCCGACGAAATCGATCGGTCGCATCGTGCTGGATGCCTCCTTCTCGCCGGTGGCGCGTGTCAGCTACACGGTGGAAAGCGCGCGCGTCGAGCAGCGCACCGACCTCGACAAACTGGTGATGGAGATCAACACCAACGGCGCGATTTCGCCCGAGGAAGCAATCCGCGCTTCGGCGAAGATCCTGGTCGAGCAATTGGCTGTGTTTGCGCAGCTCGAAGGCAGCGACATCGCCGGAATCATCGAGCGCGAAAGCCCTCGCAGCACGCAGTTCGATCCGATCCTGCTGCGCCCGGTCGACGAACTCGAACTCACCGTGCGTTCGGCCAATTGCCTGAAGGCCGAGAACATCTACTACATCGGCGACCTGATTCAGCGCACCGAAACCGAGCTGCTGAAGACGCCGAACCTGGGTCGCAAGTCGCTCAACGAAATCAAGGAAGTGCTCGCTTCGCGCGGCTTGGCGCTCGGCGCGCGGCTTGAGAACTGGCCGCCGCAAGGCCTCGACAAACGATAAGCTGAAACAACGAGAGCGATGTGACAAGTCGCTCACGAATGGGATTGCCCGACCCTGGGCAACCCGGTGCACCCGGCAGTACCTGACACGGCTGCTGGTTTTAAACAGACAGAAAGGACAGCACCATGCGTCACCGTCACGGACTCCGTAAACTCAACCGCACTTCGTCGCACCGCCTGGCGATGCTGCGCAACATGTGCAACTCGCTGATCACGCACGAGGCCATCAAGACCACCGTGCCCAAGGCCAAGGAACTGCGTCGCGTGGTCGAGCCGTTGATCACGCTGGCCAAAGAAGCCACGTTGGCCAATCGCCGGCTGGCGTTCGACCGCACGCGCGACCGCGACGTGGTGGCCAAGTTGTTCAATGAAATCGGCCCACGCTACAAGGCCCGTCCCGGTGGCTACACGCGCATCCTGAAGATGGGCTTCCGTGTTGGTGACAACGCGCCGATGGCCTTCGTCGAGTTGGTGGATCGGCCGGAGGTTACTGCCGCTGAAGGCGCTGCCGAGACCACGGAATAAATTGGTCACGTTGCCGCTGCACATGCAGTGGCGCGCACATCCATCGAGGGCCGGCACACGCTGGCCCTTTTCTGTTCAGGTTCGCTGAAATCGCTGGCACTGGCCTGCGCCAACAGGCTGTCTTTGGCACACTCCCACCCCATGCCCGAGCCGATCTTTCGCATCGCCCATCTGTGCAAGTCGTTCGGCGACAACCGGGTCGTCGACAACCTCTCGCTGGAGATCGAGGCGGGTGAATGCCTTGGCGTGATCGGGCCCAACGGTGCCGGCAAGACCACCACGATTCGCATGTGTCTGGGCCTGGCGGCTCCCGACTCCGGCAGCATCGAAGCCTTCGGCCTGCCCATTCCGGCGCAGGTGCGCGAGGCCAAGAAGCGCATCGGCGTGGTGACGCAGTTCGACAGCCTCGACCCCGACTTCAACTGCGCCGAGAACCTGCGCGTGTACGGACGCTACTTCGGGCTGCCGATGGCCACCATCAATGCGCGCATCCCGAAGCTGCTGGAATTCGCCGCGCTGCAATCCAAGGCCAACGCCAAGCCGGGCGAACTGTCGGGCGGCATGCGGCGCCGCCTGAGCCTGGGCCGGGCCCTGATCAACGACCCCGACCTGTTGCTGCTCGACGAGCCGACCACCGGGCTCGACCCGCAGGCGCGCCACCTGATGTGGGAGCGGCTGCAAAACCTGCTGCAGCAAGGCAAGGCGATCCTGCTCACGACCCACTTCATGGACGAAGCCGAGCGCCTGTGCGACCGGCTGTTGGTGCTGGACCAGGGGCGCGCCATCGCGGTGGGCACGCCGCGCGGCTTGATCGCCGAGCACCTCGAAAGCGATGTGATCGAGGTCTACGGCGAGGGTGCTGCGGGAACCGCCGGCGCGCATGCCGCGCTGGCCCAGCGGGTGGAGATCAGTGGTGAAACCGTGTTCTTTTACCTGCGCGACGCGAAGCCGCTGTTGCAGGTGCTGGCCACCGACCACAGCGTGCGCTACCTGCACCGGCCGGCCAACCTGGAAGACCTGTTTCTGAAGCTCACGGGTCGCCAGATCCGCGACGACGCCTGAGGGCGCATGAAGGCTGCCGCATGTTGATCTCGTTCTACGCCGCTCCCCATATCACGCTGCGCTTCTGGCCGGTGTTGTTGCGCAACCTGCTGGTCTGGAAAAAGCTGGCCGTGCCCAGCGTGATCGGCAACATCGCCGAGCCGCTGATCACCTTGGTTGCGTTCGGCTACGGCCTGGGTTCGATGATCGGCCAGGTCGAGGGCCTGCCCTACATCGAGTACCTCGCATCGGGCAGCGTGGCCGTCAGCGCGGCGCTGGCCGCCACCTTCGAGGCGCTGTACTCGGCCTACTCCCGCATGCAGGTGCAGAAAACATGGGACAGCATCATGAATGCGCCGATTGCGCTCGACGACATCGTGTTCGCCGAAATGCTGTGGGCCGCGATGAAGAGCCTGTTCTCGGTGGCGGCGATTCTGCTGGTGATCTTCGTCTTGAACATCAGCCGTGCGCCCAGCATGCTGCTGGCGTTGCCGGTGTTGGGGCTGGTGGGCATCACCTTCGCTTCGATTGCGCTGGTCTTCAATGCACTGGCCAAGGGCTACGACTTCTTCACCTACTACTTCACCCTAGTGCTCACGCCGATGACCTTTCTGTCAGGCGTGTACTTCCCCATCGACCAGATGCCGGCGTGGCTCCAGTCGGTGGCCCAGGTGCTGCCCCTGACCGCCGCGGTCGACATCGTGCGCCCGCTGATGATCGGTCAGGTGCCCGCCGACATCGCGCGGCCGCTGCTGATGCTGGCCGCCTATGCGCTGGGCGGCTACTACCTCGCGCTGGTGCTGACGCGCCGGCGCTTCTTCAAGTAGGCCCCCTTGATTTGCAGTGGACTCTCCGTCCCGCTGCGATCGGGCCAGCCAATTCAAAGCATGCTAAACTCTATGGCTCAGTCGCGGGGTGGAGCAGTCTGGTAGCTCGTTGGGCTCATAACCCAAAGGTCGTAGGTTCAAATCCTGCCCCCGCAACCACAGAATAGCTAGGAAATATGCGGCCCAGCGCCGTAGTGAACGCCAACCCAAAGGGTTGGCGTTTTGCTTTGCGCCCATCCATGGCCCATCGCTGGCCCATTCGTGGCCCGCGCAATGTTGGCTGTTGTTGCAGACGACCGTTGGGTGCATCTTAGTGCGTGGCCCAAGTCATAGCGAATGAACAGATTGCCCGAGTATCGGCACGTCGCGCAAGGGTTGCCTATGTCGGAACTCTGATTGAGCCTCTACTGCCCACCGGCAGCAGCGCAGCGAGTGCTGTCGGTGGCAGCCAGCCTCCGAACTCACACTCTCGGAACATTGCTGACATTGAGGCGCGCGTGCGGCCTCGCCACCATCGGCAGCTACCAAGGTACAGCCGACATTGCCGATGGCTGTGACGGCGGCGCGCGGCAGATGCCCTCCGACTGGCGCGCAGCATCGTCCTTGCCTGATCGAACGACTGCTCCTCCTCGGCTCGGCGGGTCGCTGACGACCCCTATGCACATGTCCCGACTATGCACAGGGGCCTCGAGATTGCCGGCGCCCGGCCCTGCAGCGATGAGGCATTCAGCCCGGCGTGGTCTGCGCATAGTTACAGCGTTTGCAGGAACCGCAGCAGCGAGTCCGCTGCCTTGTAGCGGCCCATCTTGGTGTCGGGCGCCTCCAGC
>JAYVCL010000076.1:0-9341 GCA_043749975.1 Burkholderiales bacterium
CTCGCAGGTTGGCTCTGACTCACGCATCAGAATCGAGTGCGTGAACCGCCACCTTACGAGACACACGGGGGCTTGCTCCGCGTAGCGGCTTCGTCCAACCCATCGGGTCAACGTCGTGGAATACCGAAGTGGCAAAGTGGTCAAACGCGAGTCGCGCATCACAAAGTCTGCCGTGCCTGAGTTAGGGGCGTTTAACGTTTCAATGTTCCAAAATGAGCCCTAACTGCCCACTCACTCCGCTTAGCGCGAACGTTAGCCAAGCATGACTGAACTTCTTGAACTCGCTGGCAAGCACATCGTGCTGGGCCTGTCCGGCGGCATCGCCTGCTACAAGGCCGCTGAACTGACGCGCGCCCTCATGAAGGCCGGTGCCACGGTGCAGGTGGTGATGACCGAAGCAGCCGAGCAATTCATCACCGCAGTGACCCTGCAAGCGCTGTCGAACCGCAGCGTGTTCACGAGTCAGTGGGACGCGCGCCCGGCGGGCGGTGTGGCCAACAACATGGCGCACATCAACCTCACGCGTGAGGCCGATGCGGTGCTGGTGGCCCCGGCCAGCGCCGACTTCATGGCCAAGCTGCTACATGGCCGGGCCGACGATTTGCTGAGCTTGCTGTGCCTGGCGCGACCCATCGCAAGCTGCCCGCTGTTGATCGCCCCGGCGATGAACCGCGAGATGTGGGCGCACCCCGCCACCCAGCGCAACGCGGCGCAGTTGCGGGCCGACGGCACGGTGATCCTCGGCCCCGCCAGTGGCGACCAGGCGTGTGGCGAGATCGGCGACGGCCGCATGCTGGAGCCCGAAGAATTGCTGGCCGACGTGATCGCTTTCTTTCAACCCAAGGCATTGTTGGGCAAACGCGTGTTGATCACCGCCGGCCCCACCTTCGAGCCGATCGACCCGGTGCGCGGCATCACCAATCTGTCCAGCGGCAAGATGGGTTTCGCCGTCGCGCGGGCTGCGCGCGAGGCTGGAGCGGAGGTCACCCTGGTGGCCGGCCCGGTGCACCTGCCCACGCCGCGCGGGGTGCGGCGCATTGACGTGGGCACGGCGCAGCAGATGTTCGACGCGGTGCTGCCAGAAGCGCCGCAACAGCATGTGTTCGTGGCCACCGCAGCCGTGGCCGACTGGCGGCCAGCCGCCTTGTCGGAGCACAAAATCAAAAAGCACGGCAGCACCGTTGCGGCACGCATCGAGCTGCTTGAGAACCCTGACATCCTGGCCACTGTGGCGCGGTTGCCGAAGGGCCCGTACTGCGTCGGCTTTGCCGCCGAGAGCCACGACCTTCTCACCCATGCGCGCGAAAAGCTGAGGCGAAAAAACGTGCCGCTGATCGTGGCCAACCTCGGCCCTGCCACATTCGGGCAAGACGACAACATGCTGACCTTGGTCGATGCCAATGGCCACCGCGAATTGCCGCGCGCCGACAAACTCACGCTGGCTCGGCAACTGGTGGCCGAGATCGCAGGTCGCATCGCCAGCCATTCCACATGAAACACTCGCTGACGACGATCGACATCAAGGTGCTCGACCCACGCATGGCGGACCACTTGCCTGCGTATGCAACACCCGGCAGCGCCGGCCTCGACCTGCGCGCCTGCCTGGACGCGCCGCTGCTGCTGGAGCCGGGGCAGACGCAACTGATTGCCACCGGCATCGCCATCCACATCGGCGACGCCGGCCTGGCCGCGATGATCCTGCCGCGCTCGGGCCTGGGCCACAAACACGGCATCGTGCTCGGCAACCTGGTGGGCCTGATCGACTCCGATTACCAAGGGCCGCTGATGCTGAGCTGCTGGAACCGAGGCCATGCCGCGTTCACCGTGCAGCCGATGGAGCGGCTGGCGCAACTTGTCATCGTGCCGGTGGTGCAGGCGGCGTTCCGGCGTGTGCAGGAGTTCGGCGCGTCAGACCGCGGTGAAGGCGGGTTCGGCTCGACCGGATCGCGTTGAGAAAAGAAGTGTGAAGCAAAGCTTGCGTCGGGCACTCTTGTTGCCTGTGAGCCCTCTCAACCTTTCCGACAGAACTTTGGATTTAGCTCAGCCGCCGATGAACAGAATCTTGATGGCAGGCGTGGCCTTCGTGGGCTTCGTGGCGTTGGTGGGTGCCACTGTCTGGTACTACGGGCCCGCCAGAACGGCGCAGGGTGAGGCTGGCGCAGTCTCTGGCAGCGCCACTGCGCCGACGGGTGCCGCATCTGCTGCGGCCCCCGCCGTCAGCGTGACCACGGTGCGCGTGCAGCAGCGCGATTTCGATGTGCAGCTCGAAGCGTCGGGCACCGTCACCGCCGTCAGCAGCGTCGAACTGCGCCCGCAGCTCAGCAGCGTCATCAAGCAGGTTCACATTCGCGAAGGGCAGTTCGTGAACGCGGGCCAGTTGCTGTTCACGCTCGACACGCGTGCCGACGAGGCGAATGTGAACCGGGCCAAGGCGCAACTCACGCGCGACCAGGCCACGCTCGCCGATGCGCAGCGTCAACTCGCGCGCAGCCACGAGCTGCTGGCGCAGAACTTCATTTCGCAAGGCGCGGTGGACACCAACCAGACGCTGGTCGACACGCAAATCTCGCTCGTCAACTCCGACCTGGCGGCCATCGAGACGGCCAAGGTTTCTTTGGGCTACGGCCGCATCACCGCACCGGCAGCGGGCCGCGCCGGGGCGGTGAATGTGTTCGCCGGCAGCACGGTGCAGGCCAACATCACGGCCTTGGTCACCATCACCCAGCTCGACCCGGTGCTGGTCGCCTTCAACTTGCCGCAACGCAATGTGGGCGATGCGCTGCAAGCCTTGCGCGCAGGCGGCGGGCGGGTCACGGCCGTGCTGCCCGAACACGCCACGCCACTGGTGGGCAAGCTGCAATTCGTCGACAGCGGGGTGGACGCCGCATCGGGCACCGTCAAGGTGAAGGCTGTATTCGACAACAAGGATCAGGCGCTGTGGCCGGGTGCTTTCGTCAATGTGAAGATGAGCGTGCAGACGATCAAGGACGCCTTGGTGCTGCCGCTGGCGGCGATTGTTCAGAACGCGCGGGGCAGGGCGGTGTTCATCGTCGATGCTGGCAACAAGGCGGCAATGCGGCCGGTGGAACTGCTGCAATCCGCGGGCACCGACGCGGTGGTCACGGGTGTGCGCGCCGGTGAACGGGTGATTCTGGACGGGCGGCAGAACGTGCGTGCCGGCTCGCCGGTGCTCGAGCGTCCGGGCAACGGTGTATCGTCCGCAGCCACGCAGCAGCCGGCCGCGCAGCCATGAATCTGTCCGAGTTGTTCATCCGCCGTCCGGTGATGACGGTGCTGCTCAACCTCGCGATCGTGGTCGCCGGGGTGATCGCCTACACGCGCATCCCGGTGGCGGCGCTGCCGCGCTACAACACACCGGTCATCAACGTGTCGGCGTCGCTGCCGGGGGCAAGCCCCGAGACCATGGCCAGCTCGGTGGCGCTGCCGCTCGAGAAGCAGTTTCAAACCATCCCCGGCCTGAGCATCATCAGCTCGGCCAACACACTGGGCTCCACCTCGGTGACGCTAGAGTTCGACGAGGGCCGCAACATCGACGCGGCGGCGGTCGACGTGCAAGCGGCCTTGCTGCGTGCGCAGCGCGCGCTGCCGGTCGAGATGACCAGCCTGCCGTCGTACCGCAAGGTCAACCCGGCCGATGCGCCGGTGCTGTTCATCGCGCTCACCTCGCCCTCCCTGAACCCATCCGACCTGAACGATTTCGCCGAGCACCTGATCTTGCCCACGCTGTCCACCCTGGAGGGCGTGGCGCAGGTCAACATCAACGGCGCGAAACGGTTCGCCGTGCGTGTGCGGGTGCAGCCCGACGCGCTGGCCGTGCGCAACATCAGCCTCGACGAACTGAGTGCCGCACTGAAGGCGGCCAACGTCAACACGCCGGTCGGCACGCTTGAAGGCCCCAAGCAGACGCTCACGCTGCAGGCGAATCGCCAGTTGCGCAACGCGGCCGAGTTCAGTGAGTTGATCGTCAGCAACCGTGGCGGCTCGCCGGTGCGCCTGCGCGATGTGGCTGTCGTCGAAGACAGCTATGAGAGCGTCAGATCGGCGGCCAGCTTCAACGGCGACAGCGCCATCGCGCTGTCGGTGCAGCGCCAGCCCGACGCCAACACGGTCGCGGTGGTCGATGCGGTGAAGGCGGCGCTGCCCGGGTTCCGGTCGCAGTTGCCGCAGTCGGTGAAGATGACCCTGGTGAACGACCGTTCCGTCTCGGTGCGAGCGGCCCTGCACGACGTGACGCTGACCATGCTCAGCACCATCGTGCTGGTGGTGTTGGTGATCTTCTTGTTCCTGCGCCGCTTCGTCGCCACCGTGATTCCCACGCTGTCGCTGCCGGTGTCGCTGATCGGTGCGATCGCGATGCTGTTCGGCCTGGGCTACAGCCTCGACAACATTTCGCTTTTGGGCCTGACCTTGGCCGTCGGCTTGGTGGTCGACGACGCCATCGTGATGTTGGAAAACATCATGCGTCATGTTGAAGAAGGCGTGGCGCCGTTTCAGGCGGCGCTGCTCGGCTCGCGCGAAGTGGGCTTCACGATCATCTCGATTTCCACCTCGCTGGTGGCGGTGTTCATCCCGATCTTTTTCATGCCCGGCGTGATCGGCCTGCTGTTCCACGAATTCGCCGTGATCGTGTCGCTGGCCATCGTCGCGTCGGCCTTCGTGTCGCTGACCCTGGTGCCGATGCTGGCCAGCCGCTTTCTTACCGACGACGCTCACAAGCGGCCGCCAGGTGCCTTGGTTCGCTCCTTCGAGCGCGGCTTCAACGCGGTGCTGCGTGGCTACTCGCGCACGCTCGACTCGGCCTTGCGGCAGCGGGGCTGGGTGCTGCTGGTGGCGGCGCTGACCCTGGCGGCCACTGCCTATTTGTTCGTCGACATTCCCAAGGGATTTTTCCCCGAAGAAGACATCGGCCAGATCAGCGTGTCGACCGAAGCGTCTGAAGACACGTCGTTCGAAGACATGCTCAGGCTGCAGGGCCGCGTGGCGGAAGTCTTCCGGGCCGACGCCAACGTGGCCACCGTCAACTCCTTCAACGGCGGCGGTGGCGCGCAGAACACCGGGCGTTTGTTCATCAACCTGAAGCCGCGCGGCGAGCGGCCGCAAATGAAGCAGGTGATCGAAGGCTTGCGCCGCAAACTGCGCGACGTGCCCGGCATTGCCGTCTACATGCGGCCGATCCAGAACCTGCAACTTGGCGGGCGCGCCAGCAAGGCGCAATACCAGTACATCTTGCAGAGCGTGAAGGCCGACGAGATCAACGCCTGGGCGCAGCGCCTGCAAGACAAGATGCGGCCCGACGCGATGTTTCGCGACGTCACCAGCGACTCGCAATTGCGCGGGCTGCAGGCCTCGCTGAAGATCGACCGCGACCGCGCCAACACGCTCGGTGTGTCGATCGACGCGGTGCGCTCGGCCCTGTTCAGCGCCTTCGGCGAGCGGCAGGTGTCCACCATCTACACCAGCGTGGACAGCTACCAGGTGATCATGGAAGTGACGCCTTCGGCCCGCCAGGATGAGAGCGCGTTCGGCAATGTGTTCGTGCGCTCATCGACCGGTGCGCTGGTGCCGCTGTCGGGCTTCAGCACGGTCGAGCGCAGCGTCGGGCCGACGTCGATCAACCACGTGGGGCAATTGCAGGCAGTGACGGTGTCGTTCAACCTCGCGCCCGGCACGGCCCTGGGCGACGCTACGCGCAAGATCGAAACCTATCGCGACGAGATGCGCATGCCGTCGTCGGTCATCACCAGTTACGGCGGCGACGCGGCGGTGTTCAAGAGTTCGCAGGGCAGCCAGGCGATCTTGATCATCGCGGCGCTGTTGGTGATCTACGTGCTGTTGGGCGTGCTGTACGAGAGCTACATCCACCCGCTGACCATCCTGGCCGGCTTGCCATCGGCCGCGGTCGGCGCGCTGCTGATGTTGAGAATTTTCAACCAGGACCTGACCTTGATCGCCACCATCGGCATCCTGCTGCTGATCGGTATCGTCAAGAAAAATGCGATCCTGATGATCGACTTCGCGCTCGATGCGCAGCGCCATCGCGGCATGACGCCCAAGGCCGCCATCCGCGAAGCCTGCGTGCTGCGTTTTCGCCCGATCATGATGACCACGCTGGCCGCTTTGATGGGCGCGCTGCCGATTGCGCTGGGCTTGGGTGCAGGGGCAGAACTGCGGCAGCCGCTGGGCTTGGCGGTGGTCGGCGGCCTGGTGTTTTCGCAGGCCGTCACGCTGTACATCACGCCGGTGATCTACCTCGCGCTCGACCGGTTCAGCGGCAAGGGGCCGGTGCTGACGCAGGAGGTCCTTTCGGACGGGACCTGATCCGGCTCAATGAATTTGCGGGCCGGGTGACAGGCGGGTCATCACGCTGACCTGGGGCAGGCTCACGCTGCCTGCCTCGACCTCTTGCGCGGTGGCCGTGCGCACGTCGCGCACCGTCAGGTCCAGCCGCAGCGCGATGCCGGCCAGCGGGTGGTTGCCGTCGAGCACCACATGGCTCGGATAGACCTCGGTAACGGTGTAGACCGCCTCTGCGGGCATGCCCTCGGTGACGGCACCGTCGGGCATGCCGTCGAACTGCATTCCGACTTCGGTTTGTTCCGGAAAGATGCTGCGCGATTCGAAAAATACCAGCGCCGAGTCGTACTCGCCGAAGGCATGTTCGGGTTCCAGATGCAGCTTGGCCTCGAAGCCCGCGGCCTGTCCGGCCAGCGCCTCTTCGACCTTGGCGAGCAGGTCGTCGCCGCCAAAAAAGAACTCGACTGGATCGGACAATTCGTCGATCAGGGTGCCTTGGGCATCTTCCAATCGCCAGACCAGGCTGACGACGCAGGGGGTGTTGATGAGCATTCAGGAATGATCGCACACGCGACAATGCCGGACATGGACATCACGCTTCCCACGCCCTTGCTGGCCGGCTTGTCGCCGCAGGCTTTCATGCGCCGCCATTGGCAAAAAAAGCCGTTGCTGATCCGCCAGGCGCTGCCCGGCATCGAGCCGCCGGTTTCGCGCGCGGAACTGTTTGCCCTGGCCGGGCGGGACGATGTGGACTCGCGCCTCATCGTGCACCGGGGTGCCGCCTGGACGATGCGCCATGGGCCCTTCACGCGCCGCCAGTTGCCGCCGCTGACGCAGCCGGGCTGGACCCTGCTGGTGCAAGGCGTGGACCTGCAGGTCGAGGCAGCGCATCGACTGCTGTCGCAGTTTCGTTTCGTGCCCGACGCACGGCTCGATGACCTGATGATTTCGCACGCCACCGACAGCGGCGGAGTGGGCCCGCATTTCGACTCTTACGACGTGTTTCTGTTGCAGGTGCAAGGTCGGCGACGCTGGCGCATCGGGCGCATGGCCGACGCGACGCTGCAGCCCGATGTGCCGCTCAAGATTCTGGCGAACTTCGAGGCCGAAGAAGAAATGCTGTTGGAGCCCGGCGACATGCTGTACCTGCCGCCGCGCTGGGCGCACGACGGCGTGGCCGAGGGCGAATGCATGACCTGTTCGATCGGCTTTCGCGCACCGAACGACCACGAGGCAATTCGCGAAGTCTTGCAGCGCCTGCTCGAGACTGAACCCATCGACGCAGATGCGAAGCAATACCGTGACCCGCGCCAAGCCGCCACCGACATGCCCGCCCGCGTGCCCGATGCCTTGCAGGCCTTTGCCAGCGCTGCGGTGGCAGCGGTGCTGCGCGATCCGAAAGCGCTGGCCTGCACCGTGGGCGAATGGCTCAGCGAGCCGAAGCCGCAGGTCTGGTTCGATGAACGCGAATCAGCCGGCGCGGTGGCTGAGGTGCGACTCGATCGTCGCTCACGCATGATGTACGACGACGCTCACGTGTTCATCAACGGTGAGTCCTTTGCGGCATCGGGGCGCGACGCCGCGCTGATGCGCCGCTTGGCCGACACGCGCGCGCTCGACGCTGCCGGCATGCGCCGCCTGAGCGCCGGTGCGCGTGAACTGGTGCTGGGCTGGGTGCAATCGGGCTGGCTGCATGCCCATTGAAGGGAAGGCCGATCGAGAATGGAGTTTCAGATGGAAAACGAAGTCCGCAAATTGATCAATTCGCGCAGCGAGTTTCATGACGCGCTGCGTGCCGCATTTGCCGAGGTCGCCACGCACGCGTGCCGTCAAGTCTGGTTGTGCGACACCGACTTTGCCGATTGGCCACTGAACGAGCCCGGCGTCATCGACAACCTCACGCAGTGGGCGCAGCCGCACCGAAAGATGGTGGTACTGGCCCAGAATTTTGACGACCTGGTGCGCCGCCATCCGCGTTGGGTGGCGTGGCGTCGGCAGCGGGCAAATGTGGTCGAGTGTCGAATCGTCGAGCCGATGGAGCAAGGGCGAATGCCCGTTCTTTTGACAGCGCCTGGACTGGTGACGGTGAAGCTGGTGGACGCGGTTCGCCACCGTGGAACTTGCTCCCACCAAGCGGCGGACGGCCGCTTGGCGAGCGAGTTGATTGATGCGGTTTTGCAACGGTCTGCAGAAGCGTTCCCAGCCACAACGCTCGGTCTCTAGGGAAGTTCCCTATGCCAGCTATAATCGTCGGCTAGACGGAACGTGCCCTGACGTTTTGCGTCTGTGAGCGTTGGGGCTCTTTGATTTCAGAGTGTTCCCACAATTACCGGTAATTGTTCGACCCCTTTGATTGAGGATAAAGCATGAAAAACTCGCTCCTGTTGGCCACCCTTGTTGCTGCCATTTCCCTCGCCGCTTGCGGCAAGAAAGAAGAAACGGCTGCACCCGCTGCCGCTGCGGCTGCAGCCGCCGCTGCGCCGGTCGTGGAGGCCGCTTCGGCCGCTGCTTCTGCTGTTGACACCGCTGCCACCGCTGCTGCCGACGCCGCTGCAAGCGCCGCCACCGCTGCCGGTGCCACCGCGACCGACGTCGTTGGCAAGGCCGCCGATGCGGCGAAAGATGCTGCCGGCAAGGCTGCCGATGCGGCCAAGGATGCTGCTGGCAAGGCTGCCGACGCTGCCAAAGACGCAGCCGGCAAAGCTGCCGATGCGATGAAGAAGTAATCGGCTCCGCCGATTCGCAAAAAGCCGCCTTCGGGCGGCTTTTTCGTTGTGCGCCCAGCATGGGCGCGATCTTGGAGGTGCAAGTCCTCCCGCGAGCTGACCACAGTGAGCGAAGTGAAGCGCAACTGCGTGAGGGCGACCGAGCGTGGGGAGGAAGCGTAGAGCGAAACCGCGAGTCGAGGTATACGAACCGCATCCGAGGCGTAAGCGTCTAGCCGCGGCACCTTGATCTTGATCCATCGTTTTAGGATGCTCGTGTCCACTTAGCTGATTGGTGGACACGTGCACACTATTCCCAAC